>SAUS01000042.1 GCA_004000625.1 Candidatus Cibiobacter qucibialis | reverse complement strand
TGTCTTATCGAGCATTTTGGCAACGCAGATGCCGTGCCGCAGCCGCCGGAGCGGTGCTTAAGCCGTCAGGCGGGAATTGTGCGGTGTTGCCCCAGGTTTCCGGAAACACCTCTGATTGAGGCAGGCTATGCGCCGATGATACAAAGAACAGCACGAATTCCTGTTCCTGCTGCCTGTTCCGGCATAAACTGCACCCAATTTGTTTTTGCTATATTTATATTACCTGTTTTGCAGCGGAATTTCAAGAGATTTCTGTAATAAAGCGCTAAAATTTTCGTAAGTTGCTGGGTCGATTTGTGTAAAATTGACACACATTTGCAGGAATCCTTGTTAAACTAGACAAAAAACGATTTAATACCGCGAAATATCCCGCCGTTTTTTCTATGCAAATAGAACAAAATGCACTGCCTTGCCCCGCAGCAAAACGGGGGTTGGCAGTGCATTTGTTGTGCTTATGTTGTTGATGCCGCATAAAGGCGCGGGCAGCATCAGCTGCCCAGGATATAGAGCGGATTTTCGCCCGCATAGGTGTTGCGGCGATCCCATGCCGTATGGGTTGCCAGGTAGTTGCACCAGGCGGTATAGCCTACCGGCTGCATGTGGATGCCATCGGCTTCGTATTCGTCAATCTGGCTGCCATCGGGCTGATTCAGGGCTTCGGCAATATTGACAAAGTAGCAGCCTTTGCGCAGCGCCATATTGGCCAGCAGGTTGTTGACCAGCTTGATGCGGTCATTCTGCAAGCCGGGCTTGGAATCCTTGACCCATTCCTGAACGCCGGGGATGGACTGCACATAGATCGGCACGTTCGGCAGGCTTTCGTGGAACATGTCGATCATTTTTTCATAATAGGTGATGAACTTGGTGGCGGTATCCTCGCTGCCGTTGACCAGGGTGTTGGTGCCGAACAGGATATACAGCGCATCGGGCTGGGTCTCCACCACGGCGTCAAAGGCCGGTTCCTGCACATTGCGGATGTGATCCTTGACGGTGGTGTTATAGACAACACTTTCCGGACCGGCGCCACGGTAGGCGCGCACATGGGCGTTCTGGTAGCCGGTGGCGTAACACTCCATGCCCTCGGTAATGCTGTCGCCCAAAAAAGTAACGGTGTCAAAGTGGCTGCGCTCCACGGTGCCAAGGGCAGGCAGGGCGGCCATGCGGGAATCGGTGTTCAGGTACTCCAGATCTATGGTCTGTTCCACCGGGGTGGCTGTATCCCACGCGGCGTTATCCACGGCGGGAAGCAGGCGCTGGGGGTTACCCGGCGTTTGAGCGGTGGGTTCGGGCTGCTCCGGGGTTGCCGTGGCAGCAGTTTCCGCTGTGGGCATGGTAGGCTCCGCCTGGGGGGTGTTCGCCTGCTGGTTGTGGCGGGACATCCAGAAAAAGCCTGCAGCTGCACACAGTATGATCAGCACCACCATCAGGGCAACTACCGCGTTGCGGCGGCGGCGCTGTTTTTCTATCTTTTGGCGGTAGTGGTAATAATCAGCCATAGGGTTTATTTTCTCCTTTTATCAGCAGCCCCGGCGCGCCGGAGGGCAAAAGCAACAGATATAGGGCAATACCGCATAATTCTAAGTGCCGATACGGCGAGCGAGGTGCGGCAGATGCCAAGCCAAAAGCGCAGATAATACTGGATGTCTTATCGAGCATTTTGGCAACGCAGATGCCGTGCCGCAGCTGCCGGAGCGGTGCTTAAGCCGCAAGGCGGGAATTGTGCGGTGTTGCCATAGATATTATACCCCGCTGTACACATTGGCGCAATAGCCCGCCGGGAAAAGGCGCTAATTTTTACACTTGCTGTTTTTTCTTGCTTGACGCTTTGTTGGGCGGCCCGTATAATAGAATTAGAAAATAGTATCCGCGGCCTGGGGGTTGGCCCCGCCGCGGCACGGCGGCCACGAGCGCGCCAAAAAAATGCCGGATTGTTCCGGCTGATTGCGCAGCTTTTTGCCTGCGTTACAGGAGGAATTTTTATGGAATGGATGATCGCATCGGACTCTTCTTGTGAGATCCGTACCCTGCCGGACACTGCACCGGGGGTTCAGTTTGCATTGGTTCCATTCAAGATTCGCGTTGGCGAGCGCGAGTTTGTGGACTTGCCCACCCTGAACACCCAAGCCATGCTGCAGGCCATGACGGATTATAACGGCGCCAGCGCCACCGCCTGCCCCAGCCCGGAAGAATGGGCCGAGCTGTTTTTGATGGCGGACAAAAGCATTGCGCTGACCATCAGCCATAATCTTTCGGGCAGCTACAACGCCGCGCTGGCCGCGCGGGAGATGGTGCTGGAAGAACACCCCGAAAAGCAGATTTTTGTGTTGGATACCCTGAGCTGTTCCGGCGCGCTGGCCGGTGCAGCAGAGCTGGCCAACAAGCTGATCCGGATAGGAACCAACTTTGATACCATCTGCATTGAACTGGCCAACTGGGCACAGAAAGGGCACATTATGTTTGCTCTGGCCAGCTTTGATAACCTTGCCAAAGCCGGGCGGGTCAGCCGCGTGGTGGGCTTTATTGCCGGGCGGCTGAACATGCGCGTTTTGGGCCGCCGCACCGAAGATGGCACAATCGACTTTTTCTTTAAGACGCGCGGCGAAGCGCGGGTGCTTGCCAAGATTTTGGAACAGATGGACGAGGACGGTTACGATGGTGTGCGCCCGGTGCTGATCAGCGAGTGCAACAACCAGAACGCCGCTAACCTGTTGGAACACGGCATCCACGCCAAATGGCCGGATGCGCGGGTGGATATTGTGCCCTGCAGCGGTCTGTGCAGCTTTTACGCACAGGACCAGGGCGTGATCATCACCTATTAAATTTTGAGCTGAATGGCCTGCAAACGGGGCCGCTATCCTGTTTGCAGGATTTTTTATGGCAATACCGCATAATTCTAAGTGCCGATACGGCGAGCGAGGCGGGAATTGTGCGGTGTTGCCTTATATTTATTCCATCCGAAAACGATCCATACAGAATGCCCATATAAAAAGAAAAAGCACATGCTCTCCTGACTGGCCGGATTTTCCCGGCTGACATGGGGCATATGCTTTTATTTTATCTAATTTGAATTTTGCTGAATTTTGTTTTCGCCCTGATTTTACAGCCAGAACTGCACCAGACGGCTGACATTCTGGTACAGCGCGGGATTCTGGCCCAGAAGGCCCGGTTCCGCAGCAAAGTAGACACAGAAGCTGTAACAGATCCCCACGGCAACAGCTGCCAGCATCGCCCCCTGCAGCATGTGCTGCACGGTATGCAAGATGCTGCCCGATGCGGCGGCCTGCACACGCGGGGCAAGGGCGCTTTCGGCCCACAGCCAGACCAATGCGGCGGCGAACAGCAGCGGGGTTAAATAGTCGCTGAGATAGCGGTAGAGCACACCGGCCATCTGGCAGTCCAACGCGGCCAGAATAACAGCCAGCAGCACGGGCAGCAGCACCATGGCGCGCAGGTCTTTCTGCCTTGCCATACGGCGGCGCAGCAAAGGCAGGGCCGCAAAGGCCCACAGCAGCGGCAGGCTGACCAGGGCACCGCCGTAAAATACTTCGGTAATGGTCATACCCATAAAGTTTGTCTGCATTTTGGTACCCGCCAGGTAGGGGAACACCGCCTGCACCACCGGCAGGGACAGGAAATAGGTGAACAACGCCGAGGCCAGCCGCCCAATGCGGAAGCCGCGGTGGGTCATATCGTTGCTGGTCAGGTTGTAATTGGCGCCAAAATCAAACGGCGAGCCGAACCGCGCGGCATTGTAGGCCATCAGCCCCAGGGCTACCAGAATAACCGGCAGAACAAAGGCGATGGCTTCGGTTATTCCCTGCTTGCTGCGCAAGCGTTTTTGCCGGATATACTGCGGCCAGAAGATCGGCAGGCAGAGCACGGCAAACAGCTCCATCTGGGGGCGGCATCCCGCCACCAGCGCCATGCACAGGCTGCCAAGCGCCATGTGCAGCATGATTTTGCCATGGTGCTGCACCGGGGTGTTGGCGGCGCACAGCCACTGCCACAGGGCCAGCAGCACAAATGCCGCGCCGCACAGGATGGCGTATTCATACACCGAGGGGCGCAGCAGCAGGTAGTACACCTGGCTACCGCCCGCAATGCCCGCCGCAGCCAGCAGGCAGGCCGCCGCTGAGGCGGACGGGAACCAGCGCTGCGCAGCCTGCCGCACCAAACCAAACACTGCCAAAATCAGCAGCCAGGCCATCACGATCATGGCCAAGCTGGGCGGCAGGTCCGGTACGCCGGTCAGCAGCTCAAACGGCAGCTGGAACAGCAGGCACGGCACAATGCCAAAGTAAACATAGTACCGCCCCTGATAATAAGCAACATCCCACAAAGCATCCGGGGCCGCGCTCTGACGGGCGGCGGTATCGTAAGGGTTCTGCATCTCCGCCATGGCGGCGGGCGGGTCGCGCTGCAGATCCAGGCGGCCATTCAGCAGGCTGTGGGCCAGAGCGCCGTACTGCGCAGCAGAATCATTCTGCCAATCGCTGATATGCTGGGTGAAGGTGATGCGGCTTTCGCCGTCCCAGTTTTCGACATTATAAAACGAGGTCGCCACGCCGGAGTTGCGGGCATCGGCAAAGGGGGCCGCTGCGGCCAGCAGGCAGAGCATGCAGCCCAGCACCAGCACCGCCGGGCGGTATTTGGCGCGGTGGGTCAGGTAGGCTTCGTGCCACGCGGCAGCGCCGGGGCGCACCCCCCACAAGGCCAGCAGTGCCAGATACACCACTGCCAGCCGCAGCAGCGAGAAATCCATCGGGCGGGGTACATTGGCCAGAACCGCCTGCACGGTATAGTTCAGGTCATAACTGCGGTACTCTCCGCTATAGCCCTCCGCTTGCAGGGTCAGGGTATCCACCGCGCCAGAAAAATCCAGCGTGCGCACCAGGCTGCGTGCCGCTCGCGGGGCCGCCTGCCACTGCCAGCTCTGGCGCGGGGCGGTGCTGGCTTCGTCGGTACCGGACACCCACAGGATAAACAGCGGGTTCTGATCCTGCGGATAGTTGCCGTCATACTGGTAGACAACGCCATCCAGCGCAACGTTATACAGCGGCTGATGGATGCCGGTAAAGGTAAGGGTACTGTGCTCATCGTTCAAAGCAATCGGCTCCCCATCCGCCGGGGCATCCTGCAAATAGGCGCGCAGGTCAACGGGCTGGTAGCCGTGGGTTGCAAAATAGGGTGCGTTGCCCACGAATACTTCCAGGCCGATGGCGGCAATCAGCAGCGCAGCAGCCGTCCAAAGTGTGCGGTACCGCCGCCCGCTGCGCAGGCGGAGTAACAACACAGTGCCGCAGGCCCACAGTGCCGCCCCATTGATGGCCAGCAGGCGGAACAGATCAAACCCCTGCGCCAGCCCCGGCTGGGCAAACACACATGCTGCGATGATCCACACTGCCAGCACAATGCCCGGCCCGGCCAGTACATCCGCATGGGTTGCCCTGCGGTCGCACAGCCGCCCCGGCAGTGCCCAAACCAGCACCCCCAACAGGATGCTGACACAAATTGCTGCTGCAAACATAAAAAGCCCCCATACCAAAGTGTATGGGGGTATTATACTATGAATTGCGGTTTTTGTCGATATTGGGGGTGCAGGCGTCCTCTTCCTGCGGGTCGGACGGCTGTTCGCCTGCCCGCTCCGCTTTGCGGTACTGCGCGGGGGAAAGCCCGGTTTCCTTTTTGAACACACGGCTGAAATACAGCGGGTTATCATACCCGACGATCTCGGAAACTTCACCGATGCTGTATTTGGTGCGTTCCAGCAAGCGCTGTGCATTGACGATACGCAGCGACTGGATATACCGTGCGGGCGACAAGCCCACATACTGTTTGAAGCTACGGATGAACCATGCCGTGCTCATGTGCAGGGACTCGGCGTATTCATCCACATTGATGCGGGCAGTATAATTCTCGTTAAAATAGGCGGCTGCGGCTTCGATCTGCTCCCGCGTGGTGCCGTTGATCGACCGCCGTTCCTGCCGCTGGCGGCTGACCAGCACCAGCATCATCTGGAACAGCCCGGCCGTATAATCCCGATAGGCGTACTGGCAGAGCTGCAATTCCTGGATCATGCGGCGGAAAGTATTTTTGTACTCCGGCATAATGCCGCTGTAAAACACATGGCCATCCAGCGGAATCTCATGCGCCTGCAGCACTGCAGCGGCCTCGCTGCCGGAAAAATAGACCCAGAACACCTCCGGGTGGTCCTCAAGATAGTAGATATAGCGGCGCTCTTCCTGCGGGCGGTACAGCACCATATGACCCGCTGTTACCACATGCTCGGCATCATCAAACCAGAAGTGCGCCTTGCCCGCAGCGATATAAAACAGCTGATACGCATTTTCATCATACCGCGTAATAGTTGGCAGGCTGGCGTGCTTTTTCAATCGGCATGTTCCGCAGGAATCCACTGTAAGTGGTGCAGTACAGCTGCCGTCCGCAGCCTGGCGGCTGTTGATGGAACCAAAATTGATATACATCTGTGTTGCCCCCTCGTGTTGGCTGGGTAAGACGGGCGCCCCCATCTTTTATGTAGATTGTATAATATTATCCACTATAGTGCAAGTGCAACTGGCCAAATCATATTGTTTTGTTATACTTCTGTTATGATTTTCGCAAACAATATTAGAATGCATATCAAAATGTTTTTTCAGCTTTTCTGTTTTACCGCGGGGCCACAACAAAAAAGTGCCCGCCTGCTGCAAGGCAGCGTACGGGCGCTTTCATGCTTATTCCTTTGCTTTTGAGCCGGGATTATTCAATGCCGGTCACGGTATAATCTTTGTCCTCAACGGCTTTTTTCAGCACAGTGTCATCCACCGGCTTATCCAGCGTTACAACAGCGGTACCGGCGGTGTGGCTTACTTCGGCGGCGGAAACACCGTCCAGCGCTTCCAGTGCCTTTTTCACGGTTGCTTCGCAATGGCCGCACATCATGCCTTCAATTTTAATGGTCTTATTCATGGTCGTGTTCTCCTTTTTGCTTGTTTTGTGTGTTTTGCGTTTATGGTCATGTTTGGTGCTGCGAATATCGAACAGGTTCAGCCGCAGTGCGTTGGAAACCACGCAGAAGCTGGACAGGCTCATGGCCGCAGCGCCGTACATCGGGTTCATCTGCCAGTGCAGCAGCGGGATAAAGACACCTGCCGCCAGGGGGATGCCCAACACATTGTAGGCAAAGGCCCAGAACAGGTTTTCGTGGATATTGTGCAGAGTAGCGCGGCTCAGGCGGATGGCGGCGGGCACATCGCTCAGGCGGCTCTTCATCAGCACAACGTCAGCGGCGTCAATCGCAACATCCGTACCGGCACCAATGGCAATACCGACATCCGCGCGGGTCAGGGCCGGTGCATCGTTGATGCCATCGCCCACCATGGCCACGCGGCCCTTGTTTTTCAGGCTGCGGATCACAGCTTCCTTGCCATCGGGCAGCACACCGGCAATCACTTCGTCCACACCGGCCTGTGCACCAATGGCTTTGGCGGTGCGCTCGTTATCGCCGGTCAGCATCACAACACGGATGCCCATGCCCTGCAGTTCACGCACAGCCTGCGGGCTGTCCTCCTTGATGACGTCCGCCACCGCGATAACGCCCTGCATGATGCCATCCTTGGCAAAGAACAGCGGGGTTTTACCCTGGGCGGCCAGTGCTTCGGCGCTGGATGCCATCTTTTGCGGCACCGCCACGCCAAGGGTCTGCATCAGCTTGGCGTTGCCGCCGTACAGGGTACTGCCGTTCAGCACAGCCGTCAGGCCGTTACCGGGCAGAGCCTGGAAATCTGCCACCTCGGCGGGGGTCAGGTTATCCTCCTGTGCCTTTTGCAGCACAGCGCGGGCCAGCGGGTGTTCACTCTTCTGCTCCAAGGCAGCGGCAAGGCTCATCAGTACCTGCTCCGTCACACCGTCTGCGGGCAGGATATCCGTCACGCGCGGCTCGCCGCTGGTGATGGTGCCAGTTTTATCCAGGGCAACGATCTCGGTTTTACCGGTCTGCTCCAGCGAAACCGCGGTTTTAAAGAGAATGCCGTTTTTAGCACCCACACCATTGCCAACCATAATGGCAACCGGCGTTGCCAGGCCCAGCGCGCAGGGGCAGCTGATGACCAGCACTGAAATACCGCGGGCCAAGGCAAAACCGACCGTCTGCCCTGCCAGCAGCCACACGACGGTGGTGATAACGGCCAGCGTGATCACCACCGGCACAAACACACCGGAGACACGGTCTGCAATTTTGGCAATGGGTGCCTTGGTGGCTGCGGCATCGCTGACCATCTGGATGATCTGAGCCAGCGTGGTATCCTGACCCACGCGGGTGGCACGGCAGCGCAAAAAGCCGGATTGGTTCAGGGTTGCGGCGCTCACGCTGTCGCCTTCGGCCTTATCCACCGGGATGCTCTCTCCGGTCAGGGCCGATTCGTTCACCGCGCTGCTGCCTTCCAGCACCACGCCGTCAACGGGGATATTCTCGCCGGGACGCACCACAAACACATCGCCCTGCTGCACCTGTTCGATGGGAACGGTAACTTCCGCCCCATTGCGCAGCAGCGTTGCGGTTTTGGGGGCCAGGTTCATCAGGCCTTTCAGGGCATCGGTGGTCTTGCCCTTGGAGCGGGCTTCCAACGTTTTGCCCACCGTGATCAGGGTCAGGATGGTTGCGGCGGATTCAAAATAAAACTCCTCCATATAGCCCATCACGGCCATGGCATCCCCCTGCACCTGGGCCACCGTCATGGCAAACAGAGCGTAAGTGCTGTAGCCAAAGGCCGCGGTAGCGCCAAGGGATACCAGGGTATCCATATTGGGGGCACGGTTCCACAGCGCCTTAAAGCCGCTGATAAAGAACTTTTGGTTGATGACCATGATGATAATGGTGAGCAGCATCTGTAAAATACCCATTGCCACATGGTTGCCCTGCATAAAGCCCGGCAGCGGCCAGTTCCATAGCATGTGCCCCATGGAGAAGTACATCAGCACCACCCAGAAGATCAGCGAGGCAATCAGGCGGCGTTTGAGGCGCGGGGTCTCGGTATCTTTTAAGGCATCTGCTGACGGCGCGGCGGACTGGGCGGCAGCGTTTTTAGGGCTTGCGCCATAGCCTGCGGCTTCCACTGCGGCCACAATATCTGCCGGAGCGGCGGAGCCCTCCACACCCATTGAGTTGGTCAGCAGGCTGACCGAGCAGGATGTTACGCCCGGCACTTTGCTGACGGCTTTTTCCACCCGGGCACTGCACGCGGCGCAGCTCATCCCGGTTACGTTATATTGTTCCACTTCTTTCCTCCTGTTTTCTCTCTTTTGCGGTAGTGATTCTATAATTCCTGTGTGATGATTGGTGAGTGGTTTCGCTTTGGTGTTTGAACACGGGTTGTTGATGTTTGAGTTGTTTCTATCCTCACTCCCCTTTTGGTAAGCGGCTAGCCTGCAATTCGACGTATTATTGAGGTTACCATTTCTATCCACACTCTCCTTGCGGAAAGCGATACGTTGGGGGCAACCAAGGCCGATGCGGCATTTCTATCCACACCCTCTCACAGGGAATGACTGGCATTTATTCATGGCTCTGGTAATGTTACACAAACTTTTACCGATGTTTGTGAACAGAAAAACAATCGTACTGGGCACTGGCATGGCATTTTTGCTGGCTCAAACACTCGTGCATTTATTTCATGTTCTGCTTCTGCTATTTTGTGCAGGCAATGCTTATTTCATCAGTTTCTGCAGTGTTTTCAGCAGCTCATCCACAACTTCGTCATTCCCGGCACGGATATCATCCGCCACACAGGTGCGGATATGGTTTGCCAGCAGCTCACGGTTGAACGCATTCATCGCCGCCGTTACCGCCGCCGACTGCACCAGAATATCCGGACAATACGCTTCGTTTTCCACCATCCCACGGATGCCCCGGATCTGCCCTTCGATCCGGTTCAGTCTGTGGACCAGGCTTTTATACTCTTCTTCACTGCGATGCTTTGTTTTGTGTGCACAGCAGCAACACGGTTCCTTCTTTTCGTTTTCCTGCATTATGTTACCCTCCCATCACATGCAAGGTACCCCGGCGGGGTATATTCACTATATACCCCGCCGGGGTACCTTGTCAAGTAGATAATATAATATGTTTATATTATTTTATGCGAGAGTTTTTTACTATAGCAATTTTTAAAATTAAAGCGGATATCCGCATGAACAAAACCACCCTGAACAGTCAGAAAGAGAAACATTCCACGCTCTCCTTGCGGAGAGCGACGTTGTGCCCCGCGCAAACCCTGATGTGAATTACGAGATTTCTATCCACGCTCTCCTTGCGGAGAGCGACCGGTCTCTGTTGCTGCCTGTTCGGGGGTCTCGTATTTCTATCCACGCTCTCCTTGCGGAGAGCGACGGTTTTGGAGAACGTGCTTGCCGCCGTGCGGGAATTTCTATCCACGTTCTCCTTGCGGAGAGCGACGCTGGAGCTTAAACCAATCTCTAACTTCGGGCTTATTTCTATCCACGCTCTCCTTGCGGAGAGCGACACCAGTCAGGCTATTTTTGGCGTGAATTTTTCCGATTTCTATCCACGCTCTCCTTGCGGAGAGCGACCCGAGGGCGCGAGCGCCCGAGTAAGGCCCGTTATTTATTTCTATCCACGCTCTCCTTGCGGAGAGCGACTTCCCGACAGTATCAAGCCTTCCCCGCGCAGCATCATTTCTATCCACGCTCTCCTTGCGGAGAGCGACCTACGACCTTCACGGCCTCAAGATGGGCTACTGCATTTCTATCCACGCTCTCCTTGCGGAGAGCGACCTCAAATTCACACGACTTTTCTACGACCTTTTTATTTCTATCCACGCTCTCCTTGCGGAGAGCGACGTCCTCGAAGAGGACTTTCCCGTTGATTCTGTAACTATTTCTATCCACGCTCTCCTTGCGGAGAGCGACCAAGCCGGCATCGCTGATGTAACCCAACGACTTATTTCTATCCACGCTCTCCTTGCGGAGAGCGACGTGGGTGATACTCCCCCGTGCTGCGGTTGTATGATTTCTATCCACGCTCTCCTTGCGGAGAGCGACACAACCGTTAACGGTGATATGATATAGACATCAAAAATTTCTATCCACGCTCTCCTTGCGGAGAGCGACATGTCACATTTATGGAAACTATGCGAACCATAGCGCAATTTCTATCCACGCTCTCCTTGCGGAGAGCGACGTGGACTGGTCGATCATGTAATTCAAGGTCTGGCAATTTCTATCCACGCTCTCCTTGCGGAGAGCGACTTTTGGTACAAAGATTTTGACAGCATGGCCAAAAAATTTCTATCCACGCTCTCCTTGCGGAGAGCGACTGCAAATCAGACTGCCGGAACAGTAACAAGCGCATTTCTATCCACGCTCTCCTTGCGGAGAGCGACCCGCATCAACAGGGAGAACGGGTGGCAGTGGTCGATTTCTATCCACGCTCTCCTTGCGGAGAGCGACGGTATGCAGAGTTCCGACGCTGGCCTGCTTACGAATTTCTATCCACGCTCTCCTTGCGGAGAGCGACAACAGCTTTTCTACTTCTTTCTTGGGGTCTCCCTATTTCTATCCACGCTCTCCTTGCGGAGAGCGACTCTGCACGCCGTTGACAAGCTGCGCCTGCTGGTAATTTCTATCCACGCTCTCCTTGCGGAGAGCGACCTTGGGGTCTCCCTGAAAATTTGCCCGGAACTGCTATTTCTATCCACGCTCTCCTTGCGGAGAGCGACCACCTGATTTGTAGTATTTCTGCGGTTTGCAGTCATTTCTATCCACGCTCTCCTTGCGGAGAGCGACGGGCGCTGGAACAACACAAATCAGTTGGACAGGCGATTTCTATCCACGCTCTCCTTGCGGAGAGCGACCACACCCTTTATTTCGCTTCACTGTTGATATACCCATTTCTATCCACGCTCTCCTTGCGGAGAGCGACCGCGGCGAATTCCTCAAGCGGAAAGTCAACCACCATTTCTATCCACGCTCTCCTTGCGGAGAGCGACAAACAACCCGCCCGATTCGGGGGTGTTGCTTAGATATTTCTATCCACGCTCTCCTTGCGGAGAGCGACGCCTTTACCCAATGCGGGCGTTTGAGCCTATCGGCATTTCTATCCACGCTCTCCTTGCGGAGAGCGACAAAAAGAACGTCTTATCAGTGACGAGGTCAACGCATTTCTATCCACGCTCTCCTTGCGGAGAGCGACGCCACGCGCAGGTCGCTGCCGCGGGTGTGGCGGAATTTCTATCCACGCTCTCCTTGCGGAGAGCGACTTAGCGCAGAGGATTGCAAAATCTGCATTTATGACATTTCTATCCACGCTCTCCTTGCGGAGAGCGACGGTTGTCCGCTGTGCGCTCATCATCACCCTCCAATTTCTATCCACGCTCTCCTTGCGGAGAGCGACGGAAAGTTCCAAAACCGCGTTGCCGGTGTATAGGTATTTCTATCCACGCTCTCCTTGCGGAGAGCGACTTCGATCCGCCGGCATATCACGCTGGTGCTGACCGTATTTCTATCCACGCTCTCCTTGCGGAGAGCGACTCGCCCGCGATATAGTTTTGCCCCACATTTTGTTATTTCTATCCACGCTCTCCTTGCGGAGAGCGACTGCTTGGTGTCAATGCCGCCGTGGTGCGATCCGTCCATTTCTATCCACGCTCTCCTTGCGGAGAGCGACCTATCAGCTTTAGCGCCGGAAGAGAATCCGACACAATTTCTATCCACGCTCTCCTTGCGGAGAGCGACGCCCCCAGCCCCCCAAGACAAGAGTTCTAATAAATTTCTATCCACGCTCTCCTTGCGGAGAGCGACGGCGGGCTTTTCCGAAAGCACGATTCGCCGCCGCGTATTTCTATCCACGCTCTCCTTGCGGAGAGCGACGCAGGGTGCCCATTTGGCAGCAGGTTTGAATCTATTTCTATCCACGCTCTCCTTGCGGAGAGCGACGGCGGCCATCCTGCGGCCGTACCACAGGTTGTTTGAATTTCTATCCACGCTCTCCTTGCGGAGAGCGACCGACACAATACGCAAGACGCAACGCCCATATGTATTTCTATCCACGCTCTCCTTGCGGAGAGCGACCGATGCCCGTAAGCATCGCACGCGCGGGGCTGTATAATTTCTATCCACGCTCTCCTTGCGGAGAGCGACCATTGCTTTGTTTGATTTTCCCGTTGTTCCCGTTATTTCTATCCACGCTCTCCTTGCGGAGAGCGACATTCCGGCGACTTGAAACAATGGGTGCATAACATGATTTCTATCCACGCTCTCCTTGCGGAGAGCGACTTTTGCACCGATATACTGCACAGGGCCGGAAAGTAATTTCTATCCACGCTCTCCTTGCGGAGAGCGACAACACGCCTGTATTCCTTGTTATTCTTGATAACGATTTCTATCCACGCTCTCCTTGCGGAGAGCGACCGCCTACCGTCGCGGCATACTCCTGCACCTTGCCATTTCTATCCACGCTCTCCTTGCGGAGAGCGACAAAAATCAGATGCCATAAACGGCGTATTGTATGCATTTCTATCCACGCTCTCCTTGCGGAGAGCGACTGGGCGGGGCCCGCGAGGAATTTGCGGAAAAGATATTTCTATCCACGCTCTCCTTGCGGAGAGCGACAAACGTGGTGGCAGGCAAAACTACCCGTACCCCATTTCTATCCACGCTCTCCTTGCGGAGAGCGACAATAGCAGATTGCACAAAAATATATGCGGTTGGGGATTTCTATCCACGCTCTCCTTGCGGAGAGCGACAATACGGTCGTGACAAAAAACACAACCGCCATTACCATTTCTATCCACGCTCTCCTTGCGGAGAGCGACCCCCAAAGGGCATACACACTATATGGGTGTATATATTTCTATCCACGCTCTCCTTGCGGAGAGCGACAAGTTAATCCCCGGTGCCCAAAGGCAGCCCCCAATTTCTATCCACGCTCTCCTTGCGGAGAGCGACCAAAAGCAAATACTGCCCTGTACCGGTCCATGAGCGATTTCTATCCACGCTCTCCTTGCGGAGAGCGACAGCAAAAGTGCACAAAACAGTGGGGCACTTTTGCGCATATGAAACAAATTTTATGGAGATTGCATCTTCATGCTGACAGGCAAGGCTGTATTTGACCCTTTCTGCCCCTGTTTTTTCCATATTTTCTGGTGCGAAGGAACCGGGAATTTTATGATTGCCTTCCCCTCGCACTAAGCAAACAAGATTCCATCCTGATCAAAATCCGGGTGCAGACCCACATGCTCGACTTTGCTTTTGTAATGGTTTCCCAGTTGATAAAAGCGCAGGCTGTCCGATTCCGAATCAATCAGTTCGGTCAATTTTGCTTTGAACATCGTGTATTGCGCGGCATCCAGCAGGCACTCAAATACGGAGTTTTGCACCCGCTGGCCGTAGTCTACACAGACTTTTGCTACTTTGCGCAGCCTGCGACGACCGGCGGCTGTTTCGGTGTTGACATCATAGGTTACAAGCACCAACATAACGGCACCTCACTTCCAGAAAAACGGTGGGTACACTTCCAGGTCGCCGCGCAGAGCATGGGCCAACAAAAGCGCTTGAACATAGGGCACCAGCCCCCAGGGCAGTTTTTCTTTCAAAAACGGATGGGTGATCTCTTCCTTCTTTTTGTTCTGCCATGCGGTCAGGAAAGCTTTGCGGCCATCATCCGTCAGCAGTACGGCACCATTTTCCTGTTTTTGCAGGTGTTTTGCCGTGATGATCTTTTGATTGATGCAGCTGATGACCAGCCGGTCTGCATAAACCGCCCGCAGTTCTTCCATCAGGTCAAGTGCCAGACTTTTGCGGCCGGGGCGCGGGCGGTGCATAAAGCCAACATAAGGGTCCAGGCCCACAGCGGTCAAGGCGGATGCACACTCCCGCGCCAGCATGCTGTAGGCAAACGAAAGCAGCGCATTCACATTGTCCAGCGGTGGACGGCGGCTGCGGCCCTCAAACACAAAATCCTGCTTTTGCTGCAGAATCAGGTCATTCAGGCAGTCAAAGTAGCGCTGGGCTGCCTCGCCTTCCAGGCCGCGCAGCTGTTTCGGATCATCGCTGGTCTGTATCAGCGGCAGCGCGGCGGCCAGCTGGGTGGAGGTGCGTTTCAGTTTTTCGACCGGGACACGCTGGGGATGATCGCGGGTTGCGCGTTCTAGCACCCAGCGTGCGTTATACACTTTACCAATGATAAAGCTCCGGGCATAGCGACAGCTCTGGGCCGGGTCATCCGACACGCGGTACTGTGTCTGACGCAGCAGCACATTGCCGCGTTCTTCCCCCACGGTGCGGGCCTGAAATCTGCCATACGGGTCAAAAAAGCAAAGGTCAATGCCCCGCCGGGCACAAGCTCCCATCAAAGCGGGGCTGGCACCCGCGTAAGTAAAGCAGACGATGCCTTCCAGCGTATGCAGGGCATAGCGGTGGGTTTCCTGCTTATTGCGGGTAACAACAAGGTTTTCGCCATCCAATGTCAGGTAAGCGTCCTCATTGATGACAAACAGGGTGTTGAGCAGCTTTCTCATGGCGCGCCCTCCTCAATATGCTCCCGCAGATACGCCGCCGGGTCTGCCTGCTGATACAGCGCCGGCAGGCAAAGCTCTTTCAGTGAGCAGGCATTGCAATGCTTGCCGGGTTTGCTTTTTGGGGTATAGCCGCGCGCAAACAGGCGGTTCATCTCATCCGCCATGGTCTGCGCGGTGCTGCGCAGTTCCGGTGTCAGGGAAACATGTTCCCGCTGCCGGGTTTCTTCATAAAAGATTTCCCCTTCCGGCACCTCGCACACCAGCATTTCTTCCAGCGCCATGGCCTGTGCGCAGAGCTGCAAACGGTCGGCATCGTTTACCTTGCTGCGGCCATGCTTATATTCCACGGGCATGGGCTGCCACAGGCCGCGGCGGCCCTGCAATGACACGCCGTTTGGATCCTTGTGAAACTCTACCACATCACAGTCGCCGGTCAGTTTTAAGCGGTGGCTGACGACCCTCATACCGCGGGCGATCAGCAAATCGCCGCGTTTTTCCGTCAGGGTAACATCATGGCAGCGGGTATGCTGCAGGCGGCCTTCGGCGGTGCGTTGGTTTTCGGACCATTGTTGTTCCAGGTGTATGAGCGCCCACTGACGGCGGCAAAAGCTGAAATGCTGGATACCGGACATCAGCAGGTAATCATCTGGGGAAACCATTACGACAACCTCTCACACGTTACCCCTGCCGGAAGATTTTCATCCACGGTCACCACATAGTCATGGTAGCTGCGCGGGAAGGCTACCCCTTCGGCACGCGTGACATGCACTGCATCAAACAGTTTATAGGACGGCGCATTGCCCAGTTCCGAATCATGCTTGAACACGATCAGTTCCCGAACTGCCATTTTGCCGCGGGCTGCGCTGTGGTCATTTTCAAACATATTCAGGATTGCCTGCCACAGCAGCTGCAGGTCATCCTCTGAGAATCCTGTAGTTTTGCGGGCAAGGTTGGCCGAAACATAACCCTCTGCACGGTACAAACCATACGGGATCACATACTTGCGGCCCATCTCAGTGCCTTTTCGCTCTGCATCCGCTTCGGTCGTAATGGCAATACGGGTAATGGTCACTTCCTGCGGGAGGACAGGATCCACCGAGCGTGCAAAGCTCAACTGAACAGGGCCGCGTACCTGCCCGCAATTCAGTGCGCCTTTTACGAAAGTTGTCATAACAGCGCCAAATGTACGGATATCATAGAAATTTTGGCACATAAAATCCCGGATTTTACGGTCCAGTTCCGGGTCATCTTTCTTGGCGACTTTCAGGGCATCTTTGGCATCAGCATCAATGCCCAAGTATTCGAGTGCTTTTTTATCGCTGCGGTTCAGGGGGACCTGATCTTTAATGTAAATCTGGTATCCTGCTTCATCTTCTTTGGCCACTTCGACATAGTTGCGAATCTTACGCTTCAAGCAGACATCTGTAACAATGCCATATCCCGTTTCCGGGTCAACGCGCGGCATGTTGCCTGCATCCGGATCGCCGTTCGGATTTCCGTTTTCAACGTCAAACAGAATTACAAAATCATACCGGTTTTTGATTGCCTGTGCCATTGTTATTCCTCCACTTTCTTTGTATAGCGTTCCTGTGTCTGATGGTAATAGCCAAGGATAAAAGCGCCTTGTTCCGGCAAGGTCAGCCGTGCGGGAAAGCTTCCTTCCAGTTTTCCGCCCGCCAGCGCAGCGATCTGCTTATCGTAATAAATCTTTTGTGGCTTGCTCATTTTTTGCATATGCTTTTGCGCCAGCATCAGAATTGTTGGGAACACAGTGGCCGGCGTGGAAGCCGCTGCATTAAAATACCTGTCCTTGATGGTTGTATTGATATCCGGGTTTACCGCCATCTGGATTGCTTCCAGCACAGCAAAAAGCTGACCCATAACATACGGTTGATAATTTGTTTCCTTGTTATTTTCCACAGTTAATACCTCCTTTGGGCAACGGGGATCTTCATTACGCAGGTAGTATGCTTTTATAATAGCGGCACGGCCGCGTGTTAATTTTTGCTCTGCGCGGATACGCATCATAACGCCATCCAGCAGGGTTGCCGGGTACCTTGTATTATTCAGGATTGCACGCAGAACATCGCCCGCCAGCTGCGGTGATGCCGATGGGCTGCGGGAATTGGTGTTGACGGTTTCCTGCAGCAGCCAATACACCCCCAGCCGCGGGAATTTATCATAAGCGGGGCGCACAATCTCTAAGCGGTCATAATGCTTCTGCACATTATCAAGCAGCGTTTGAAATGTATCCTGCCAGAAAAAGCGAACCGAGAGGCGCGCCGCATTAGGGGCCAAGCCAAGCACATAAAAGTGCCTTTGTGGGTCAAGTGTCACGTTCTGCCACTCTACACTCTGTCCATGGACCAGCTTGTCCACTGCATTTCGCACATCGCTTTCGCTGACAGGCGCATCCATGGCAAACAATGCATCCATTGCTACCTGCTGGTAGGCGGTCTCACCACCTGCTGCCCAGCAGACAATGGTGGTATCGCCCACGCGCTGAACATGTTCCCTGTCTGCCAGCAGATAGTTTAATGCCTGTGCATAGGCAAAGGCCGCATAACTGCCAACCGGCGCATTGCCCCCCTGTTCATGTCCGTATGAGCAAAAAGCGTCCGCATTAAAAGAAACAATCGATGCGCCGGAAGACTGTGCCCCGGTCACGCCTTTAATCGCCGGGTGCAGGCGGGCAAGCGGTGCCTTTTGCCCTGTAACCAGGCATCGGATTTCCGGTGCATCCGTGTTCTTATCACACTGCCGCTGCCAGGCTTCCTGTATTTCCGGATCGTCCTGAACATAGTTTTCCCGAATCAGAAATACCAGATTGCCACCCTTGTAAAGTTCCTTGAGACTTTGTTCCAGCGCTGGATTCTGCTCCGCCGCCTTGGGGTCCCAGTTTATAAAAAAGTTCCGCACTGCCTGTGCCGCCTGACCGGGAACATTTTGTAAAATGGCAAGATGCAGCTCCTTTGCAGCGGCAAAGCACTGCATTGCACGCTCCGGTTTGCCTTTTCCATCAACGCCGAGCATGTAAGCACTGTTATCACACAAAAAATTGGCTGCCACACCACTAGAGCGTTTAACCTGTTCCGGAACTTGCAGCTGACATGGAGCAAGCACTGTTTTTTTACCGCGCTTTTCCTCTTGCTGCAAGGGGTGCAATGCCATCAGTTGGCCGTTTTCATCCAGTTCCAAAGCCCAACTGACTTTTGCGCTTGTCCAACCGGGGCGCGTGATTTTGCCATTGGCCAGCAAATCTTCATAGTATTGTACCAAAGCCTGTAAAATCATCGGTACACCTCGCAGTCTGCCACATTCAACACACCATGTTCCAATTTTGCATGGAAATACATCGGGGTTATGTTCTGCGGGTCAGTGTAGTTAAAGTCATATATCATGAATCCCAAATCCCGTGTTTCCTCAATGGTCGGGATTGGCCCGCCGGGCCATGCGCGGAATGCGGCAGGAAATTCACGGCACCCAAAATAAGGGGTATGAAAACACTGGCCCCTAGACATGCGCCGGGTGACAATATCCTGGAACTTTCCCGGATTGTCGCTCGGTGCCGCACGGTCAGTCATCTCAAATTCTGCCTCAATCACATAATGAACGTCCTGCAACACCATGGCTGCACGCTGAACGATCTGCTGGGGCGTGGCAAGGTAAAGCTCTTTCCCTGTTCCCTGCATCGCGCTGCGTACATCGGAACAAAGAATTTTGCTTTTTACTTCGTTCCGACGGATGTTGGTAAAGCGGATTGGGTTCATAACATAGATTTTCCGGATTTTCCACCGTAAGCCGGGGTGGTAATAGATTGCTTCTACTATGCCGCGTGCCGCGGAAGGGGTGAGAACTTCATATGAAACCCTTTCGACTTTTAGCTCAGGCCTCGAGAGCAAAGCATAATTCCCCCATACTTCCAGCTGGATCATCTGCATCAACTCCTTTGCATTTCTATTTTCAGTTGTTTTTAATTTATATTTTTGCTATAGTTTCAATATACGCTACTTGGCACCAAATGTCAATCCTTTTATCATGTATACTTTTTGTTTGCTTTTCATTCGGTTTTCTTTTATAATAAGTTACGTCGGCAGCTTATGCCGTGGATAGAAATAGTTGATTTTACTTTATCGCACAAGAACGGCAGGGCAAGCTCCCTGCCGCTTTTGCTTTATGCAAACCAGGCTGCTCCCGTTTCAGCTTCCATAGCAAGGCCCGTGTTGTTATCGTAAAGGCTTCCGTCCGTTAATTCCCATATGCCTTCACTGATTTGGCAAACCGCCCCGGCATTCTCCAGCGTTTTCAGATGATCCGGGTAAACCGGAACACCATATTGCCCCAGTTGACGGAACAAAGTTTTGCTTACCTCTCCTGCACGCAATCGTGCAAGCAAATGTTCCCCTTTCCCTTGGGGAATGTATACGGTCACGGCAGGTGTTTCAATTAAGCGGAACCTCTCTGCCGCTGTTGCAAAGGGGAAAATGCGCCCTTCCATATCCTGCTCGAACCCTTGCAGAATTTGCTGTTCATCCAGTCTTTTATCTCCTTTTAAGGTACGGTAAAACAGAAAGTATGTTTCAATTGCTTCCAGAGATGCCAGATCTGCATATTTTTTCAGGACGCTTTGCGTTGCGGATACATTCTGTTCCAGCATGCGCGGTACATGCTGCCCTTCCAATGTGAAAATCTGTACCAAGCTCTGCTCCGCCGGGCGTCTTCCCTCTCGATTGCAGCGCCCCGCCGCCTGCAAAATGGAATCCAAACCTGCTTCCTCGCGGTACACAGCCGGGAAATCCACATCAACACCCGCTTCGATCAAAGAAGTTGATATCACACGGCAGGGCAGCCCATCTTTTAAGCGTTCCCGGATTTCCTGCAATAACTGTTTGCGATGGGCTGGGTATAGCAATGTTGTCAGGCAGTAGCTGCCCTCTTTGGGCAGGTTATTGTATAATTCCTGTGCTGTTTTTCTCCGGTTTACAATACACAGCACTTGTTCCTGCGCTGTCAGTTCTGCGCCAAGCTGGC
Source organism: Candidatus Cibiobacter qucibialis (assembly GCA_004000625.1). Classification (GTDB taxonomy): domain Bacteria; phylum Bacillota; class Clostridia; order Oscillospirales; family Ruminococcaceae; genus Gemmiger; species Gemmiger qucibialis. Next base: position 2,838 of record SAUS01000042.1, on the reverse strand, counting down.
TTTGTTCCAACTCTCCGCGCATTTTTAGCGTTGTACGCCGGAATGCCTGATATTGCTCTTTGGGATGTGGGCAAAGTTCCGTCATCTGCAGCCCAGGCGCCAGTTCATCAAACAAGGGCTGCAAAGCTGGTTGTGTGGCCGTGCAAAGCACCGCTGCTGCGCGGTAATGCTGTACCAGCTGCGCGATTGCCGCAACGCAGGGGCGCAAATAAGGAACCGGCAGGTTTTGTGCTTCGTCAAAAATGACCACGCTATTTGCAATGTTATGTAATTTACGGCATTGTGACGCATGGTTGCCGTAAAGTGATTCAAAGAATTGCACGGATGTGGTAACCACCACCGGAGCATCCCAGTTTTCCGCCGCCAATGCTTTGCGGTAGGCTGCCGGCTCATCATCTTCCTTGGCAGAGTAGTCCACCCCTGAATGGTGTTCCAAAACATTTTCTGCTCCTAATATTTCCGAAAACACATCCGCGGTCTGGTCAATAATGGATGTATAAGGGATCACATAAATAACCCGGTCCATATGGTTCTTTACAGCTAGCGAAAGCGCAAATGCCAATGACGCTACCGTTTTTCCCCCGCCTGTAGGAACGGTCAGGGAATAAAGGCCGCGCCGCCCTGTTTGCCCTGCCGTTGTACAGGCACTCAAAATTGAACTGCGGCGCTGATTCAAGGTTCCCTGGGGATGGCTCCATTTTGCGGTATATTGGTTCAACCTTTTCAGCAGTTCATCCATTGTCTGGCCTTGTCCGCGCGGTTTAGGGCCGCTCATAAAGTTTTCCGTATCCAGATAGTCCGCATCGACCAGGCAGGAATACAACATCCGGGTATAAAATGCCTGTGTAAAACGATTTTCCTTCATCATTTCCGGCTGGGGCGGTATGGACGGCAGTTTAATCTCATTCGTCCATTGGGTATAGGGTTCAACGCTCTTTTTCAATCGCCCAAACATTGTCGCATCCTGCGCGGTATCGCTTCGGCCTCCTCCATCCGGCAGGCCGCTATGGTGTCCCGCAATAGCAAAAGCCAGTGGGATTTGACCATATCGGGCAGCCACCTGTGCACCAGCCGTTGAGTGATCCACTTTCTCTCCACCTTGCAGGCGCTTTTGAAACTTTGTACTATATTTACCAATATCATGCAGTAATCCAAGCCAAGTTCCCTGTTGCTGGGCATCAAAGGCTGCTGCAAATTGCCCACATAGGACTGCCGTTCCCTGCAAATGGTCCGCTACCGTTTGGACGCGGGTTCCGTCTTCACTGATATGAGCCAGCATCTTTTTCTCCTGGTGCATAATCAAACTCCCTTCTGTTTTGCTTTTCTCTATTATAGCAGATCACTCATCCCATAATTCGGACTTTCACTCCAGTTCTGCAATCTTTGTCATACTATCCAAATTTATCCATGTAGAATTGTTAGCTATTCCCATTAGCAGATATTTTTGATAAAATAAGATATTATAGGGTTTATGACTTCACTTTCTTATATTACTCCTTCATCTTACCGAAAAATCATTTACGCAAGGAGTGAAAAGCCATGAAAAGGAAGTTATTCTCATTTTCCGCCAGTGTTATCACCGCAATAATGCTTACCGCTTGTGCTGCAGCGCCAGAAAATAAACCTGCTTCCTCCGCTGCTCTTTCCCCGACCAGTGAAGCTGTTGCTACAGCTATACCATCATGAACGGAACGGTTGAATATCCTTACGCAGACTTATCTGGCATGGTAGTTGTGAAAAATCAATCCGGACAAAAGCTAGTTCTGGATGTTTACGGCAATGAGATAATTTCCGCTGGGCAATATGAAGATTTAGCCCCCGCGCGCGATGGCTGCGTATGGGCAAAACAGAATGGCCTTTGGGGCTTGCTGCAAGTACAGGATTATACCGAAAACAATGCCGACATTATTCTGCCGGATGGATGCGTTGCACCAGATGTAACGCTTAGTCGAATTGATAGCCTTTGTACCTACACCACTGCTGATCATGGGCTGGTTATGCGTAAAGGTCCCGGTACAAATTATGAAAAAATGGATAATATCCCCTACGGTCTCATCGTATGGGAATGCGGCTATAGCAGCAATGTGCCTGACTGGGTTGTTGTATATTACAGTGGGATTTATGGTTGGGTCAGTGATGAATACTTGGCTACCACTATTTATTCCAGCAGTAAAAAATAAATAAAAAAGCAGGTGTTCATGTAGAAACGATATCGTCCTCCACGTGAATACCTGCTTTTTATAGCTTCTTTTATTATATCTGTTCTGTGCCGCTATTTGTCTCTGTATGAAATAAATAGCCGCTAATATGCATTTGAATGAAGTGTTCTGTTTGTTTGCTTTTTTACCTAAAAGAATCGCGTAGGAGGCTCTCTTAACTAAAGAGCCGACCTCTCACACCGCCGTGCGTACCGACCGGTACACGACGGTTCAACCGAATAAGTGCAAGGACTCGTAGTAGCGCCTGAGGATACTAAAATATCCTGCTTCTGCGAGTCTTTCGTTTGCAATGGAACCTTTTAATACAGGACTACCGGCGATACGCCAATAACCCAGTCTGGAATTGCCCCACTGGTACTATTCCAAAATTCTTCGTTTGAGTTTCATTACTCATCGATATAATCTTTATCGAACCACTCGCCTAGCGAGTGGTTTTAGACATACAAAAAAGCACCTTAGCTTACGCTATGGTGCTCTTCCTGGTGACCCGTGCGGGAATCGAACCCACGTTAACGGCGTGAGAGGCCGCTGTCTTAACCGCTTGACCAACGGGCCATAATAAAAAAGAGAAGCCGGCATCTACCTATTTTCACAGGCCGTTTCCAGCCAACTATCTTCG
>SAUS01000041.1 GCA_004000625.1 Candidatus Cibiobacter qucibialis | reverse complement strand
TATTATTAAAACATTGGAATCACCCCCTACAGTGAATTCAGGAAATCGAGCGCAGAGTCTGGTATAGCATTCGCTGGCGGTGGGCTTGGAACAGCGCCGGTTATGTTGACTGCCTGCAATTCCTCCCGCACCACCTTGCGGATGCTTTTCTCCAGCCTATCCGTCTGTTCTGCCGCAAGGATACTCTGCACCAGAAACTCTTTGCGTTTGGCAGGCGGCACCTGCTGCAGCAACGCCCACACGCGGCGGTGCTGCGGGTCGCTAAGGTTCGGACGGAAAACGTACTGCGGTCGTTTCATGCCTCGCTTTTACGGCGCGACACGGCGGTCAACGCGCGCTCGAATCCGACCGCGTTCACTTTGTCGTCCAGCAGGAAAATCGTCTTACAAAGCCCGTCTTTGGGGCTGAGGTGGCGGCTCACCACCGATGCGCCGCCGCCCAGCAGCACGGCAGGGATAGCGTGGAGATCGAAGCCGGCTTCCATCGTGGCAGAGAGCAGACGCTCCGTGTACTTGCGCCCCTGCCGGTTCACAATGTCGCGCACCGTATCGCTGACCGTGCAGGGCTGACCTGCCAGCATATTTTCGATTTGGGCATCCGTGAGGGACAGCCCGGTTTCCCGGCGCACCTGTTCACGGATGTCATCCACGCAGCGGATCATGCCGAGTTCCAGACTGTGCGCAGTGTCAGCCGCAGGGATGGCGTTGTCGATGCGCATAAGGTCCACCGTCCAGCCGCCCAAGTCCATAAGGAGCATAGACGGTTCATCCTGCAACAGCCCGGTTTCTGTCATGAGGGCGGCATAGCCTTGAGGAAAGATAGCGACTTCCTCGATGGTGATGCTGTACTCTACACCCTCAAACTTGAAATTCACAGGTCGCCCACTTCGCAGCAGATAATCGCGGAACTTCGGCTTGTCGCGTCCGAAGCTGGTCAGCGGCAACCCAGCCGCAATCCGCACAGAACATTCGGGCGGCAAACTGCGCTGCTGGATTTCTTTTGCAATGGCTGCCAGTGTCAGCAGGTAGTAGTTGTCGTTCACAGTTTTGTCCCTCTGGATAGGCTGCCGCCCAGAGCCACAAACAAAAAAGCACCCGCCAAACTCTAAGAGTCCTTGGCGGGTGTAGGGTTCGTGTTCTCCGTAGCTGGTAAGTCCAGCCGGAAATGAACAATGCGCTGTTTTGATAGCGTAATAGCCGTGGTCGATGCCGATCATGATGCTCATAGTGGAAATCCTCCTTATTTAATAGGTATAAAATGGAAAACATGAAAATAAACTGAAAACTGCTGCAAAAAGCGAAAAATCCCCGCAGCCAACAAGAAATTGGCTGCAGGGAAATTGAAAACATTCTGAAAACAGCAGAAAAAAGTTGAAATTTTCGCTGAAAAACTGCAAAACAGGACGGCAGGGGAGAGCAAACCCTCCCCAAATCACCCAACAAAAAAGTCCAACCGCCTTAAAACGGTTGGACATCTCTATAAAACGCACTTTGAAAATCGGTTGTCAACTTTGCTGATTTTGTGCGATACAACAAAGAAAAAAGCCCATGACATCTTTTTTGTCATGGGCTTATGGCGGAAAGAAAGGGATTCGAACCCTTGAGGGCTTTATGGGCCCTACACGATTTCCAGTCGTGCGCCTTAGACCAGCTCAGCCATCTTTCCATCTATTCTGCTGTATCGCCTCACCTGACGACGTGTTATATTATAGCAAGCACATCTGGGATTGTCAAGCAATATTTTGAAAAAAATCAATTTTTTTCAAATAAATTTTAAAAAAGAAAAAAAGAACATATGCAAGAAGTTTTTTGTAAAAATAATCTGAAATCCAAAGGAGGGTACAAGCACATGCTCTTTTGGCCGCAACCACAATATGGCATGAACTGCCCCGCAAACGCCCCGTTTGTGCAAGACATTTGTGCATACAGATGAAAATTGACATTTCTGTGACAAAGCTCTTGAAAAAATATGAACAGCGTGGTAAAACATAAGGGAACACGGCTCCGGCACCTTTTGGCTGGGGAGGCTGGGCGGATGGCAAGTACCACTGTATGAACCAAAAAGCCATATCAGCTATGCCGTGCTGAAAAGGAGGCTCTATCATTATGTATCTATTTTTCCGGGATCTTGCAATCATATTGATTGCGGCTAAGTTTTTTGGCCTGATTGCCCGCAAACTCAAGGCACCCCAAGTGGTGGGCGAGATCATCGCCGGTTTGCTGATTGGCCCCTCTTTGCTGGGGGTTGTTCAGCTCAGCGATACCATCTCGGTCTTTGCGGAAATCGGCGTTATTTTGCTGATGTTCTCCACCGGCCTTGGCACCAACCTGAAGCAGTTGATGAAAGCCGGCCCCATTGCAACTCTGGTTGCCTGCGTGGGTGTTTTTGTTCCCTTGGTGGGCGGTACGCTGCTGTATGGTGCGTTCTATGGTCTGGGTGCTATCGGCAGTCCGGAATTTTATAAAGCATTGTTCATCGGCACCATTATGACGGCAACCAGCGTTTCCATCACGGTGGCAACCCTGCAGGAGCTTGGCCAGCTGAAAGGCTTCCTGGGCACCACCATCGTCAGCGCAGCCGTGATTGATGACGTTATCGGCATTGTGGTGCTTACCTGCGTTCTGGGGGCCGGCAGCGGCGAAGAAGGCGGTACCAGCATCGGCCAGGTGTTGATCAACACGGTGCTGTTCTTTGTGGTGGCGGTCATTGTCGGTTTTGTGCTGTACAAGGCCATGACCTGGCTGGATAACCGTAACCCCCACACCCAGCGCATTACCATTGCCAGCCTTGGCTTCTGCTTTGCCATGGCTTACATTGCAGAGCAGTACTTTGGCATTGCCGATATTACCGGTGCTTACATTGCTGGTATCGTGCTGTGCAACATTCATGATGCACCCTATGTGGAGCGCCGTGTCGAAATCAGCAACTATATGATGTTTGCTCCGGTGTTCTTTGCTTCCATCGGCCTCAAAACCGATATCAGCGGCCTGACTCCCGATATCCTGCTGTTCTGTGTCTGCTTTGTCATTGTGGCACTTATCACCAAGATCATTGGCTGCGGTCTTGCAGCAAAGATCTGCAAGTTCAACTGGGCAGATTCCCTCAAGGTTGGCGTTGGCATGATGACCCGCGGCGAGGTTGCTTTGATTGTGGCACAAAAGGGCCTTGCAGTCGGCATGGTGGACGCTGTCTACTTTACCGCTGTTATTCTGCTGATCATCGTATCTTCTGTTGCCACTCCACTTGCTCTGAAGACGCTGTTTGCCAAGCATCCTTCTAAGGATCACCCCAGCGCAGTGGCTGTGAATGAATCAGGCAAAGCTTGAGTTATATACCGTCAAAATTGCACAAGTAAACAAATCCGGGCTGTGGAAATGATCCACAGTCCGGATTTATTGTTTTATTGTTTTATTGTTTATAATCAGTGGCGCACGAAGCCGCCCAGTTCATACTCATTGGTGTATCCGTTGGCAAGCGCCTTGGCGCGCAGCGCAGCGTAAAGCTCTGCGAAAGTGGCCTGTACATAAGGCTCCAGGAAGATGAAACCAATGCCAAAGGTAATGCTGCACAACAAGTACCAGCCAATAAAGGAAAGCTGGAGCACAAAGGTGTTCCACTTTTCACCGTCCATCATCTGCTTGCTCAGCTCCATGGCGCGGCAGGTGGTCAGGTAGGGGTTTTCGGCCATCAGGTAGCCGACCTGCATGTAGCAATAAGACCAGTAAATGCCGGGAATGATCAAAAGGGAACCCAGCGCAATTTTCAGGTTGGTCAGCAGCATAACTTTAACAACATTCAGATACGGGGTGCGGAAGATCGAAGTGACGGTGCTGAACGGTGTTGCCGACTGGCGGCTTTCCATAAAATAGCGATTGCGGCCGACTGTCAGCGGGTTGATGAGGAACGCTGCCCAGCATAGGCCGATTGCGGCAGCGATCAACATTACGATAATCACCACCCCGGCAAAGGGGGCCAATGCCTGCAAAAGATACTCCTCATTGCCGCTGGTGTATCCACCGCCGGCGTTGCCCTGCCACACCGGGCCGCTCATCATACCGTTCAGTTGGGAAGATGTTACGCGGTATTGCGCCGTAAGGCGGGGGAAAGAATAGCCAATGCCCAACAGGGAAAGAAGTAGGCACAGTCCCACGCTGCGCCAGTACCGCTCTTGCAACGCCTGTTTGGCGTTGGACTTCAAAAGGGAACGGGTCCACATAATTTGTACCTCCTGTTTTGTGGGTTGCAAGCGGATCCTTTTGCCGTGCCGCCTGCGCAACAGCAGAAATGGCGATACGAACAAAGGGAACGCTGTTTGTTAGTCAGTATAACATAGAACTGTGAACTTGAAAAGAACAGAGGATATTTTTTGTACAATAGAGTTCTTTTAAGACAGCAAGGAAATGAAAATAACGCATAACGGACGATTTTGACAAAAGAAAAAGAGCAAAAAGATTTTTGGATTTTTTTTGAAAATATGCTTGACACAGGCCGCCCTGATTGCTATAATAATATGCGTCGCGGCGGTCAGGCGGTAGCCTGATGCAAAGCGCGAAGGGTTTGGCCCGGTAGTTCAGTTGGTTAGAACGCTAGCCTGTCACGCTAGAGGTCGTCAGTTCGAGCCTGATCCGGGTCGCCACATGCTGTTATAGCTCAGTCGGTAGAGCGCATCCTTGGTAAGGATGAGGTCGGCAGTTCGAATCTGCCTAACAGCTCCATAGCAAAGCCCACAGCACGTTAGCTACTGTGGGCTTTTTACATAGGGGCATAGCTCAGTTGGTAGAGCAGCGGTCTCCAAAACCGCGTGCCGAGGGTTCGAATCCTTCTACCCCTGCCAAAAGCACAGCAGTTGTGATACAGATGTATCGAAAAACTGCTGTGCTTTTTGTTTGCGGTTCGATTCGTTAAAATCCGAAGGTTTCAAGGAGAATAAGTTGGAGAAAATTATCGTAATGGCACCCGGCCATGAACTGTGGGATGGGACCATCGCTTTTGCAGCAGGCTGCCCATGGAAAGCAGCAGCATTTTTGGGGCAGAGAAGATGGAGCCAAACGATTTTGAAAATAACGAAAGAGCTCTTGTGGCCTTGCGCGATGATGACGCGGCGGCTTTCTGCACGTTTACCAATCAGGATGAAATGCCAAGAGAATATGGTTGTGGGCCTTTGATAGGTTTTTTGTTTGTTGCCGAAAAATACAGGGGGAACCGGCTGTCTGAACAAATGGTGAACGCGGCCTGCAACGTGGCGAAGGAACAGGGCTTTTCAGCGATTTATCTCATGAGCGGGGAAGTGGGGCTGTATGAAAAATATAGCTTTACCAAAGTCGGAGATTATAAAACGATGTACGGCTCTGTTGACCAGCTTTTTTCCAAAACGCTGTAACAAAAAATGTTGTAGTCGGGAAAGAGCAACTGCAAATTAACGCTGCGGCATGGCCGTGGTCAGCAGAGGAAAGCACAAGAGCACCCGCCCAAAACTTTATTGACGCTGATGCGCGAAACACAAGAAAAATGGCAAAAAAATCAAAAAAGTGCTTGACAGTTGGGGTATAATCCAGTATAATCAATCATGTTGCAGCGGTCAGGTAACGCCTGATGCAAAGCGCGAAAGGGCTTGGCCCGGTAGTTCAGTTGGTTAGAACGCTAGCCTGTCACGCTAGAGGTCGTCAGTTCGAGCCTGATCCGGGTCGCCACATGCTGTTATAGCTCAGTCGGTAGAGCGCATCCTTGGTAAGGATGAGGTCGGCAGTTCGAATCTGCCTAACAGCTCCATAGCAAAGCCCACAGCACGTTAGCTACTGTGGGCTTTTTACATAGGGGCATAGCTCAGTTGGTAGAGCAGCGGTCTCCAAAACCGCGTGCCGAGGGTTCGAATCCTTCTACCCCTGCCAAGGTAAGCCGTACACCTTCGGGTGTGCGGCTTTTCTTGTTGGCTGTTCGGCGTGAGCTCCAGTGGCGCTGTAAAAGCATACAATTCAGCCGCTGCTTTGGGGGAATATATTTTTCTTTGCAGCCCACTTGATTTTTTGTTTTGTTATAGTATAATTAACTCCGCGCTTGAGCAAAACAGGGTGCCAACCACCCTCTTTTTTACTTTTGCGCGTTGTTTTGTGTGGAAAAATGATCTTGTTGAGGGAACGCATATGACCAAAGATTTAACGAGCGGAAATCCGTTCAAAATCATCCTGTTGTTCACCCTGCCGCTGATGCTGGGCAACCTGTTCCAGCAGTTTTACAGCCTGGCAGATACCATCATTGTGGGCCGTTTTGTTGGTGTCAATGCGCTGGCGGCAGTTGGCGCTACCGGCTCGGTCAACTATCTGATCCTGGGTTTTGTTATTGGCATGTGCAACGGCTTTGCTATCCCCATCGCACAGCTGTTTGGTGCCCATGATGACAGCGACCTGCGCCGCCATGTGGCCAATGCAACCTGGCTGTGCATTGCCTGGGGTGTTGGGCTTACCGTTGTCACGGTGGCGCTGACCCGCCCCATTATGGAGCTGATGCAGACCCCGGCGGACATTATTGATGGTGCCAGCACCTACATTGGCTGGATCTTTGCGGGAATTCCCTTTGTTTTTCTCTATAATATGGTTTCGGCCATCATGCGCGCTTTGGGCGACAGCAAAACCCCGCTTTACTTCCTGGTGCTGACCAGCGCTGTCAACATTGTGCTGGATCTGGTGCTCATCATCAACTTTAATATGGGTGTTTTGGGTGCCGCTGTGGCAACCGATGTTTCGCAGGCAATCTCCGGTGTGATCAGCCTGATCTATCTGATCAAAAAGTTCAAGATCCTGCATATGACGCGGGATGAATGGAAATACAGCCGCTCTGCCTGCCGCCGCCTGTCTGCTATGGGCCTGCCCATGGGCCTGCAGTGTACCATCACGGCGGTGGGCAGCGTTATAATGCAGTGGGCCGTCAATGGGCTGGGCAGCTCTGTGGTTGCCGCCATTACGGCTGCGGGCAAAACCCAAAACCTGCTCGCCTGTGCGTTGGAAAGCATCGGCACCGCTATGGCAACCTATGCGGGCCAGAACCTTGGCGCGGCCCGGCTGGACCGTGTGCGCAGCGGTGTAAAAAGCTCCTACATTATGGTGGTTGCTTATTCCGTCCTTGCTTTTATTGCCCTGCACTTTGGCGATGTCGTGATCATCGGCCTCTTCCTGGATACCAAGACCGAGGTTGAGATCGTGGCGATGGCGCGGGATTATATGTTCTGGAACAGTCTGTTCTTTATCCCGCTCGGCGCGCTCATCGTATGGCGCTATACCATTCAGGGGCTGGGCTATTCCACACTTGCCATGATGGCCGGTGTGGCCGAAATGGTGGCGCGTACCGTTATCGGCCTGGTGCTGATTCCGGTTCTGGGCTTTTTTGGCGCAGAGCTGGCCAACCCGGCAGCCTGGGTGGCGGCCTGCCTGTTCCTGTACCCGGCTTACCTGTGGACGGTCAAACACCTGGAAAACCGCCTGCTTGCCGGTCACCTTGCCATGCAGCACAGCGCGGTAGGGGATTGACCCCCTGAATTTTTATCACGATCCATGCTTTTGCCCTGCATGCCCTGCGGTATGCGGGGCATTTTTGCACCATTCCGGCATTTTTTCAAAAAGCCCTTGCCCTGCGGCGGCAAAAGCAATATAATAACTGTATATTTATTCATAGAGGGTCAGAGCGTATCGAATAAGCAAACAAGCGGGTGGAATATTTTCACCACGTTTGCTTTACGGTACGCTCCAGCGGGCCGCATACGCCCTGTATGTGCAAAAAAGGCAGGGGAAGTGCCGCACCGCACAACAAGAGAGAAGGAAGTATTATTATGCCGGAAAAGAAACCGTTCATCACCCTTGAGCAGGCACAGGAAATTATTGCCGATGTGCCTACCCCGTTCCATCTTTATGACGAAAAAGGCATCCGCGCCAATGCACGCCTTGTCAACAAAGCTTTTGCATGGAACAAAGGTTTTAAGGAGTATTTTGCCGTTAAGGCAACCCCCAACCCGTACCTGCTGCGCATCCTGAAAGAGGAAGGCTGCGGCGTGGACTGCTCCAGCTACACCGAACTGCTGCTGAGCGAAGCCTGTGGCTTCAGCGGCAGCGATATCATGTTCTCCTCCAACGAAACGCCGGTGCAGGACATGAAGAAGGCGTATGACCTGGGCGCTTACATTAACCTGGACGACCTGACCCATGTGGATTTCCTCAAGAATGTGGCAGGTATCCCCGAAACGATCTGCTGCCGCTTTAACCCCGGCGGAACCTTTGACCTGGGCAACGGCATCATGGATAACCCCGGCGATTCCAAGTACGGCATGTCCGAAGAGCAGATGACCGAAGCTTATACCCGCCTGATGGCACTGGGGGCAAAGAACTTCGGCATCCATGCTTTCCTGGCCAGCAATACCGTTACCGATGATTATTACCCGGAACTGGCCGGTATCCTGTTCAACCTGGCTGTGCGTCTGCACCAAAAGACCGGTGCACACATCAAGTTCATCAACCTGTCCGGCGGCGTCGGCGTTGCCTACAAGCCGGAGCAGCGCTCCAATGATATCCTGGCCATTGGCGAGGGTGTCCGCAAAAAGTTTGAGGAGATCCTGGTGCCCGCCGGTATGGGCGACGTTGCCATCTTTACCGAGATGGGGCGCTTTATGCTGGCTCCGTATGGTTGCCTGGTTGCCACAGCCATCCACGAAAAGCACATTTATAAAGAGTATATCGGCCTGGATGCCTGCGCTGCCAACCTGATGCGCCCGGCCATGTACGGTTCCTACCACCACATCACCGTGCTGGGCAAAGAGAACGCCCCCTGCGACCATAAATACGATGTGGTCGGCGGTCTGTGCGAGAACAATGATAAGTTTGCCATTGATCGTATGCTGCCCAAGATCGATATGGGCGATGTGCTGGTCATCCACGATACCGGTGCCCATGGCTTCTCGATGGGATATAACTACAACGGCAAGCTGCGCAGCGCGGAAGTGCTGCTGTGCGAGGATGGCTCCCACCAACTGATCCGCCGCGCCGAGACCCCGGCAGACTATTTTGCCACCTTTGATTTTACCCCATTCTACAAAAAAATGGGCCTGTAATATACAGCCCAAAGTGAGGAAACGCTATGTTCCAGTTTATGATTGTTGTCGGCCTTGTGCTGGCGTATTACGGCTATGCCGTTACCAAAAATCCTCGCATCTGGGGGGACCAGGGGCGGGACGCCATAAAAGAAGAAAACTGGAACCGCTATGTCCGCTATAATGGGCAGTTCGCCATGTATGCCGGCTTTTTGATGGCGGCCCTTGGCGCGCTGGATATGGCGGTCGATCTGTCCACCGCCATCTACCTGCTGATTCTGCTGGGCGGTTTGGCCATCCTTTTGTATCCCTTTGCCCACTGGATGCACGAAAACGAGGGCACCTGGAACCCCTGGCCCCGCGTGGAAACCGAAAAGCAGAAGCGCAAGCGCCTGATCAAAGAGCAGGAACGCCAGGAAAAGAGGAACAAAAAGAAATAAGACGGCTTTGGGTCACTTGATTTCCGTTGCTTTTCTCAGACGCTCATCTTATAAAAAACAGAGAACAAAAGAATAGTAAAACAAAAAGGGGCTGTTGCACATGCGACAGCCTCTATTTTTGTACGAATAGGCGTAAGAATCAAACAGTATCAATGTCCAAAACAAAAGCATGTGCAACAAATTTTCTCGAAAATCAGAAATTATCGATGGATTTGTGATGCACATGCTTTTTTGAAGTGCTTGATTATACGTTTGATTTTGAAAATGACTACTGCACTTTCGGCTAAAACGATGTGCAACAGCCCCTTTTCATAATCTCTGAACCATTGGAATCCGCAGCTCTGCATTTCTATCCAAACATCTGCGTTCGTTTGCGGCAATTTATTCCGCGCAGCCGATATCCTGCGCAATTTCCTGCACGGATTCCTTGTCGAATTCACCCAGCGGCAGGATCAGGCGTGCCAGAATTTCCTGTGGCAGAACTTCCAGCAGGGCGGTCTGGTCGCACTCTGCGTGCTCTGGGGCGCACAGGCGGCACTCGTCGGCGTCCTGCTCCACGCGGGCATAATGGCCAGTGGAGATAAAACGGCAGTCGAGCTTATCAGCCGTCTGCATCAGCAGCTGGAACTTCAGCAGTTCGTCCGCGGCAGTGTCCGCTGCTTCAATCACGTGCAGGGTTATATCCAACGCTTTGGCGGCGTTCTGTGCGGTCTCCACGGCATCGTCGGCCATCCCGGCAAAATGCACCAGTGCGGCCTGTACGGCAAAGCCCTGCTCCTGCAAAATGCGCACAGTAACGGCAGCGTCCATGCCGCCGTTCAGCCCAACAAGAACCTTATCCTGCTTTTCAAATGTATTAAAACCCAATGCTCCGTCCATAATATCCTCCTGTACCAGCGGTGCGCAGTGCGTCAGGCCTGCTTTCCGCCGTATTTTTTGCTTTGCTCCACGGCCAAGCGGTCGCAACGCTCGTTTTCGGGGTGGCCTGCGTGGCCTTTCAGCCAGTGGTAGTGGATCACATGCTTCTCGCTTTCTTCCAGCAGCGGTGCCCAAAGGTCGGGGTTCAAGGCGGGGGATTTGTCTGCCTTTTTCCAGCCACGCTTGCGCCAGCCCTTGGCCCAGCCCTTTTCCAGCCCGTTGATCACATACTGGCTGTCGCTGTACAGGTCAATGTCACAGGGCTCTTTCAGCTGGCGCAGGGCTTCCAGCAGGCCGGTCAGCTCCATGCGGTTGTTGGTGGTTCCGGCCTCGCCGCCGGAAATCTCTTTCTCATACACCTTTTCTCCGGTACGGAAGCGCAGGATCGCGCCCCAACCGCCGGGGCCGGGGTTGCCGCTGCAGGCACCGTCGGTATAAATTTCGATGTGTTTCATGTTACCCTCGTTTTACTGCGGCAATACTGGAATCAGGGCGTGCCGGAAAATGGCATCCTTTTCTTTGCTTTTCGCTGTACCTTATCGGCCAGCCGCAATGCCCGGAACCCTGCCGCTTTACTATAAGGCAACACCGCACAATTCCCGCCTTACGGCTTAAGCACCGCTCCGGCGGCTGCGGCACGGCATCTGCGTTGCCAAAATGCTCGATAATGTCGGGTTGCGGTACCCGCATCGTGCTTCGGGGGCAAAAGCCCCTCGCACTCTGCGACCGCTGCCCCTGCTTCGGTTCGCTGTTTCCGCCACTGGCGGCGCTCACCTTTGCAGCATCCAGTATTATCTGCGCTTTTGGCTTAGCAGCTGCCGCACCTCGCTCGCCGTATCGGCACTTAGAATTATGCGGTATTGCCATAAAGAAAAGAGGTTTCCCTGATGAGAGCAAGCGGCATTCTGCTGCATATTTCCAGCCTGCCCTCCCCCCATGGCATCGGCACCATGGGCGCGGCAGCAAAAGATTTTGTGGATTTCCTAGTCAAAGCCGGTCAGGCTTACTGGCAGATCCTTCCGATCTGCCCCACCAGCTATGGCGACAGCCCTTACCAGTCTTTTTCTACCTTTGCGGGCAATCCGTATTTTATTGACCTGGACCTGCTGGCCAAAGCGGGCCTCCTCCAGCCGGAAGAATATGAATCTATCGACTGGGAAAGCACCCCTGGCTGTGTCAATTACGGAGCGTTGTACCAAAAGCGTTATGCGGTGCTGCACAAAGCTTGTGCCCGCCTGTTGGCAGCGCCCCCGGCGGATTACGCCGATTTTTTGGCGAAAAACGCGTTCTGGCTGCCGGACTATGCCCTGTTCATGGCCCTGAAAGATGCCCATAACGGGGTCTGCTGGCAGCAGTGGGAAGAACCGCTGCGCCGCCGCGAACCGGAGACCTTGGCCGCGGCCCGCGCCAAATATGCGGCGGATATTGACTTCTGGCAGGCTGTGCAGTATCTGTTCTATACCCAGTGGCATGACCTGAAAGCCTATGCCAACGCGCAGGGCATTGAGATTATCGGCGACCTGCCGATCTATGTGGCGGAGGACAGCGTGGATGTCTGGTCCTGCCCGCAGGAGTTCCAGCTGGACGAAAACCTGGTCCCCACCGAAGTGGCCGGCTGTCCGCCGGATGGCTTCTCCGCCACCGGTCAGCTATGGGGCAACCCGCTGTTTGACTGGGACGCTATGGCTGCCAACGGCTATGCCTGGTGGGTGCGCCGCATCCGCCACCTGTGCGGAATTTATGATGTGTTGCGCATTGACCATTTCCGCGGCTTTGCGGGGTATTATGCCATCCCCTATGGTGATAAGACCGCCGAAAACGGCCGCTGGCGCACTGGGCCGGGCTATGCCCTCTTTGCTACCGTCAAAAAAGAGCTGGGCAGCCCCCGCATTATTGCTGAGGACTTGGGCTTTTTGACCGACGATGTGCGCGCTCTGCTGAAAGAATGCGCCTACCCCGGCATGAAAGTGCTGGAATTTGCCTTTGACAGCCGTGACGGCGGTGACTACCGCCCCCACAGCTACCCCACCAACTGCATTGCTTACACTGGCACCCATGATAATGAGCCGGTGGACGGCTGGTTTGGAACCGCTCTGCCGGACGATATTGAGCGCGCCATCCAGTACCTGAATCTGACCAAAGAGGAAGGTATGAACTGGGGCATGATGCGCGGCATCTGGTCCAGCGTGGCGGATCTGGCCGTGGTGCAGGCCCAGGATGTGCTGGGCCTTGGGCATGAAGCCAGGATGAACACCCCCGCCACCTTGGGCGGTAACTGGTGCTGGCGCGCCCTGCCCGGCGCCTTTACCCCGGAGCTGGCCCAAAAGCTGCATGACGCTATGGAACTGTATGGCCGCCTGCCGGAAGAACCCGCTGCAGAACCCGATGAAACAGAAAAATCGGAAGACGCAGAAAAAGCGGCGGAACCCAAAACCTGATCTCTCCCTCTCCAACGCCCCCCACCGGAGCAGCTTCCGGTGTGGGGGCTTTTTTTGCAAATTTTTGGGTTGTTGCCTTGGCAACAGACGGCCCCGATGCGGGTTGGTATACTAAAGGCACTCTGCAGGGTATGCTGAACCAACAACCCGGCAGAGCCGGTATGAAAACCCCGACTTTTGAAAGTGCTTTCTATGTTAGCGTAACCTAACTATAAAAGACAAAATTATACCTGCACCGTTCGCCATGGGAAGCCACCGACATGTGCGGCAAATGCCATGCACAAAAAGCAATGCAAAAGTTTCCAACACAATTTTTGGTGCAGTTGTTGCTTTTTGTAAGGACATATGGTAGAATGATTGTGGCCCGGATACGGGCTGGTCAATGGCGTCCTTTTGGGCTGGAACCGTGGGCAACGCAGAAAAGCTGCCCGCCCGCCAGCTGGAAAAGGACAAGATTTTCAATAGCTGGTTAGAATAACCTAACTAATAGAGCAGCACATTTGGTTTACAACAGGAGGTAACCGATGACAGATTTTGTACAGTGGGAAGGCTTCCAGGGCCGCATCTGGAAAGAAGAAGTCAACACCCGCGATTTTATCCAGAAGAACTACCGCCCCTACTCCGGCGATGAAAGCTTCCTTGCCGGCCCCACCGAAGCAACCGATAAGCTTTGGGGTGCTCTGCAGGTTCTGCAGAAGGAAGAGCGCGCCAAGGGCGGCGTTCTGGATATGGAGACTGAAGTGGTTTCCGGCATGACCGCTTACGGCCCCGGCTATATCAGCGAGGACCTGAAGGATCTGGAAAAAGTCGTCGGCCTGCAGACCGATAAGCCCCTCAAGCGCGCCTTCATGCCCTATGGCGGCATCAAGATGGCAGAACAGGCCTGCACCACCTATGGCTATACTCCGTCCCCGAAGCTGCACGAAATCTTTACCAAGTATGCCCGCACCCACAACACCGCTGTGTTTGATGCCTACACCCCGGAGATGAAAAAGGCACGCCACAGCCACATTGTGACTGGCCTGCCCGATACCTATGGCCGCGGCCGCATCGTTGGCGACTACCGTCGCGTTGCCCTGTACGGCATTGACTACCTGATCAAAGAAAAGCAGAACGACTTTGCCAACTGCGGTGACGGCACCATGACCGATGACGTCATCCGCCTGCGCGAAGAGATCGCCCTGCAGATCCGCGCCCTGAACGATATGAAGGCCATGGCCGCTGCTTACGGCTATGATATCTCCCTGCCCGCTGCCAACGCCAAGGAGGCTGTGCAGTGGCTGTACTTTGGCTATCTGGCTGCCATCAAGACCCAGAACGGCGCTGCCATGAGCGTTGGCCGTATCTCCACCTTCCTGGATATCTACATCCAGCGCGACCTGGATAAGGGCATCCTGACCGAGACCGAGGCCCAGGAACTGATCGACCACCTGACCATGAAGTTCCGCATGGTCAAGTTTGCCCGTATCCCCAGCTACAACCAGCTGTTCAGCGGCGACCCTGTGTGGGCTACCCTGGAAGTTGGCGGCATCGGCATGGATGGCCGCTCCATGGTCACTAAGACCGACTTCCGCTTCCTGCATACCCTGGAAAACATGGGCCCCGCACCGGAGCCGAACCTGACCGTTCTGTACTCCTCTGCTCTGCCCAAGACCTTTAAGGATTACGCCTCCAAGATCTCTATCAAGACTTCCTCCGTCCAGTACGAGAACGACGATGTGATGAAGCCTGTCTGGGGCGACGACTACTCCATCTGCTGCTGCGTTTCCGCAACCCAGACCGGCAAGGAGATGCAGTTCTTCGGCGCACGTGCCAACCTGGGCAAGTGCCTGCTGTATGCCATCAACGGCGGTATGGACGAAAAGCTGCATGAGCAGATTGGCCCTCACTATGCCCCCATCACTGCAGAGTACCTGGATTATGACGAAGTTATTGCCAGGTATGACGTTATGATGGATTGGCTGGCAGGCCTGTACGTCAATGTGCTGAACCTGATCCAGTACATGCACGACAAGTACTACTATGAGGCGGCTGAAATGGCCCTGATCGATACCGATGTGCGCCGCACCTTTGCCACCGGTATTGCCGGCTTCAGCCATGTAGTTGACTCCCTGAGCGCAATCAAGTACGCCAAGGTCAAGTGCGTGCGTGACGAGACCGGTCTGGTCACCGATTACGAGATCGAGGGCGAATTCCCCCGTTACGGCAACGATGACGACCGCGCCGATGATATCGCTGTTTGGCTGCTGCGCACCTTCCTGGAGAAGATCAAGCGCCGCCACACCTACCGCAACTCCGAGGCTACCACCTCTATCCTGACCATCACCTCCAATGTGGTATACGGTAAGGCAACCGGCGCAATGCCGGATGGCCGCGCAGCCTTTACCCCGTTTGCCCCCGGTGCAAACCCGGCTTACGGCGCAGAGCAGAACGGCCTGCTGGCCAGCCTGAACAGCGTTGCCAAGCTGCCCTACCACTGGGCACTGGACGGCATCTCCAACACCCAGACCATCAACCCCGACGCGCTGGGCCACAGCGAGGACGAGCGCGTTGAGAACCTGGTCCAGGTTATGGACGGCTACTTTGACCAGGGCGCCCACCACCTGAACGTCAACGTCTTTGGCACTGAAAAGCTGATCGACGCCATGGAGCACCCGGAGAAGGAAGAGTACGCCAACTTCACCATCCGTGTTTCCGGCTATGCCGTCAAGTTCATTGACCTGACCCGCGAACAGCAGATGGACGTTATTGCTCGTACCTGCCACAAGAAGATGTAATTGCTGCGGCGTGACTGTCGACTAGCATACAAGGCCCGCGGCTGCGTTTTGCGGCCGCGGGCTTTTTGGGCAAATGCGTGGTATAATAGTGGAGGAAACGCAGGACTCCAGCCCAGTCACACGTTGAAAAATGCGTATACCCCAGTAGGGCGGGGTCACCCGACCCCGCCGTGAGAGACTGCGAACCAAGAAAGCTGTTTGTAGGGGACGATGCTTGCATCGTCCCGTGGGCCTTTGCCTTGCTGCATATCATAAATTTGGGCAATACCGCATAATTCTAAGTGCCGATACGGCGAGCGAGGTGCGGCAGATGCCAAGCCAAAAGCGCAGATAATACTGGATGTCTTATCGAGCATTTTGGCAACGCAGATGCCGTGCCGCAGCTGCCGGAGCGGTGCTTAAGCCACAAGGCGGGAATTGTGCGGTGTTGCCTTGATGTGGAACCCAGTCCCGCAGTAGGGCGGCCAGCTCCCTGGCCGCCGTTGGGCCTTGCGGCCAATCGCGTTATGGCACCCAACCGTGCGGCCCCGGAACGGTCACTGCGCCCGCAGGCGCGTTTCGGAGGCCAACCGGGATTTTAATCCCGGCTCTTAGGCCGGAGATAGACCGTTCCCTGCAGAGCATTTTATAATGTGCGACAAGTATTTATTGTGCGCCCGCCGCCCCTGTCACATCCCAAACTCAACACCAACCGCAAAAGAGGTAACATTCCATGGAGCAAAACACCCCCATCACCGGCCGCATCCATTCGGTCGAAACGTTCGGCCTTGTCGATGGCCCCGGCGTGCGGTATGTCCTGTTTGTGCAGGGCTGTGCCATGCGCTGCCGCTATTGCCATAACCCCGAAACCTGGCCCTGCACCATTGGGGAGCAGCAAACCCCGGCCCAGGCCCTGCAAAAAGCCCTGCGCTATCGCACCTACTGGAAAAACAATGGTGGCCTGACCGTCAGCGGCGGTGAACCGCTGTTACAAATCGACTTTGTGTCGGAGCTGTTCCGCCTGGCCAAACTGCAGGGCGTGCATACCACCCTGGATACCGCCGGCCAGCCCTACACCACCGCGGAACCGTTCTATTCCAAGTTTGAGACCCTGATGCAGAACACCGACCTGGTGATGCTGGACCTGAAAGCCTTTTACCCGGACCGCCACAAGGCCCTGACTGGCTGCGATAACACCCCCATTTTGGATATGGCGCGCTGGATGGGCGAACATGGCAAAGCCATGTGGATCCGCCATGTTCTGGTGCCCGGGCTGACGGACGATGAAGCCGAGCTGCGGGAGATGAGCGATTTTATCAAATCCCTTGGCAGCGTGCGCCGCGTGGAGGTGCTGCCCTACCATACCCTTGGCCTGTTCAAGTGGGAAAAACTTGGCATCACCTACAGTCTGGATGGCGTTCAGCCGCCCAGCGAGGAAGCGGTTCAGTGCGCTGAAGAGCTGCTTTGCATCAAGGATTATCCGGATTTCAAAAAGTAAGGCAAGCTGTGCCGCTAAACGCGAAAATTTATTTCAAAAACAGATACAAAGTGCTTGACGAACCACTTGAAACATGGTATAGTATACGCGTGGTTAGCGAGGACTAACCGACAGGGCCGCTTTTGCTGGCGGCGCATGGAATGCCTCCCATCGCCGTGGCCCAGAAAAGGAACAGGTTTGCTCCCTGCTCCTGTCAAAGTCAGGCAGTTCTCCGTTTCAGGTGTTTGCTCTGCACCTTTTTCATTGCCTGAATCAAAACAATATAGCCCTCTCCCCAGCTGCTCCTTGGGAAGAGGGCTTTATTGTTTTGTTTTTATGTGGAGGTTGGGAAAGAATGGGGGCGGGTGGAAGATATAAATTACGGATCCACGGTGTGGGCCGCGCCGGTACCTCTACCGTGTTTCCGCAGGCTGTATTTGCCCTGTGTGATTCCACAAAGACTCTACGCTGCCTGGTGCCGGCAAGTCGGGCAGGAAGATTCAAAAACGAAAAACAAACCAACGAAAAAACGATGAAAATAAGACGCGGACCCAAGATGCAATATATCCTGCTGTTTTTTGATAATTATAGCTAAAATGATTGAAAGCCGCATCTTAATATGATAAAATGTAAATATTCATATGACATAAAGAGGAAAGAAAAAAGCTGGTTTTGCCCTGTGGGGAAAAGGCCTTTGCGGGCTTGCAGGCAAAACGGCATTGCGGTAGCTTTGCCGCAAAATACTGGTGCTGCCTTATCAACGGGGCGCAGTGGTATGCAGGCCGGCGGGCCTGGGATATGAAGAAAACTTGGAAGAAAAGGGAAACAGGGTATGATTACAAAGCGCGAAAAGCTGCAGTATGTCTATGTCTTTTTAACAGACCTTGCAGCTCTGGCCGCCAGTGTGATTCTGGCATGGCTGATCGTTGGCGGCATTATGGGGCAGCTGCTGCCTTACAGTGTTCTGGATTGGGTTCAGGCGCTGGTTTTGCTGGTGCTGGCCTATACCGTTACATTTTTCTGTTTTGACCAGACGGAAAACATTGTCAAGCGTACCCGCGGGCAGGAAGCCAAACTTTCCATCAAGTCAAACCTGCTGATGATGGTGATCTATTCTGCTTTTCTGACGCTGTCCAAAGCGGTTTTGCAGGATTCCCGCTATTTTCTGGTGGGGGTCGTGTCGCTTAACCTCTTCCTGCTCCCGGCGGCCCATGGCCTGCTCAAAAAGCTGCTGGTAAAAGCCCCTGACAATCTCCAGAACGAAACGCTGGTTGGCATTGTTACCACCGGTGACCGTGCAGGCAAGATGATCCGTGAGATCAGCAACGACTGGTCCCGCCGTGTGTGCGGTGTGGCCCTGCTGGAAGCCACGGGGGATGCAATCGGTACCAAGGTGGAGAATATTGAGATAAAAGCCAATTATGATACCTTTATGAACTGGCTGCGCCGCGCCGCTTTGGATGAAGTGTATATCGATGTTCCGATGGACAGCGGCGAATCCTTTATCCCGTACCTGGAAGAGATGGAAAGCATGGGCCTGACCGTGCATTTCCGCATGCCGCTGCTGGACCGCATCGAGGAAAGCTGCTGCAACGAAACCAGCTCCGCCCGCCTGTGCCGCGATCTGGGCCGCTGCGCTGGCGGCAACCTGGTTACCATGGCCACCATTGAACCCAAGCTGCGGGACCAGATCCTGAAGCGCCTGCTGGATATTTTGGGCAGCCTGGTGGGCTGCATCATCAGCATCCCCATCATTGCCATTACAGCCATCCCCCTGAAACTGGAAAGCCCCGGCCCGCTCTTCTTTAAACAGAAGCGCGTGGGCCGCAATGGCCGTGTTTTCTACATCCATAAGCTGCGCAGCATGTATATGGATGCCGAGGAACGCAAAAAGGAACTGATGGCCCAAAACGAGATGAACGGCCTGATGTTCAAAATGCAGGATGACCCCCGCATTACCAAGGTGGGTAAGTTTATCCGCAAAACAAGCATTGACGAACTGCCGCAGTTCTTTGATGTTCTGCGCGGAGATATGAGCCTTGTCGGCACCCGCCCGCCCACGCTGGACGAGTATAAACAGTACGAAAGCCACCACAAGCGCCGCCTTTCCATGAAACCGGGCATCACCGGCCTGTGGCAGGTCAGCGGCCGCAGCGATATTGAGGATTTTGAGGACGTTGTCAAACTGGACGTTGAATACATTGATAACTGGAGCCTGTGGGGCGATATAAAGATCCTCTTCAAGACCGTATGGGTCGTCTTTGCCGGTCGGGGGGCAAAGTAAATCGTTAAGTGCGTGGAATGAGAACCTAAAATATAAAAACATCAATCCGGAACCCATTCTTTCAACACAATAAGCGGAGCAGGGAACTGCTCCACTTTTTTTACAACAAAAACGCAGGAGGTACTTTGATTATGGCTGCAACGCAAAACAGGGATATGGGGAGCGGCAGCATTCCCAAGCTGCTGGCTCAGCTGGCACTGCCCGCTGTGGTGGCGCAGGTGGTAAACCTGCTGTATAACATTGTGGACCGCATCTATATCGGCCATATGCCGGAGGTCGGCGCATCCGCGCTGACGGGCGTTGGCCTGTTTACCCCCATTTTGATGCTGATTACCGCGTTTGCCATGCTGTGCGGCTCCGGCGGCGCGCCCCGCGCGGCCATTGCCATGGGCCGCGGCGATGACGATGCCGCCGAAAAGATCATGGGCAACTGCTTTACGCTGCTGCTGATTCTGGCGGCTGTGCTGACCGTTGTGTTTTATTTCGCTGCGCCGTCCCTGCTGGTGCTGTTCGGTGCCAGCGAAAAAACGCTGCCTTATGCGCTGGATTACGCCCGCATCTATATCATCGGCACCATTTTTGTGCTCATCGTTATGGGCATGAACCCCTTTGTCACCACCCAGGGCTTTGCCACGTTCAGCATGATGACCACCGTGATCGGCGCTGTGTGCAACATCATCCTGGACCCCATCCTGATTTTTGCCCTCAATATGGGGGTGCGCGGTGCCGCCACGGCGACTGTCATCAGCCAGGCGGTGGGCGCGGTGTGGGTGCTGCGCTTTTTGACCGGCAGCCGCACCAGGCTGCGCCTGAGCGTGAAAAACATGCCGCTGGTGGGAAAAGTCATCGGCCCCTGCCTTGGGCTGGGCGTTTCCACCTTTGTGATGATTGCCACCGAAAGTATCCTTTCCATCAGCTTCAACTCCAGCCTGGCACGCTATGGCGGCGATATCGCCGTCGGCGCCATGACCATCATCACCAGCGCCACCCAGCTGCTCAGCATGCCGGTGCAGGGACTTTGCCAGGGCGCACAGCCTATCATGAGCTTTAACTTTGGCGCGGGCAAGGGTGACCGCGTCAAACGGGCATTCCGGTTACAGTTCATCATCTGCGTGGGATATGCGGTCGCGTTCTGGGCCGCCTGCATGCTGGTGCCCCAGATGTTTGCGAGCATCTTCTCCACCGATCCGGAACTGGTGCAGTACACGGCCTGGGCCATGCGCGTTTACATGGCGGGCATTTTCTCCACCGGGTTCCAGGCTTCCTGCCAGCAGAGCTTTGTGGCGCTGGGCCAAGCGAAGATCAGCCTGTTCATGGCCTGCCTGCGCAAACTGATTTTGCTGATTCCCCTGATCTTTATCCTGCCCCTGATTTTGCAGGACAAAGTCTTTGCCGTTTTCCTGGCGGAGCCGGTCAGTGATATCATCGCGGCAACCGTAACCTGCAGCGCATTCTTTATCCGCTTTAACAAGATTCTGGCCACCAGCCAGAAAAAGGCGTAAGAATTTGTGGGATACCCGTCTCCCTGCAGTGTATTTTATAATGGGCAATCAACATTTGCCGTGTCTCCCACCCCGTAGGGGCGCACTCTGCGCCCGCCAACCTAAAAGGATAACGATTTTACCCAAAGGCATGTGCCGGAATCCCGAACATGTCTTTTTGTTTGCATCATAGCAAACTGTTTACCCGGCGCACCAAATTTGCTCAGTTGCCCTGCCTGCCGCTGGCGAACAAATTTCCGCCAAAACTCAGCATTTGGCGCGTCAACGGTCAAACAAGGTGCGCGTTCCTCCGAAACTGTATCCGATAAAAAAGCAAATTACGCACAGCCAACCTCAAACCCGGCGGGGCAGGGGATGGCAAACGGCGGATTTGGTGTTATAATTTCCGTGGAGTAAGAACGCTGGAAAGCCAGCGGAAAGGAACCGACCATGAAAGGCAAATGGATGAAAATAGTACGGCAGTATACGATCATCACGCTCGGCATTAGCATGATGGCGGTGGGGGTGTATTTCTTCAAATTTCCCAACAACTTTGTCTTTGGCGGTGTGACCGGCGCGGCGGCACTGGTTGCCAAGCTGACCCCGATTTCGGCCAGTGAGTTTTCCGCCGTGGTCAATATGTTGATGCTGCTTCTGGGCCTGATTTTTTTGGGCAAAGAGTTTGCGCTGACCACCGGTTATGCCACCGTGGTGCTTTCGGCGGAATTGATGCTGTTGGAAAAGGCCTGCCCGCTCAACGAGCCTTTGTCGGACCAGCCCATGCTGGAACTGATTTTTGCCATTGCGCTGCCTGCCATTGCTTCGGCATTGCTCTTCAGCGTGGGGGCTTCCAGCGGCGGCACCGATGTGATCGCCCTGATCGTGGAAAAATACACCCACCTGCACAGCATTGCAGCGGCGTTGTTTTTGACCGATCTGGTCATGGTGGTGGCGGCCTGCTTTGTGTTTGACCTGCACACCGCGCTTTACTCTTTCGTCGGCCTTACCGTTAAATCCCTGATGATCGACGTGGTGTTGGAGCGCATGAAGATGTGCAAAGCTATCTTGATCGTCTGCGACGACAAGGAGCCGATCTGCGACTTTGTGAATAAGGAACTGGAACGCGGCGCAACATACACCCCCTGCAACGGTGCATACACCAACCAGCCGCGCTACATTATCTATACTACCCTGACCCGGCACGAAGCAATGCAGCTGCGGGAGTTTATCCACAAGGAACACCTGAACGCCTTTATGTCCATGCTGAGCACCACCGAAGTGTTCGGCAAGGGTTTTGATAACGCCTGAAAACCTGCACATACCGCACAGTTCAAACGCTGTGCGGTATTTTTTGTGCCGAAACGCTTGACAGAAATCCGAACCCGGACTATAATACAAATCCGGAATCGGATTATAACACATCACATAGCTGTGCACAAATAAAGCATCGCCGTTTTGCTGTGAAGAATAGGAGAATGATAGTGTAATGCCGGAAGAACACCATTTCACTGCCCGAAATCTGTTGGAACAGATGAACCGCCAGTTCAATGAATGCAACGCCCTTTATCATGAGCTTGCCGTGCATTACGGTGTTTCGGATACCGTGTTCTGGCTGCTGTATTCACTGTATAACAGCAGCGAACCGCAGACCCAGAACCGCCTGTGCATGGAATGGAACCTGCCGAAGCAGACGATGAATTCAGCCGTGGCTTCGATGGTCAAGCAAGGACTGTTGGAACTGGAACCCGCGCCGGGCCGTTACAGCGGCAAACTGCTGCACCTGACGCCAGCCGGGCGGGAACTGGCAGCCAAAACTGCCAAACCCGTGTACAGCGCAGAACAGGCGGCACTGGAACAGCTGGGCATGGCGGAGGCTGAACATTTCGTCCGCCTTGGTCAGGAACACCTGAACGCCATCCGCACGGAATTTAACAAAATTTTACAACAGGAGAAAGTATGAATCAGCGCATCCAATTATCGGACCATTTTACCACATCGCGCATCCTGCGCTTTGCAGCATCCCCTATCATCATGATGGTGTTTACCTCTATCTACAGCGTGGTGGATGGATTTTTCGTTTCCAACTTTGCCGGCAAACAGGCATTCGCTGCCGTCAATCTCATTATGCCGTTTTTACAGGCATTTGGCTGCATCGGCTTTATGCTGGGCACCGGCGGCAGCGCTCTGGTTGCTATGACGCTGGGCACCGGCAACAAAAAGCGCGCCAATGAGCTGTTTTCCATGCTGGTCTGCGCCACTGCGGTGCTGGGCGTGATTTTTACGGTGGTTGCCCTGCTGGTGCTGCGCCCCGCGGCTGTTCTGCTGGGGGCCACTGCGGAACTGCTGGATGACTGCATCTTGTACGGCACCATCATTACGGTGTTCCAGACTGCGTTTATGCTGCAATTTTTGTTCCAGAGCTTTTTCATCACGGCCGAAAAACCCAAGCTGGGCCTTTTCTTTACCGTGGCAGCCGGCCTGACCAACATGGTGCTGGACTTTGTGTTTGTCGGTGTCATGGGGCTTGGCATCACCGGTGCCGCAGCTGCAACGGTGATTAGCCAGCTGATCGGCGGCATCGGTCCCATGTTCTATTTTGCCCGCCCCGGCAACGGCAGCCTGCTACACTTTGTGCGCCCGGTGTTCAGCGGCAAGGCGCTACTTAAGGCCTGCACCAACGGCTCCAGTGAACTGATGACGAATCTGTCCGCCTCTTTGGTAGGCGCGCTGTACAACTGGCAGCTGCTCCGCCTGGGCGGCGCCGATGGCGTGGCCGCTTACGGCGTTATCATGTATGTCAGCTTTATCTTTGCCGCCATCTTTATCGGCTATGCCCAGGGCTGTGCCCCGGTTGTCAGCTATCATTACGGTGCCGGCAACACGGACGAGCTAAAAAACCTGCTGCGTATCAGCCTGCGGGTCATTGCCGTGGGGGGTGTGGCGATGCTCTGCTTCAGTGAGCTGCTGGCCACCCCGCTTTCCCGCTTCTTTGTGGGTTATGATGCGGAACTGCTGGAACTGACTACCCTCGGCATGAAGCTGTATTCCCTCAGCTTCCTGCTCTGCGGTTTTAACATCTTTGGCTCGGCATTCTTTACCGCGCTCAACAACGGCATAGTATCCGCCGTTATTTCTTTCCTGCGCACCCTGGTGTTCCAGGTCACCGCCATTCTCGTGTTGCCCCATCTGCTGGGCATGAACGGCATCTGGCTTTCCGTTGTGGCAGCCGAAATCGCCGCACTGTTTGTCAATGCATTCTTCCTGGTTAAAAACCGGAAAAAGTACCAGTATTAACGCAAAAGATCAGCCCCTGCCTGAGAGATGGCAAGGGCTGATTTGCTTTTAAGGGTTAGGGCAACACCGCACAATTCCCGCCTTACGGCTTAAGCACCGCTCCGACGGCTGCGGCACGGCATCTGCGTTGCCAAAATGCTCGATAATGTCGGGTTGCGGT
>SAUS01000040.1 GCA_004000625.1 Candidatus Cibiobacter qucibialis | reverse complement strand
ATGGAGCGGCCGACGAGGCTCGAACTCGCTACCTCCACCTTGGCAAGGTGGCGCTCTACCAGATGAGCTACGGCCGCACAGATTTCAATCGCTTCAAGCGACGTTTGTTATTATAACCGACCTTTCCCAAAAAGTCAAGGGCTTTCTTGCATTTTGTTCCACATTTTTTCGATTTTTTCCTTCCCGATATCCAACTCGCCGGGCTTTTCCAGTTACGTTTTCCCCCTCGTTTTGTTGTCTGGGCCTCGCAGCGGATTTCTACATTTGCATCGCTATTCTTATTATGTTGCATCCTATGCTCTTTCCCTCCATCCCCGGAAGCAAATAAACTGTTGCCTTTTCTATTCTTTTTTTAGATTTTTTCTCCTTTTCAAAAAACAGCTTGACAAGCGGCTTTGTTTTGATTATAGTATAGCTAACGAACGTTAGTTAGCGAGGTTGGTATGAAGCAGGAAGATACCAAACAGCGTATCCTGGAAAAATCACTGGAGCTTTTTGCCTCAAAGGGGTATGATGCCGTCAGCGTGGGGGAAATTGCAAAGGCCGTTGGCGTCAAGGCACCCTCGCTCTACAACCACTTTGCCAGCAAACAGGCCATTTTTGATGCCATTGTGGAGAGCACTGCTGCCCATTACGAAAAAGACACGGGTGAAATTTCCATCCATGTGCAGGATGTCAAACAGGACTTTGCACTGTTCGCCCATATTTCAGAGGATGCGTTGGTTGAAAAGGTTCGTCAGATTTTCTTTTACTCCCTGCACGATCATACCGTCAGCCAATTTCGCCAGATGATGACGCTAGAGCAGTTTCGTTCCCCAGAGCTGGCTGAACTGTATTCCCAGCGATATGTGGACCGAATGATCGACTATCATGCGGATATCTTCCGCACCCTTATTTCACTGGGTATTCTGCGGGCAGAAGATCCCGACACGTTGGCGCTTCAATACGTCTCCCCGGTCATTACCCTTCTCAGCGTTTGTGACCGCCAGCCGGAACGTGAGGCCGAATGCCTGGAAAAGCTGGACGCCCATGTAAGGCTGTTTTTCCGTACCTTTAATATAAAGCGAGGTGAACCATGAATTCAAACAAAGAACATTGGATTTTGTGCCCCGCCTGCGGCTCCAAAACGCGGGCACGGCTGCTGCCGGATACTGTCCTGCGCAGCTTTCCCCTATTCTGCCCAAAGTGCAGGCGTGAAAGCATTATCAACGTGCAGAATTACAAAGTAAGCACGCTCCGCATTTGTGAAACAGACCAAACCGTATTACAGCCAGACGCATAGACGCAGTGCTGACCACAAAGTTTGTGGTTCGCACGGCGTCTTTTTGTTATAGGAGGTATTGATATGAAGCTTTATTTCGGGAACACGGTAACAACCATTACAACAGTCATGGTTCTTGCGCTGCTGGGTTTCATCGGCTATTCGGTATGGAGCCGCGCCAGCATCCTGTATTGGGGGCGCAGAACTGCATTTTTGTTTGCATTTGGATTGGTTATCTGCTGTTTTGCGGCAACGCGGGACGGGCTGGATAAAACGGTGCAGTGCGCCATTGATGGCAGCTGTGCGCCTGGCCTTTTCGCACTTGTCAGCATTCCCACAATCATTGGCTGTATTGGGGCGTTCCTGATCCTTTTGGCCGCGATTGCAACACCGATTGTCAAAACGCAGCAGATGCGCCAGTTCTGGTTTTATCTGATGTCCGGCGGCATCGTTTTAAAAATTGTCGTGATGGAAGTTGCGCGGTTCCTGCTCCGCTGAATATCGAGCTGTATCTTAAAGGAAAACGCACTGCATCTATTATCCCAAATTTGCTTTTTCTTATTTGAAAAACAGAAACGGAGATTTTTTTGAAACTGAAATTATTTGCACTGAAGCTTGTGGGCTGACCGGGAGGTCTGGCTGCATCCACAAGCCATTCCTCCCGAAGTTGCTTTACCACAAAACTTCAGGAGGATTACAACATGAACCGTGAAAACAAACGCAAAACTTTTGAAAAATGTTACTATAAAACCCATAATTGTACTGACAGCTTTACCTGCAAAGTCTGCGGTCGGTTGTGTACGCCGCAGGATGCGGGCAGTAGGCACCGCAACCATTGTCCCAACTGCCTGTCTAGTCTTCATATAGACGAAGAGCCTGGCGACCGCGCAGCCGACTGCGGCGGCATCATGGAGCCGATTGCCGTCTGGGTGCGCAAAGGCGGCGAATGGGCAATTATCCACCGCTGCAAACGCTGCGGTAAGCTCAATTCCAACCGGCTAGCTGCAGACGATAACCCCATGAAACTGATGAGCATTGCCATGAAGCCGCTTTGTGAGCCGCCGTTCCCCTTGGAACGCATTGAAGAAATGACCGCCCTGATGGCTGGCGATGGGCGGATGGAATAACTGCTTTTGGAACGCCGCTCTATTCGTTAAAAAGTGTTTAATTTACGAAAAACGCAAGGAAACAATTGAGCTTGTCTTTGCAGATGCAAAAGACAAGCTCGCCATGCGCTATACCCACATGAGAGGTCTGACATGCGCTACGCAATGGGTAAGACTTAAGGCAGCACCGCACAATTCCCGCCTAACGGCTTAAGCACCGCTCCGGCGGCTGCGGCATGGCATCTGCGTTGCCAAAATGCTCGATAAGACATCCAGTATTATCTGCGCTTTTGGCTTAGCATCTGCCGTACCTCGCTCGCCGTATCGGCACTTAGAATTATGCGGTATTGCCTTAAATTTGTTACCATGAATCTGAAAAGGCTTGCAAGCTGGGCGTGGAAGCGCCTTTGTTTGCAAGTCTTTAGGAAACATTTCTGGATTTTTGAGGCTGCGGTTGGCTGTTGCGTGGCTTGATGATGAACTCTTTTGACAAACTAACAACATATGCTTTACTCCTGATTGCATATGAAATGTGCACCAAATAGCCGGGCAGCAGTTGATTGAGAGATTCTCTTTGAAGATTCCTCAGTTGGTTGTTGTTCGGCTATTTTTTAGCCTTCAGGAAGCCTGCTCCCGCAAAAAGGAGCAGGCTTTATGTTTGTCCGTTTTTTGTGGATGCTCCAAACAGTTAAATATCCGCAGCGTTCCAAGCTCCCGACTTTTCACACTTTATCGAAAGTTTTGAAGTTACACATGAGTTTCAATACTGTCCCAATCCTTTGGCTTGAAGGACGTGCAGGAATGGTTAGGGCATCCTGATATAAAGATGACGGCGAATATTTACGGACATTTGGATACCAAAAGAAAGCAAGGCATTGCAGCAAATATGCAGCGACCTTTGCCTGCTGGATAAAATCGGTTAGAACTGACCCTATTTTCACCGCAAAAAAGCAAAAAAATAAAACCGCCAAGTTCTTCCAAACTTAGCGGTTCCGCGTTGAAAAACTCAACTCACTGTTTGGTCCGAGTGGCGAGAGTCGAACTCACGGCCTCTTGAACCCCATTCAAGCGCGCTACCAAAACTGCGCTACACCCGGTCGAACGTGGGCTGCTGTCATCAACAGGTATTATTATAACAGGCTTCTAAAGAAAGTCAAGCTTTTTTCTAAAAAATTTTGATTTTTTTCGTATTTTTTCTTTTTCAGTTTCCTTTTCATCGTTCTGCCATACTTTTTGCCTGCTGGCAGCAGCTCACCTGTTTATAGTGGCTGCGTTTTCATGCGATTAGTGCCTGCATCAGGTCTTTGTGTTCTCCTGCTGCAGCTGGCTCTGCGTTTTTTCGGGCAGCAGGTTCGTCATACTCTTCAGGCTGATGCCGATGGTGGAAAGATTATGCAGCATAGCCGAGGTTGCCGGCTGCAAAATGCCCAGTGCGCCCAGAATGATCAGGGCAGAGTTAAAGCTCAGCACAAAGCGATAGTTGCTCGCCACACGGCGCTGCATGGCGTTGGCAATGCTCTTGAGCTGCACCAACTCTTCCAAGCTGTCGGCTTTGATGGTAATATCGGCAATTTCGCGCGCAATGGCTGCGCCAGAGTTGATGGCGATGCCAACATCGGCAGCAGACAAAGCCGGTGAATCGTTGATGCCGTCGCCGATCATGACAACGGTATGCCCTTCTGCCTTTGCTTTTTGGACATACTCTGCCTTATCTTCCGGCAGAACCTCCGAGAAATACTGATCAATGCCTACCTGGCGGGCAATCGCGGCTGCGGTGCGGTCACTGTCACCGGTCATCATCACAGTGTTGGTGACACCGATGGCGCGCAGCTGGCGCAGCACATGGCGTGCTTCGGGGCGCAGCGGGTCCGCAATGCAGATAACGCCCACCAGCTGGCCGCAGGCAGCCAGATACAGGTGCGAATATTCCGGTTCCAGATCGTCAAACTTCTGCTGTTCCGCAGCGGGAATGACGCACTTTTCATCCTCGAACACAAAGTGATGGCTGCCGATCACAACGCGCTCCCCGCGCACGCGGCTTGCAATGCCGTGGGCCACAATGTACTCTACCTCGGTATGCATCTCCTCGTGGGTAATGCCGCGCTCCTTAGCAGCACGCACCACGGCGTTTGCCATGGAATGCGGGAAGTGCTCTTCCAGGCAGGCGGCCAGCTTGAGAACTTCCTCCTCATCACACCCGGAGAACGGCACAACCTTGACCACTTTAGGACTTGCATGGGTCAGGGTACCGGTCTTATCAAACACAATAGTATCCGCCTTGGACAGGGCTTCCAGATACTTGCCTCCCTTGACGGTGATGTGGTAGGAACCGCATTCACGCATAGCAGACAGCACGGCCAGCGGCATGGAAAGTTTAAGTGCGCAAGAGAAATCGACCATCAGAATCGAGATTGCGCGGGTTACGTTGCGGGTGAGCGCATAGGTCACGACCGTACCAGCCAGACACCACGGCACCAGGCGATCCGCCAGCTCCAGGGCGTGGTTTTCCGTGCCGGACTTGAGCTTTTCGGACTCTTCGATCATAGATACGATCTTATCGTAACGGCTGGCACCATCCACGGCGTTTGCAGCAAAAACGCATTCGCCTTCCTCAACAACAGTACCTGCATAAACTGTCGCACCCGCAATCTTGCGTACCGGCATCGACTCACCGGTCAGGGCCGCCTGGTTGACCATAGCTTCGCCCTCGATCACGGTGCCATCCAGCGGCACCATGTTGCCAGAACGCACAATGATCTCGTCCCCCGCCTTGACCTTGGTGATGGGCATCAGAACTTCGGTCCCCTGACTGCGCACCCAAACACGGTCAACGTTCAGGGACATACTGCGAGCCAGATCATCCAGGCTCTTTTTGCGTGTCCATTCTTCCAGCAAAGCGCCCACATTGAGCAGGAACATAACGGAAGCGGCGGTATTAAAGTCACCGCGCAGCAACGATACACCGATAGAAAGTGCATCCAGCACTTCCACTTCCAGCTTGCGATGCCACAGGCAGACCAGACCATGGCAGATAAATTCAATTGCTTTGAACACCGTGATAACGGCCCGCACCGGAGCAGGCAGAAACAGCTTACGGAACGCACGGAACACCACCAAGTTGACAAAACGTTCCTGGTATTCCTGGTTGATCTTACGGCTGTCAGCCGAAGTAACCAGTGAATCCAGTTCCGGGTTATCAAACTTATAATGGCTCAGCACCGTTACTGCACCCGCACGGCTGCCCTTATATTGGATCAGAACATCGCCGGTGCGTTCATACACTTTGGCATGTTCAATGACTTCCGAATGGTTCAGGTATGCTTCCAAAACATCTGCACGGTGCAGGGTCATACGCACGGCATTTACATGCACACGCATACGGCCGCGGCTTTCATGTAAAATTGTACATTTCATAGTTGTATTTCCTTATTCAGCTTTCCCAACTGCCAATTCTGGCACAGCGATAAAGGCATCATCCGTTCAGCCGCTGTGCCCCATCACATAAAAAGGGCCGCCTGCAGGCGGCCCAAAAGAAGCAATTATTCTGCGGCGCTTTCAGCAGCGTCATCAGCGATAACTTCCTGTTCAGCTGCGGCTGCGCGGGCTTCGTTGATGGCCTTTGCATCTGCCAGAATGTCGCCAGCCTCTTCCTGAACGCGGCTAACCGTCTCCATAGTGCAGTCCTTCATACGCAGAACGGCTGCGGTGGTCTGGGTATAGACCTTCTTAGCGTCCTTGCTGGCCAGGATTTTGAAACCAGCGGAGCCAAACAGCATACCACCAACAAAAATTGCTACCTTCTTTACGTTCACCATAATACGTTGAACTCCTCTCTATTGATTCGACATTCCCAGGGGGTGCAAGCTGCTGCATCCATCCCCCGGCTGCAATTGGCGATGTTTTACAAGATTAACTTCTTGCAAAAATCTTTATTCGCAAGTATAACGTATTTTACACTTTTTACAAGTGCATTTTGGATAAAAAATGTGCCGTCTGGTTTTATTTTTGAAAATTCTATGTTCCACGTTCCACCATTTCGCCCAGTTTCAGCCCACCGCTGCTGTGCGTTTTGCTGCGCTGTAATTCCACATCAGGCAATCGTTTTTTCTTCCGGCAGCTGGTCGGTGCGCACGCGGCGGCATTCCCGCGGGGTAATGCCTTTTTCGCGCTTAAACATTGCCGCAAAACGGCTGGGGCTGTCGTACCCAACCCGCTGTGCGATCTCCAAAATGCTCAAATCCGTTGTGAAAAGCAGCTGTTCCGCATGCTGCACACGGCAGCGGCGCAGGTAAGTATTGATTGGCAAGCCGTACACCTGTTTGAACGCCCCTTTCAGCGAAGTAAGAGAGATATGATACCGCTGCGCCAGTTCCGCCTGGGTTACGCGGCTATCGAGATGTTCCACCAGATACTGGTGCACCTGCTGCACACACTCGGCCTGTTCTTTGTACAGATAGGCCGAAGCTGTGGACATGGTTTCCGGTTCATTCACTTTCTGGCTGCGGCTCATTTTCTTCCACCTCCGTTTCGGCAAAGAGCGCACCAAAATGTTCCCTGTAATCCCGGTCAGGAAGCGCTGCAATCAACGCCAGCGCCGCATTGCGCCGTTCATCTGCACTGACCGGGAACGGATATTCCGGCATAGCGGCAAGGGTTGCATCCAGCAAGCGGCCGTAGTAGTTTACGGTAAACGCACCGCGGTCCGTCAGATAAATTTTGCCATAGTGCCGTTTTACCACCATACCGTCCCGCATGAGAATGTTCAGGATATGCACAACCGAGGGTTTGGTAACCCCCAGTGCACTGGCAATCTGACGGGAAGATACATCCGGGGTTGCTGCAGCTGCATTGCTAATTGCAAACAGATATCGCAGGTGGGCATCGCTCAATGCCATGTTCATCACTCCATATCAAGCAGCCCGCACCATAGTGCAGCTGATAAAAAATGCGGCGGACCGCGGGCATTGCTGCCTGCGGCCCGCCGCGCTGGGATTCAGAAAAATTTTAATTTCCTTAAGGCAATACCGCACAATTCCCGCCTAACGGTTCAAGTACCGCTCCGGCGGCTGCGGCACGGCATCTGCGTTGCCAAAATGCTCGATAAGACATCCAGTAT
Organism: Candidatus Cibiobacter qucibialis; assembly: GCA_004000625.1. Classification (GTDB taxonomy): domain Bacteria; phylum Bacillota; class Clostridia; order Oscillospirales; family Ruminococcaceae; genus Gemmiger; species Gemmiger qucibialis. The sequence goes on along the minus strand of SAUS01000040.1, from coordinate 16,862 downwards.
TATCTGCGCTTTTGGCTTAGCAGCTGCCGCACCTCGCTCGCCGTATCGACACTTAGAATTATGCGGTATTGCCTTAAGCTTTAATGTACCTGACTTGCGTTAGCCTTTGCCTTTTCTTCGGCAATCCGTTTGAACTTTGCAAGCTCTTCTGCATTTTCTTTGCAGGAGCCATTGCAGCCACCGGAGCAGCCACACTCACCGTGGCAGCTGCCACCGCAGTCGCAGCCAACGCCGCCATGCTTGTGAGAGTGCCACACAATCAGGCCCGTGCCCCCAAACACAATAACCGCGCCAATAATGGTAGGCAGATTAAAATTTGTGGCCAAGAAATCCATCATAGCGAAACACCTCTCTTATAAAAGGAACATCAAATTGTCAGTGATTACTTGGAAGCAGCAACCTTCTTGACATCAATCTTAACTTCGTTATCATTCAGGTACTTGTTGGGGCGAACCAGCATGTAGATGGTAAACACAATGATAGCGACAGCAACGATGGTGAAGATGTTGAAGCCAACTTCGCCGGTGATCAGGCCGCCGATCTGGTAAACAACCAGAGATGCACAGTAGGCCAGCAGGCACATATAACCAATGGCGATAGCAGTCCACTTGCCGTTGTTCATTTCACGCTTGATAGCGCCCATAGCTGCGAAGCACGGTGCGCACAGCAGGTTGAAGATCATGAAGCTGTAAGCAGAGATTGCGGTGTAGTCGTTTGCAATTTCGCCCCAAATTTCATCGCCGTTCTCAGACAGCTCGCCGCCGAAGTGATACAGAACGCCAAGGGTACCAACAACGTTCTCTTTTGCGATCAGGCCGGAGATGGAAGCAACGGTTGCACGCCAGTTTCCGAAGCCCTGAGGCGCAAAGATCCAGGCGATTGCACTTGCAACGGCTGCCAGGATGGAGTTATCCTGATCTTCGACCATGCCGAAGACGCCATCCTCAAAGCCGAAGCCCTGCAGGAACCACAGAACGATGGTGGAAGCCAGAATGACGGTGCCGGCACGCTTGATGAAGGACCAGCCACGCTCCCAGGTTGCACGCAGAACGTTGCCCCATGCAGGTACGTGGTAAGCAGGCAGCTCCATAACAAACGGAGCAGGATCACCAGCAAACAACTTGGTCTTCTTCAGGATGATACCAGAGATGATGATGGCCGCAAAGCCGATAAAGTAAGCAGAAACAGCAACCAGGCTGCTGCCGCCGAACAGGGCACCTGCAAACAGGCCGATGATGGGCATCTTAGCGCCGCAGGGGATGAAGCAGGTAGTCATGATGGTCATACGACGGTCACGCTCGTTCTCGATGGTACGGGAAGCCATAACACCCGGAACGCCGCAGCCGGTGCCAACCAGCATGGGGATGAAGCTCTTGCCGGACAAGCCGAACTTGCGGAAGATACGGTCCATGATGAAAGCAACACGGGCCATGTAACCAATGTCTTCCAGGATGGAAAGCAGGAAGAACAGAACCAGCATCTGGGGAACGAAGCCCAGAACCGCGCCGACACCGGCGACGATGCCGTCCATGATCAAGCCGTACAGCCAGTCAGCAACGCCAACGCTCTCCAGGAAACCGCCCAGTGCATTGGGAACGATCTCGCCGAACAGAACATCGTTGGTCCAGTCAGTTGCGAAGCTGCCGATGGAGATACCGCCATCTGCAATGGAGGTACCCATGGACAGCGCGTACATGAGGAACATGATCAAGGCAAAGATTGGCAGAGCGAAGATACGGTTGGTAACAACCTGGTCGATCTTATCGGAAACAGTCAGGTGCTCAACGCGAGCTTTCTTTCTGACAGCCTTCTCAACAACAGTGTTGATGTAAGCATAACGCTGGTTGGTGATGATGCTCTCGGCGTCATCGTCCATTTCCTTCTCGCAGTCTGCGATGTGCTGGTCAATGTGGTCAACCAGCGCCTTGTCCAGCTTCAGCTCCTGCTGAACCTTGTCATCACGCTCGAACAGCTTGACGGCGTACCAACGCAGGAAGCGGTCATCAACCTTGCCCTGGATGGACTCTTCGATATGAGCGATGGCATGCTCAACGCTGCCAGTGAACACATGGGGCAGCTCGCCAGCCTTGCCAGACTTTGCAGCGGCAACAGCCATCTCAGCAGCCTTCATGCTGCCTTCGCCCTTCAGTGCGCTGATCTCAACAGCCTGGCAGCCCAGCTCTGCGCTAAGCTTCTTCAGGTCGATCTTATCACCATTCTTGCGGACCAGGTCGATCATGTTGACGGCCATAACCACAGGAATGCCCAGCTCAATCAGCTGGGTGGTCAGGTACAGGTTACGTTCAATGTTGGTACCATCAATGATATTCAGGATGGCATCAGGCTTTTCATTGACCAAGTAACCACGGGCCACAACTTCCTCCAGGGTGTAGGGGGACAGGGAGTAGATACCGGGCAAGTCCTGAATGACAACGTCCTTCTGACCTTTCAGGCGACCTTCCTTCTTTTCAACCGTAACGCCGGGCCAGTTGCCGACATACTGGTTAGAACCGGTTAAGTCATTGAACAGGGTAGTTTTACCACAGTTCGGGTTACCGGCTAGTGCAATTTTAATGCTCATTGCGTTACCCTCTCTTCTCTAGTTGGAATCAAACCAATTCGATCATTTCTGCGTCAGCCTTGCGCACGCTCAACTCGTAGTTGCGCACGGTCAGCTCCATGGGGTCACCCAGGGGGGCAACCTTGCGGACATAGATCTGAACACCTTTGGTGATGCCCATATCCATGATGCGGCGCTTGACAGGGCCTTCGCCGTGCAGCTTGGCAACGGTGACAGTCTCGCCGACTTTCGCGTCTTTCAGAGTTTTCATTTTTATCCTCCTCACAATATCTCTATCGGGAAGCCGCTGGATAAGCCGCAGCCTCCAAAACAGCGGATTGGCGCTGTTTTAACCAATCATAATGCGGTTTGCCATGGTTTTGTCCAGTGCAATGCGGCTCTCTTTTACCTGAATGATCAGGTTGCCCGCAATTTCGTTCACAACGGTAACCGTTGCGTCCACAACAAACCCCAACTCAGCCAGGTGCTGGCGAACTTCGTCTTTACCAGTGATTTTTTTGATGGTGACAGTTTCGCCTGCTTTTGCCATCGTAATCGGCATCATCGTTTCATCCCCCAACGTCCAAATTGCTTTACGCTTATAACGTTCCGTTCTGTTTTTTCTGCATCTTGCACAGGCGCAAAAAAGCCAGAGTTTGACCCTTAATCCCCTGTGATCTGCCGCTTCCCGGCCACCCGCAGAAGATTAGCAGGTGCTAACTCCTTTGAACATTTGCAGTTTACCACTGCTAACCTGCAATGTCAATAGTTTTGAAGTCGTTCAAAATTAGTTTGTGCTAACCGATAAGTCGTGGCTAACTTTTTCACACTTTTTAAGGCAATTTGCACAAAGGGCGCTGCGCCATTCAGGCATTTTATGACCTTTGCCCCTTCTTTTGAGAGGAATATGCTGTATTCTCTCCGCTTGACAAATACCCATTGGGTTGGTATGATGAAGCCGTTATGAATTGCTGCCTGCCCTTTGGGTCAGTTTGGTTTAGGATACGTAACCTGTTGCAGAAAGGATGAGTTTAATGGTTCAAATCACTGTTGGGGTAGATGGAATGGCATGCAGCATGTGTGAAGCACATGTTTCTGACGCAATCCGCAAGGCATTCCCCGTCAAAAAGGTAACCGCCAGCCACACCAAGGGCCAGGCTGTTATTGTAGCCGAAAACGAAATTGCTGAGGCTGACATCGCTAAAGCGCTGGAACCGACTGGCTACCGCATGGTCAGCTATAGCTGCGCGCCTTACCAGAAGAAAAAGCTGTTTGGTATTTTTGGCTGATTGCCCAATCCGTGCGCTTCATCATCCGGCAGAGCACTACCCGGTGTTCTGCCGGATTTTTGTTTGTCTTTTCTATCTTATAACAGCCCTGATGATAAACTGTAAAAAGCAAACGGCAGTGAGCCGATGCCTTTTTCTCGGTATCGGTTCCCCGCCGTCATAATGCTATTTGCTCAAGGTGTAGTGAGCACCTCCGGGCACTTTGCTCAGCAGACTGCCAGCTTTGCGCCCAGAGCGTTGCAGGCTGCGATTGCATCGTCGTCCGGTGCTTCGTTTGCCATAACGCCAGGTTCTTCCTGCATCACAGCGCCGTCTTCCTTGCAGCGTGCGCACCAGTCTTCCAGCCACTGGCCAGAGCCCCAGCCGTAAGAACCGAACAGAGCAACCTTCACACCAGACAGGCTGCCTTCCAAGTCAGCGAACATGGGTTCAAATTCGCCTTCCTCCAGCTGCTCTGCGCCCATAGCGGGGCAGCCGAAAGCAACTGCACCATAATCGGCCAGCTTTGTGCTATCAAATTCTGCGCAGGTCAGCACATCGGCTTCGCCGCCAGCATTCTTAACGCCCTCTGCCACAGCCTGAGCCATCTGCTCAGTATTGCCTGTGCCACTCCAATAAACGATTGCTACCTTGTTCATAATCAAACATCTCCTTTATTATATTTTAAGGCAATACCGCATAATTCTAAGTGCCGATACGGTGAGCGAGGTGCGGCAGATGCCAAGCCAAAAGCGCAGATAATACTGGATGCTGCAAAGGTGAGCGCCGCCAGTGGCGGAAACAGCGAACCGAAGCAGGGGCAGCGGTCGCAGAGTGCGAGGGGCTTTTGCCCCCGAAGCACGATGCGGGTACCGCAACCCGACATTATCGAGCATTTTGGCAACGCAGATGCCGTGCCGCAGCCGCCGGAGCGGTGCTTAAGCCGTCAGGCGGGAATTGTGCGGTATTACCTTAACATGGGCGTACGCCCATTATATCAAACGGCTACTGCGAGCCGGGTGATCGGTGTACCGCTCTGGAAACAGCGGAGATAAACTTCAGTGCATTTGCGGAAGCGTTCAAACGTCTTTTGTGCTGCAGCGGGGTCGCCATAGCATTTCCAGTAACCGCAGAACGTATAATTTTTGCCCTTGTTTGCCACAAAGCCAACGACATCTTCCAGCGGATAACCAAGGAAAACGCCAATCTCATGCGGGAACTCTGCTTCGCAGCAAAGGCACCGGGAAAGATGATCCAAGCATTCCTGCAAGCCGCCCTGAGGGTAACCTTCCCGCAGCAGGTACTGTTGCACATCCGGCTGCTGCAGGCTTTCTTCCAGGCTCTTTGCGCGGTAGACATAAACCAGATAGGCGTGGGTGACGGGGCATTCCTTGATGATAGAAACCGTAACGCCTTTGGGTTTTAGCTCGGCCGCCCAGCGCTCCGCCATGGCGTGCATGGCGCTTGCATCGGGTTCAACCCAGCGGAAGAGGTTTGCCACTTTAAGTCCCGCCAGAACAGGAGCACACTGCGTTACAAACGAGGTTTCAAAATTACGCTGCATGGTGTACCCTCCTGTTTTGACCGCATAATTAGTTTGCGCTAACTTCAAACCATTAAAAATTCCCGCCGCCATTGCTATGTTTATGCAGAAAGTACGGGATATTCGTTGATTAGGATTATCTAACCAACGCAGTTAGAATACCATATCTTCCCCATGGTGTCAAGGGGCCTTCCCAAACATTTTGCTTTTATTTCTTCTTGGCTACAAATTAGGGCAACACCGCACAATTCCCGCCTTACGGCTTAAGCACCGCTTCGGCGGCTGCGGCACAGCATCTGCGTTGCCAAAATGCTCGATAATACATCCAGTATTATCTGCGCTTTTGGCTTAGCAGCTGCCGCACCTCGCTCGCCGTATCGTCACTTAGAATTATGCGGTATTGCCTTAGAACGATAATAAAAGAAATGCCAAAAAAATAAAACCTCCAGCCTGTTTTGTCGGCTAGAGGTTTGTATGCTTCTCTTCTGTTTTTCTTTCGTTATTGTCCTGCGCTTACACCTGCGATTTTTCAATCAGCTCGCGGGCGTTGGCAAGGCTGAGGTCTGTAACTTTATCGCCGGAGATCATGCGGGCTAACACCTGCACGCGGCCATCCAGATCCAGCGGATGGATCTCAGTGAAGGTCCGGTTGTCCCGCACCTTCTTTTCAATCAGCAGCTGGTTATCGGCAAAGGCAGCGATCTGCGGGGTATGGGTGATGCACAGCACCTGATGGCCGCTGGCGGTCTGCTTCAGCTTTTGGCCAATACGCCCGGCGGCAAGGCCCGAAACACCGGTGTCGATCTCATCATAAATAACAGTCGAAATCGCATCTTTATCAGCCAAGGCGCTCTTGAACGCCAGCATGATACGAGAAAGCTCGCCGCCGGAAGCGATTTTAGCCAACGGCTTGGGCTCCTCGCCGGGGTTGGTAGAAATCAAAAATTCAATGTTATCCTGTCCTGCGGAAGCTAATGGGCCGCGCTGATGGCGCAGCACCATACGCACGCCGGGCATGTTCAAAAATTCCAGTGCTTCCCGCATTTGGCGGTTCATGCTTGTAAAAGCTTTCAGGCGAGCTTGGGTCAGCGTTTCCGCTGCAACCTTGGTCTGGCGGTACAATTCTTGTTTGCGCTGGGTCAGCTCTGCAATGCGCTTGCCGGAGGACTGGTACCCTTCCAATTCTTCGGCCGCCTTATCCCGCCGAGTCAGCAGTTCTTCCACACTGGCACCGTAACGCTGTTTCATGCGGTAAATCTGGTCCAGCCGTTCTTCGATTTGATCCAGCTCCCCCGGGTCAAAGTCATAACCGTCCAGGCGGTCGGCGAGATCGGTGGCCAGCTCCCGCGCACCGTAATACAAATCGCTCAGGCGCTCGCTGAGCGGTGCCAGGCTCTCATCCAGGCGAGCGCTTTCGGCCAGCTCATTGACCACACTGCCCAGCAGATCCGCTGCGCCCATCATTTCGCCGGAATCATCACCGGAAAGCGCCTGGTGCGCCGCCGTCAGACCATCCAGAATGCCCTGTGCGTGCATGATGACCTTGCGGCGCTCCATCAAACGTTCTTCCTCGCCTGCGGTCAGCGCAGCGGCATCAATGGTATCAATCTCTTCCGAAAGCTCTGCGATCCGGCGCTGCTTTTCTTCCTCGCTGGAAGTCAACGCATCCAGCGCACGCTTTGCCGTGACAAGAGCGCGGTACAGCGCATGGTAAGCGGCATACTCTGCCCCATCCTGCGCGTACTGATCCAGCAGGGCCAGATGGGTTGCCGGGTTGGTCAGGCTGGTGCTGTCGTGCTGGCCATGGATGGTCAGCAGCCCGGCGGAAATATCCCGCACCACGCCGGCGGTAGCGGGCATACCGTTAATACGGCAGCTGCCTTTTCCGTCCGCGCTGATCTCGCGGTACAGCAGCAGGTCATCCTGGGCACCATAGCCGCATTTTTCCACCTGCTCCCGCACATGGGCCGGGATAGATTCAAACGTGGCCCAAATGCGTGCCTTGGGCGCACCGCTGCGCACCAGATCACGCGAGGTACGGTTGCCCAGAATGGCATTGATGGAATCGATCATGATAGATTTGCCGGCGCCGGTTTCGCCCGTCAGCACATTCAGGCCCGGGGTAAACTGTACTTCGGCTTTTTCAATCACGGCAACATTTTCAATTTTCAGCTCCGCAAGCATGGATGCTGCTCCCCCTCCGGCGGTTTAAGTGTGGCGTACCGTATAGCGCTGCAGCTGGCGGGTGATCTCAGCAGCGTTTTCCTCGGTGCGCATCAGGATAAAAAACGTATCATCACCGGAAAGTGTACCAACAACACCTTCCCAGGTTTGAGCGTCAAAAACTTCACAGGCGGCATTCGCCATGCCGGAAAAGCATTTGACCAGTACCATATGCCCAGCATAGTCCACCTTGAGCACAGACTCCCGGAAAATGGTTTCAAACCGGTTGGGTGAATGAGCCACCTTGCCGTTGCCGTTTGCCGGCATATAGCGGTAGCCGCCCTCCCCCGTTGCAGTTTTTACCAGGCGCAGTTCCCGGATATCACGCGATACCGTTGCCTGCGTTACATCAAAACCGGCACGGCGCAGATGTTCGAGAAGATCCTCCTGCCGGTCAATCGGATATTTTTCAATCAGGTCCAAAATTGCCTGATGGCGCGCACTTTTCATTGCAGAGTCATCTCCTCATCAATTTTGTTTCTATCGCACGGAACTGCTCGGTTTCGTCAAAGGTAATCAGCCCCAGCTGTTCCACTGCCGTGGTAATGGTCAAACTTTCGCCCGGCTGCAAATCACAGCGGGAATGGCTGTCCGCGCTGGCGTACACGCTGTCACGGTTGGTTGCTTCCGCCACCACCGTCAGGGTACGGCTGGCCGAAAACACCAGCGGCACCGCGTGGATGCTGTGCGCACAGACCGGTGTAAGCACCATAACCGCCGCACAGGCATCCAGCACCGGCCCACCTGCGGAAAGCGAGTAAGCCGTGGAGCCCGTGGGTGTTGCGATGATCACCCCATCGCTGCGGTAGCGGCTGACAAAAGCGCCATCGCAGTAGACGGTATAATCCATGGGGTGCAGGCGGGAATTGCCGAACAGCACCACGTCGTTCATAGCAACCTGGTGCCAGTTATGGGCCGGGGCATCCGCGCGCAGCAGGTTGCGCGGCTCAATGGTATACCGCCCCGCAGCCAGGCGGGCCAGCTTTTCCGGCAGCTCTGCCACCTCGCAGGTAGCCAAAAAGCCAATGCGCCCCAGGTTGACACCCAGGACCGGCTTGCTTTGGGCAAGGCAGTCATGGGCGATGCGCAGCAGTGTGCCATCCCCGCCAATGGTGATAACCTGTTTTGCCTGGGCCAACGCCTGCTGCTGGGGCAGGAATACCGCCTTGGTATCCACCAATTCCCCAGCCAGCTCATCCGCCAGCAGGGCATGGATGCCGTGTTGATCCAGCAAAGCGATCACCTGACGGGTAACGGAAAAATCGGTATCTTTGATTCTGTTTGGAAAAAGAAAAACGGACAAGCTCTTTTCCCCTTTCCGGGTATGGTTTCAAAGGCAACACCGCACAATTCCCGCCTTACGGCTTAAGCACCGCTCCGGCGGCTGCGGCACGGCATCTGCGTTGCCAAAATGCTCGATAAGACATCCAGTATTATCTGCGCTTTTGGCTTAGCATCTGCCGCACCTCGCTCGCCGTATCGGCACTTAGAATTATGCGGTATTGCCCAAAGTAACAGGAACGCAGCTTTTAAGGTTCAGTGCAGGTTGGGGGCTTTATCCAGCGCCGCGTGAGCGTTGGCAACCGTCTGTTCGATCATGCCTTCGGGCAGCGGCTGCGGATTCTGGCTGTGCTGGACATACATCAAAAATTCAATGTTGCCCTCCGGCCCCTTAATGGGCGAAAAATCCAGTCCCGCCGGGGTAAAGTGGTTCGCCATGGCGTAACCCTGCGCCATATGTAGCACCTCGGCATGGGTAGCGGGTTCCCGCACAACGCCTTTTTTACCTACTTTTTCGCGTCCGGCTTCAAACTGGGGCTTCACCAGACAGACGCCGACGGCATCCGGCGTACAGATAGTATCCGCCACCGGGAAGATATGTTTGAGCGAGATAAAGGAAACATCCACGCTGAAAAACGCGATTTTGTCCCCCAGCATATCCGGGGTAACATTGCGGATGTTTGTGCGCTCCATATTGACCACGCGCTCATCGGTGCGCAGGCTCCACGCCAGCTGGCCATAGCCCACATCCACGGCGTACACTTTGACTGCGCCATTTTTGAGCATACAGTCGGTAAAGCCGCCTGTCGATGCGCCAATATCCATGCAGACCTTGCCATCCGGCCGCATGGGGAACACCTGCATGGCTTTTTCCAGCTTGAGGCCGCCGCGGCTGACGTAACCGATATCATGGCCGCGCACTTCCACTTTGGCGTCCTCAGCAATCATTTCACCGGCTTTGTCCACTTTCTGCTCATTGACAAAGACAATACCGGACATGATCAGTGCTTTGGCGCGCTCCCGGCTTTGGGCATAGCCGTTTTGGCAAAGGTATTGATCCAGACGAATTTTCATTGATAAACAACCTTTCGGTTCACTTATTTCAGTTACGGGTCAACACATCCTGGGCCAGAGTATGAGCATCCAAGCCCTGGTCCCGGCGCAGCTGCGGCACTGTGGCGTGCAGCAGATGGGTGTTATCTACCCCGCGCAGGATAAAGCGGCCCTGCCAACCTGCTGCCTGCAGGGCAGTGCAAAGCTGCTGGCCAATACCGCCCGTTGCCACGGATTCCTCTGCAAACAGGATGGTTTTATAGTTGGAAAGCTGGCGGCAGAGACCATCCGGCAAGGGATAAACCTGCACCAGCTTACAGCAGTCCGCTGCCATTCCCTGGTGGCGCAGCAGTTCCGCCGCGGCAAGAATCTCCTCGGTTTCAGCGCCATAACTGACAAGAACGGTATCGGCCTTGTCCGCACCGCACAGCATATCATAGGGTTTGCCGGTGCATCCAAGGGCCGCCAGAGCCGGCTTTTCTTCTCCGCGGGCATAACGGATGGCGCGGGGGCCGCGCATGGTTTTGACCAGTGCTTCCAACCAGTATTCCAGTTCCGCATAGTTGCACGGAGAATACACCGGGATGCCGATTTGGCTGAAATAGCCGGTATCATAAATGCCCTGGTGGGTCTCGCCATCGCCCGGCACAAGGCCAGCACGGTCCACGGCAAACAGCACATCCAGATGCATCAGGTTCACATCATGAATCATCTGGTCATAAGCGCGCTGGAAGAAGGTGGAGTAGATAGCCACAACCGGCAGCATGCCTTGGCTGGCAAGGCCCGCCGCAAAGGTTACGGCGTGCTCTTCCGCCATGCCAACGTCAAAAAAGCGTTCCGGAATGGCGCGGTAGAAGAAGTTCAGGCCAGTGCCGTATTTCATAGCTGCCGTAATGGCGCACAGGTTAGGCACTTCCCTGCCCAGGGCCGCCAGCTTGTTGCCGAAGCGGTTGGAGAAAGAATCCTTGGGCGACATTTCCGGATTTGTCAGGTGATCCAGATCAAACGCGGATACGCTGTGGAACTCGCCGGGGTTTTCTTCCGCCGGTTTCAGACCCTTACCCTTTTGGGTGACAATATGCAAAAACACCGGGGAATACTGTTCCTGCAGGTTGGTAAAGATCCGGGTCAGCTCGGTAACATCATGGCCATCCACCGGGCCAACGTACTGGAACCCCATTTCCTCGAACATGGTGGAGTGGTAGATGCCGCGGCGGATGATCTTTTTCCCTTCCTGCAGCACCTCTACCAGAGCAGTGCCCACTGCGGGGATACGCTCCAGCGCAGTTTCCATATGAGCCTTAACCCGGAAATACTTTGGGTCTGTGCGTAGTTTGGTTAGATAATTTGCCATCTGACCGACATTTTTGGAGATGGACATTTTGTTATCGTTCAGCACCACAATCAGGTTGTTCAGGTTGCTGACGTTGTTCATGCCCTCATAGACCATGCCGCCGGTGAACGCGCCATCCCCGATGATGGCAACGACCTTGCCGGGTTCTTTTTTCAGCTTTTTGGCGCGTGCCACACCGATGGCGGTGGAAAGCGCCGTGCTGCCGTGCCCCGCAATAAAGGTATCACAGTCGCTTTCCTGCGGGGAGGGAAAGCCCGAAAGGCCGTCCACCTGGCGCAGATGGGCGAAGCCCTCCCGGCGGCCGGTCAGCAGCTTGTGGGTATAGCACTGGTGACCGACATCGAACAAAATTTTATCCTGCGGCAGAGTCAGCGCACGGTGCAAAGCCACCGTAAGTTCCACCACGCCCAAGTTGGACGAAAGGTGCCCGCCGGTAGAGGAAACACTTTCAATCAAAAAATTGCGGATATCCTCACACAGAAGCGGAAGTTCCTGCTGCGGCAGTTTTTTTACATCCCCGTTTTTCTGGATTTTATCCAGATAAGGATATTTCATGATCACATACCTCGTTTGCTCTGTTTTTACACCATTGGCATCAAAAGGCCAACAGCAATGCCAAAAATGGCACCTGTAAGAACCTGGATAGGGGTATGACCCACCATCTCTTTCAGTTTTTTATCTCCCAAAAAGGGCATGGCATCTGATTCACGATCCATCCATTCGCTCAGCATGCGGTTCAGAATCTTGGCCTGCTCGCCCGTTTCCCGGCGCACACCCATTGCGTCATACATTACAATAATGGCCAAAACCAGCGCCAGGGCAAACTCCGTGGAGCCTGTGCCGCAGTAGCGCCCGGTGGCAACCAACAGCGCACATACCGTTGCGGAGTGTGCACTGGGCATGCCCCCTGCGCCCCACAGGCGTTCCGGGATAAATTTGCCAAGGATAATCAGGTTCAGAATCACTTTGGTGAACTGTGCCAGCAGCGAGCTGATGACCGCCGTTACCAGCACATAATTCCAGCTCAGCGCTTCGCGCAAAAGCGTCATCATGGTAGTTTTCTCCTCACACCGGGCCAAACAGGCGGGTTCCCGGCAAAGCTGCCGGGCAGTGGGCCGCACCGCCTGCCCTGCTGTAATATGTTACTTGCTGCGGGTCAGCAGCTCCACTGCCATCTCGCGCAAAAAGTCTGCTTCCGGGCCAAGGTCCGCCAGGGCAGCCAGGGCAGCATCATTATGCTGCTTTGCCAGGCTGCGGGCACCTTCCAGCCCATACAGGGTGATAAAGGTCGTTTTGTCGTTTTCGGCATCGCTGCCAACAGGCTTGCCCAGTTCTTCCGTCGTGGCGGTCACATCCAAAATATCATCCACGATCTGGAACACCAGCCCCAGCTCCGCGGCATAATGCTGCAGGGCAGTGCACAGGGCATCGTCCGCCTGAGCGGCATCGCAGCCAAGGTCCACACCGGCAATAATCAATGCGCCGGTCTTGTGGGCATGCAGTTCCAGCAGCTCGCTTTCGCTGGCGTGCACGGTTTCGTAATGCTTATCCAGTTCCTGGCCATACAACATACCGCGTGCCCCGGCTGCTTTGGCCAGGTGGGCCGCCGCCTGCACCCGGCTTTGGGGGTGGGTCGGCGCGTTGGCAACAGCTTCAAAGGCTGCTGTAACCAGGGCATCCGCCGCCAGCAGGGCGGTTGCTTCGCCATATTGCTTATGGCAGCTCAGGCGGCCGCGGCGGTAATCATCATTATCCATGCAGGGCATGTCATCGTGAATCAGGGAATAGCAGTGCAGCATTTCCAGCGCCGCAGCATAGTCGGCTGCAGCTGCGGTATCGCCGCCCGCCAGCTGGCAGGCAGCCAGCACCAGCACGGCGCGCACACGCTTGCCGCCGCCCAGCAGGCTGTAACGCGCTGCCTGGCTGATTTGGGCTTTTACCGGCAGATAAACATCGCACAGTTCGTTCAGGCGCTGCTCCGCCTGCTGTACAAAGGCTTTATACTGCTGTTGATAACGTTCCTGTTCCATGGGGAAAAGCCTCCTTATCCTGCGGGTTCACTCATCCGCGCCGGGCTGTGCCAGCGATGCGTCGATCTCTTCGATCTGTAATTTTGCCTTGTCCAGCGCCGTGTTGCAGTACTGGATCAGCTGGGCAGCTTCGGCATACAGTTTAACGGATTGGTCCAGCGTTGTGGTTTCATCCTGCATTTTTGCCAAAAGCTCCTGCAGGCGCTGGAGCCCTTCTTCAAAGGTTTTAGGTGCTCTCATCGGTTTGCTCCTTTTCAGGGTTCCCCTGAGTGGGTGCCACGGCATCCACCGTACACTGTGCGGCTGCATTGCTGCCGATAACAGTGATCTTCTGCCCCGGCTTCAGATGTTCTGTTGTCAGGCAGCGGCCGCGGGCATCCGCGACCATGGTATAGCCGCGTGCAAGGACTGCATATGGATTCAGTGACGCTGCCACCGCAGCAGCGGTGTGCAGCCCCTGGGTGCAGGCAGCTGCCTTTTGGGCTGCAACGGCCTGTATCTGTGCTGTCGCTTGCCGCAAAAGCTGCGCACGAGCGTCAATTCCTGTTTTTTCGTTCTGCATGGCTGCAGCCGGGGAAATGATGTTGAATTTATTATAGCACATTTCCAGGCGGGACTGTATATTTTTTTGAATATTTTGTTGTAAAATGAATATTTCGTGCCGCACCTGTGCCTGATCCGGCACGCAGAGTTCCGCCGCTGCGGAAGGTGTAGGAGCACGCAGGTCAGCCACATAATCCAGAATTGTGGTATCAATTTCATGCCCGACCGCAGAAACGACTGGCTTTTTACAGGCATAGGCTGCGCGGGCAATGCGCTCACTGTTGAACACCCACAAATCCTCTTTGCTACCGCCGCCGCGGGTGATTAAAATTATATCCGGGTGCGGGTCTGCATCCAGGCGGCGGATGCCATCCACAATGCTCTTTTCCGCTTCCAGTCCCTGCACACTGACGGGGGCCAGCAGCAGTTTGACCATCGGCCACCGCCGCGTGATGATGTGGATCACATCCTGTAATGCCGCACCGGTTTTGGATGTGACCAGCCCGATACACTGCGGCATAGGCGGCAGCGGGCGTTTGTGGTCAGCATCAAACAGGCCTTCGGCAGAAAGCTTTTTCTTCAGCGCATCAAAGGCCATCTGGGCCGCACCGGCGCCAAAGGGGCGCATATAATCGCAATACAGCTGGAATGCGCCGTCCCGCTCATACAGCGTTGCCCGGCCATACGCCAGCACCAGCATGCCGTTTTCCGGCGCAAAGCCCAACAGACGCGCTTTATCTCGGAACATCACACACTTGATGGCGGCGTTTTCATCTTTCAGGGTAAAGTAGCAGTGGCCGCTTTTGTAATGGCGCGTAAAGTTGGAAACCTCGCCGCAGACGATGAGGTTATTCAGTGGTTCGCACTGCTCCAGCACCTGTTTAGCCAGCAGGTTCAGGGTGGTTACATTGATGTATTCGGCCATGCATTGATCTCCCTTGCCGCCAGGATGGACACGCCGATGGCATTATCGCTGGCAAACTTGCCGGGCACAAAATAGGCGTACTGCATCCGTTTTGTGATATAATCCCGCACGATCTCGCTGCTCATCACGCCGCCTGCAAACACCACGGGCAGACCGGGGTTCCGCTCCAGGGCAGCGGTGGCCATGCGGCGCAGGGTTTCTGCCACGCAGAGCAGGCAGTACTTACTGACATATTCCGGGCTTTTGCCCTCTGCCAGCAGCTTTTCGCACTGGTTCTGCAAGCCGGAAAGGCTGCAGGTTGTGCCGCGCACGCTGACTTTGGGTTTGATGTTCTCGGTGCAGGCTGCCGCCAGCTGGCTGACATAGATACCCGCCGGGAACGCATAGCCCAGCCGCACGCCAAGGCGGTCCACTGCCTGGCCCGCGTACAGGTCGCTGCTGGTGCCAATGCAGGTAATGCTGTCCGGCCCCTTGCAGTGCAAAAGGTCAGTGGTTCCGCCGGACACATGGAACACCAGCTCTTCTTTGCCGAACAGGTCTGCCCCGCTGGCCGCAAAAAGGGCCGCGGAGATATGCCCCTGTTGGTGGGTCGTTTGAACCAGCGGAATGCCTTTGGCCGCGCAGAACGCTGTGGCCGCACTGACGCCCGCCAAAAAGCATGGCATATAGGAGGCATTCACCGGGCGGGGCCTGGCGGATACGCCGACAGCTTCGATCTGCGTCAGGTTCACCTTTTGGCCCAGTTCTGCCAGCATTTCCGGCAGGGCGGCGGTATGGTGGAACAGCGCATCGCTCTGGCGCAGGCCCAGTTGACCCTCCCGCACGGGCAGGAAGCGTTTGCAATCGCAAACAACCTCTCCGGCGTTTGTGTCAAACACGGCCAGAGAGGTTGCGTAATTGCTTGTATCGATGCCCAGCGTTCTCATTCTTCGGCGGGCTTATCCTGCGCCCGTGCCACGGTGCCAAGCAGGCCGTTGACGAACTGATAGTCCTTGTCAGAGCCATACTTTTTGACCAGTTCAACGGCTTCGTTGATGGCAACGCTGGTCTTTTTTTCTTCGCCGTACATCATTTCAGCCAGGGCCACACGCAGGGCTACCAGGCTGACACGCGGAACGCGGGCAATGGTCCAGCCTTTGAGGTTTGCACGGATCACATCATCAATTTCTTCCGAATGGGCTTCCATATCGCGCAGAATGCGCAGGGAAAACTCATCCAGCGGATGCTCGTGGCTTTCGGGCTGGTTCAGCAGCACCGGCTGCGGATCATCCGGGTGGAAGGTTGCGGAAAAAGCCGCAAGAAAAGCATTTTCGCGTGCTTCGCGGCGGGTAAGATTCTGTTCCATTGTCACTGTTCCCATCTTTCAATTATTTATGCTGGTCTGCGGCAGGCTCTTCCAGCCCGGCAACGATCACATCCACACGGGAAACCGTAATGCCGGTCATATTCTGGATGGTCTGCTTGACGTTTTCCTGCACTTTGGCGCAGACAGGCATAATTTTGCTGCCGTACTTGGCAATTACATGCACCTGCACCACAGCAACGCCATCGCTTAAATCCACCGTAACAGGCTTTTGCAGGCTGGCTTTGCTCAGCAACCCGCGCACGCTCTGCATGCTGCCGGAAGAAACATCGGCCACGCCATCAATTTCCAGTGCGGCCAGTTTGGCGATCTTGGCTACGACCTCATTGGAGATCTGCAGGCTGCCATCAATGCTGTTGCGTACATCCATAGCTCTATCCTCCCGCTGCCGGGTAAGCCGGCAGAATTGAATGGTTGTGATATTTGTTAATAGCTTACCACAATTTTGTACTGTTTGCAAGCAGTGTACCGTGGCTAACAGCCCGCCCGCAAAATAAAATCCAGCGGAGCCAGGGCGAGGGATAGAACACGAGATATTCCCTGCATGAAAATGCACCTGCCCGGCAGCAAAAAGCCAGAGCAAATGGCCGAAAACAACCGTTCCGCTCTGGCTTTCTGATTTTGATGATTGGCTGTGTTTATCTTTTGCGGCCATCTTATTTAGGGCAATACCGCATAATTCTAAGTGCCGATACGGCGAGCGAGGTGCGGCAGATGCC
>SAUS01000039.1 GCA_004000625.1 Candidatus Cibiobacter qucibialis | reverse complement strand
GCCGCACCTCGCTCGCCGTATCGGCACTTAGAATTATGCGGTATTGCCCTAAAAAGTTGAAAAAGCAGGAACAAAGAAAGGAAACCAGCGAGTTCTATGAGCCACACGCCCCCAACTCCTAACTCCTACCTGTCCCACTTATCGCACAAGCTGGCGATCTGGCTGGCAAAGCGGGCAAGATCCTTGTTGGCACCGCCGCGGTTGTGCTCGATCACAACCAGCAGCCGCTTGCCCATGTTCAGCAGGCGTTCAAACGCCGGGCTGGTGCGCGGCTTGTCGGCAGGCTGGCTGGCCTTGGCCATCGGCACCATGGTGCCCTGCCGCAGTAGGGCAACGGCCCCGCCGGCCAGCTCATACACGGCACCGTTGTACGGCGCTTCTGCCGGGATGCCCTCCGCCGTCAGGGTGCGGGCAAAGTGATCGGCAACCAAGTCCTCGCCGTGGTTCACAAACACATGTTTGGGTTTGGGATCAAAGTGGCGGATCCAGGTCAACAGGCCGTCCCGGTCCGCATGGCCGGACAAGCCGCTCATCTGGCGGATCTGCGCATTGACCTGCACCGTTTCGCCAAACAGCCGTACTTCATCGGCACCCTCGATCAGTGCGCGCCCCAGCGTGCCGGGGGACTGGAACCCCACAAACAGGATAGTGCATTCCCCGCGCCACAGGTTGTGCTTGAGGTGGTGGCGGATGCGCCCGGCATCACACATGCCGGAAGCGGAGATAATGACCTTGGGGGTGGAGTCCAGGTTGATGGCAACAGAATCCTCTTTGGTTTCACTGATCTGCAAACCGGGGAACGCCAGCGGGTTTTCGCCCTTCGTCACCAGGGCTATGGCTTCGGCGTCATAACATTCACTGAAGTTTTCCCGGAAAATGGTGGTGGATTTGCTGGCCAGCGGGCTGTCCACAAACACGGGGAAGTTATCGTGCCCGTGGATGCGGTGCTCCTCTTTGATCTGGCGGATAAAATAGAGCATTTCCTGCGTGCGCCCCACGGCGAAACTGGGAATGACCACATTGCCGCCGCGGTCGAACGTTTCCTGCAAAATCTGGGTCAGCTCGGCCACATAGTCCGGCTTGGGGCCGTGGGTGCGGTCACCATAGGTGGATTCCATCACCACAAAATCCGCTTTGGTCAGGTACTGCGGGTCACGGATCAGCGGCTGGTTCAGGTTGCCGATATCGCCGGAGAACACAATGGTCTGGCTTTCGCCGTTCTCCGTTACCTGCAAGGTGATGGAAGCGCTGCCCAGCAGGTGGCCTACATCGGTAAAGGTGGCCGTAATGCCGGGGAAAACTTCCAGCGGCTTGCCGTAGCTTTGCGGTACAAACTGCTTCATCACGGCCATGGCGTCTTCTACTGTGTAGTCCGGCTCTACCAGCTCATTGCCGCTGCGCTGGGCTTTGCGGTTTTTCCACTCGGCTTCCTGCTCCTGAATGTGGGCGGAATCTTCCAGCATGATTTCGCACAGGTCCATGGTGGCATCTGTGCTGTAAATGGGGCCGCGGAATCCGTTCTTGTACAGATAGGGGATGCGTCCCGAATGGTCAATGTGGGCGTGGGTCAAAAGGATGGCTTCAATCTCACCGGGGGCGCAGGGCAGGTCCGCATTGGGGTAAACGTCTTTGCCCTGCTCCATGCCGCAGTCCACCAAAAAGCGGTGGCCGCCTGCTTCAATCAGGGTGCAGCTGCCGGTCACTTCACGGGCAGCGCCCAAAAAGGTCAGCTTCATAACAGCCTCACTTTCTCCCGGCACCGCGCTGCGGTGCTTCGGGCAACGTAAACGGGTTTGCAAAGTTATTGGTTACATCATTGATATTCATGCGGATATCCCAAAAGACATCCCCATAATCACGCAGAATCGTATAACTGCCGCCTGCCTGCTCCAGAGCTTCCAGCGTGGCGGTATCGGTCACCACAAGGGCGTCGCCGTCCGTCGGCTCAAAGGCAGTCAGGCTTTCCTCATAGGTGCGGGTCACGGTACCGGTGTCGATCAGGGCACCGATGGCGGCGGAGGTCGTCCGCGCCAGCACCAGCCGCTGCCCGGCGGGAACGGCATCACACAGCGCCCCGCGGGTAACATCGCCAAAGTCAAGCTCGGTAATGCCGCCTGCCAGCGCGGTTACGGTCAGGTCGGCGGCATCCTGCGGGCAGTTGGCGCGGTCACCATCGGCATAGGCCAGGTAAAGTGCGGCGGCATAGTTGGCAAAGCTGATGGTTTTATCCGCACTTTCGTTGGCTTCAAAGGTGAACAGCGTCTGGCTGCGCACATCCTCGTCGCCGTCTGCCAGGCTCTGCAGGCTTGTAAAGGCGGAATCATAGGCAGTCTGCTGGGCGGTGGTGTAGCTGCCGCGGGCGGATTTCAGGTCGGCGGCGCTTATGCTGGCGGGTTCGGCTGTCATGCTGCCGTCCGCCGCAAAGGTCAGGTTCAGGCAGCCCACGCTGTCCCAGCCGGACCCGGCGGCAACAATGGCAATGCCGTTTGCCTTTGCGGTGCTGTTGGCTGTGGCGCCGGCATCCAAGACGGCGGTCACGCCAAGGTCTGCCAGGTCGGCATAAATGCCGCTGATGTCGGTATCCGGCCCGGCAATGCAAAGGATGGCGTCAGCCCCCTGGGCCTGCAAAGCAGCAACCTGTTCGGAAGCCGCCAGCGCCAGGTCCGCAGCGGTCAGTTCTTTCGTCTGGGCGGAATTGCCAATCGAGGCCAGCGAGAAGAAGCCGATCTTTTTGCCTGCTTCCTCCACAATGGTGTTCATGCCGTTGGAAATGCGGTTGCGGCTCCAGCTGGTGGAACGGGCCAGCAACGCTTCGTCTTCTGTCGTGTACAGGTTGGAAGCAATCGAAGGCCCAGTGGCGGTCATTACATCGCTGAGAAGGCGGTCAGTGCCATACGCCATATCGGAAGCATCAAAGGCCTGCAAATCATACCCGGCTGCGGCAAAGGCGCTGGTCATATCCATGCCGCCGGTCAGGCTGGCGCGGGCGGTGCCCTGCAAACTGCCGCCTGCATCCACCAGAATGGAGTCCTCGCTGCCCGCTTTCAGGGCAGCAATGTCCGCAAGGCCGATCTCTTCGCCTTCGGTCAAGCCCTGCAGATTACCGGTAACGTAAACAGGAATGGTGAATGCCCCCACCCGCACCGTCACATCGGCGCTCATGCGGCCATCCGCCAGGGTGGCGGTGATGGTGCAGGTGCCGTCCGCCTTGGCTTTTACCTCGCCGTGCTTATTCACGGTGGCAACGTCTTCATTATCGCTGGACCAGAAGATTTTCTGCCCGCCCTCGCTTTCGCTGGGCTCATCGGTCAGCAGGGTGGCGGTGGCTTTCGCCTTGGGCAGCCACAGCTCGTTTTTGTAGGTGTCGTTGGTCAGCGAGGGCAGGATGTCCTTGCTGGTTGCTTTGATGCCGGTAAAGGTCAGCTCTTCCATCACAAAGTCAACATCCACCGTGTCGCTCTGCACGCCGTACTTTTCGCCCGGCTCCGTATAGGTGGCCTGCCAGATGGAATACGGCCCGGTGTAGCCCAACGCGGAATTGAACCGCGCGATCCAGAAATTATCGCGCCAGCGGTCAAACGCGGGGTCCGTCAGGCGGCCGCGGGTCCAGTTGATGGAGGCGTAAATGCCTTCCTCGCCCTTGTAGCCCAGTTCTTTCAGGCGGTCGAAAAATACTTCGGTCAGGTGGGCCATCTCGTCCGGGTACAGGCCGGTGATGGATTTATCCTCCAGGTCATAATAGACCGGGTAACTGAGCTGGTAGGGGGTGGCGGTGTAATCGTCCAGCCCCTCGTGCGGGGGTGCCACAAGGCCCAGCAGGCGGGCAACGTGTTCGGCTTCCGATTTGGCCTGTTCCTCGGTGGTGGCGTAAGAATACAAATAGGTGCCAAAGGGGATGCCAAGGCGGGTGCATTCGTCCGCGTTGCGGCGCCACTGTTCATCGTCCTGGGCGTAATCGCCGGTGCCGTTCCACTCGCTGCCAAAGCCGCAGCGGATCATGGCAAAATCGATCCCGGCAGCCTGGGCTTTCTCCCAGTCCACTTCACCCTGATACTTGCTCACGTCAATGCCTTTTTTGGTGGCGGCCAGAATCGGCTCTCCGTCACTGTTAAAGTAGTACCCGGCATCGTTCTTGGCCCACGCTCCGGCACTGGTGCCGGGGTCAATGGTCAGGGGGGCTTTCTGCCTGCTGTTGCAGGCGACCAGCCCGATCACTACCAGCGCCACAACGGCGACCAGCACGCACGCGGCCAGTGCAAGACGCAGGTTGGGCTGCTGCTTCTTTTTGGGCTGTGGGCGGCGGCCCTGCGGGGACTTGGGCTGGGACTGTTTGCGGTAGGTCTGGCGGGGCTGCTGTTCCGGCTTGCGGGGCTGCCCCGACGGCTGTTTGTTTTGTTCCATCGGCGGTTTCCTCTATGATCGCAGCTGCCCGGTGGGCAGCGGAATGTTGGCGTTAAAACTTTTATATTTATAAGAATATGGTAACATTTTGTCAAACAAAATACAATCCGGTAAAGCAGGCAGATTGCGTAATTTTGGACAGGAAATTTTGGCAGCCGGGCAAAGCAAACTGCCCCCTGCAGTTTTCCACACAGCAGAGGGCAGTTGGTTAAAAATGTTCAGCAGATGCAGGGCAGGCGGTTAAGCTCAGCCGATGGTAATGCTCCAGGCAAAGGTCTTGCTTGCGCCGGGGGCCAGCTCAATGTGGCGGCCGGCTTCGTTCACGCTGTTGGCCCAGCCGTTCCAGGGCTCCATGCAGACGAACGTCTCGGCATCCTGCTGCCACAGCACGCCGTTGGTGAACACGCTTTCATCAAAGGCAACTTCCACCGTGTGGCCGCTGCCGGAATCGGTCAGGCGCATCGGGCTCTTTACGCCGGTCATCAGGCGGATGGAATCTGCGGAGCCTTCCTTGCGGGTCAAGGTGATGGTTTCCGGTGCGGCGGGCTGCTCGCCCTTGGCGTTCTCGGAGCAGGTGGCGGCGTTGATGTCAAAGTGGACGTTCTCCAGCTTGGAAGCTGCGAAATACGGGTGGAAGCCGATGCTGAACGGCAGGGCTTTGTCGCTGGTGTTGTGCACGGTCAGTTCCAACCCGGCCTTGGCACCGGACAGGGTATAGCGCATTTCCAGCAGAAAATCAAAGGGGTAAACAAACTTGGTCAGGCCGTTGGGGGTCAGGGTCAGCACGATCTCATCATCCGCAGCGGTCTTGACCTGCCAGGGCAGCAAATCGGCAAAGCCGTGGACCTCAATGGGATAATCGGAGCCGTTAAAGTGGTGCACACCGCCGTCCGGTTTGCCGCAGCTGGGGAACAGGATGGGCACGCCGCAGCGGGGGCGGTCCGAGGATTCATAGTTCTTATCGCGCAGCCAGAGGTATTCCTCACCGCTTTTGGTGAAGGAGGTTGCCATGCCGCCCTTTTCCGGTGTAACGGTCAGGGCGTACTCCCCATCGGTCAGGGTAAGGGTGGAATATTTGGCATTGTACTTTTCGTAAGTACCGGCAGTCAGCTTGGACATTGTTACAGTCCCCTTTCTTCAGTTACAAAAACGGCCCGACCGCACCGGGATTCTTGGAGCAGCGCACAGCGCCTTGATCCCAGAGCACCCGGAACGCCCGGAGCCGTTCCACTTTGTGCACCGCAGGCAGACACAGCTCCCGGCGGGCACTTCTTAAGGCAATACCGCATAATTCTAAGTGCCGATACGGCGAGCGAGGTGCGGCAGATGCTAAGCCAAAAGCGCAGATAATACTGGATGTCTTATCGAGCATTTTGGCAACGCAGATGCCGTGCCGCAGCCGCCGGAGCGGTGCTTAAGCCGTAAGGCGGGAATTGTGCGGTATTGCCTTAATTCTATTATACTCTCAAAATGTTCCCGGCTCTACCCGTTTGGGTAAAAAATGCGGTGGGAGCCAGAGCATCAGTGCAAAAATTACAGCACAACGCCATCCTTGAAGATGGAAATTTCGCGGAAGCCCTTCTTCTCGGCGCAGGTCTGCTTGCCGGAAGCAACGTCCAGCACCAGCTGGTACAGGTCAGCACCGGCTTCATCCAGCGTCTTTTCGCCGTCAGCAACAACACCGGCGTTAAAATCGATCCAGGTGGATTTTTTGGCAGCCAGCTGGCTGTTAGTAGCAATTTTCAGGGTGGGAGCGGGGGCACCGAACGGAGTGCCGCGGCCCGTGCTGAACAAGATCATGTGGGCGCCGGCGGCGGTCAGGG
This sequence comes from Candidatus Cibiobacter qucibialis, assembly GCA_004000625.1. Classification (GTDB taxonomy): domain Bacteria; phylum Bacillota; class Clostridia; order Oscillospirales; family Ruminococcaceae; genus Gemmiger; species Gemmiger qucibialis. Next base: position 18,148 of record SAUS01000039.1, on the reverse strand, counting down.
CGGTGGCGGAAACAAGATCGTTGCCGGGGCCGTACAGCATGTTCAGGCCCTTGGTGGTCACAGCATCGCCATAGCCGATAACGTCCATGATGGGGGCGCTGCCGCCCTTCTGCACACAGCCGCAGGATTTATCCTCCAGCGTGGTGATGCCGCCCTGCTTGTTGCCGGGGCTGGGGTTGTCGTATACAACTTCGTTGTGGCTGATGAAGTATTCCTTGAAGCCGTTGATCATATGCACGGCCTTCTCAAACACTTTTTCGTTCTGGCAGCGATCCATCAAAAAGCCCTCGGCACCGAACATTTCCGGCACTTCGGTCAGCACGGTGGAACCGCCGCGGGCGCACAGCATATCGCTGAAGCGGCCGATGGTGGGGTTGGCGGTAATGCCGGACAAACCGTCCGAACCGCCGCACTTCATGCCGACCACCAGCTCGCTGGAGAGAATCGGCTCGCGCTGGAACTGGGCAGCATAAGCGGCCAGTTCCTTCAGGATCTCACGACCCGCAACCAGCTCATCGTCCACATCCTGGCAGGTCAGGAACTTGATGCGGTCATGGTCGTATTCGCCCAATTCGGTCAGGAACTGCTCATGGGTCAGGTTCTCGCAGCCAAGGGAGAGCACCAGCACGGCACCGGCGTTGGGATGGCGGGCCAGCGCAGCCAGCAGTTTGCGGGTCTGGGCGTGGTCATGGCCGGTCTGGGAGCAGCCGAACGGATGGGTGAAGGTGTACAGCCCGTCAATGCTGTCGGTCACAAGATCCTGATTGTCCCGCACAAGGGCTTTGGCGCAGTCGTTCACGCAGCCAACGGTGGGGATGATCCAAATCTCGTTGCGGGTGGCTGCACGGCCATCTTTGCGGCGGTAGCCCATAAAGGTTTCGGGAGCAACGGGGGCCAGCGGGTGCACATTGGGGTGGTAGCTGTACTCGATCTCGCCGGACAGGTTGGTTTTTACATTGTGGGTGTGCATCCAGGTGCCGGGCACGGCATCAGCGGTGGCATGGCCGATGGGGAACCCGTACTTGATGACATTTTCGCCCGCGTGGATGGGGGCAATGGCCATCTTGTGGCCCTGGGGGATATCTTCAACAGCGGTCACAGATGCACCGTCCACCGGCACAGCGGTGCCTTTGGCAATGGGATGCAGGGCAACCACAACATTATCCTTGGGGTTGATCTTGATTGCAAGAGGCATACAGAATCTCCTTACTACGATAAAAACAGGTAGGAGTTAGGAAGTAGAAGTTAGGAATTGTTAGCCCTGCTTTTAGGGCAATACCGCATAATTCTAAGTGCCGATACGGCGAGCGAGGTGCGGCAGCTGCTAGGCCAAAAGCGCAGATAATACTGGATGTCTTATCGAGCATTTTGGCAACGCAGATGCCGTGCCGCAGCCGCCGGAGCGGTGCTTGAGCCGTTAGGCGAGAATTGTGCGGTATTGCCTTAGGGCTTTTTGCAGATAACCAAAGGCTCTGCGCTGCTCCCTAACTCCTACCTCCTCACTCCTACCTCCTAACTCAAATTACAGGCAGCTCTTATAAGCGGCCATTGCGCCCTGCTCACGGATCAGGGTCAGGTTCTTGACGGTGGCTTCCTCAAAACCGGCAACCTTGGTCAGATCCTGGCCCCACATCTGCTCGTTGGTCATAACAGCATGAACCAGGGTCGGAATGTCGTCATCCTTGTGGGCATTGTAGAATTCCAGCACATAGCGGTCATCGGAAACGGTGTACTCGTTGCCCTTGGCGCGCTTGCAGACCAGGCCCTTATCGTTCAGTTCCTGGATGTTGTTGGAATAGAATGCGATGTAAGCGGCAAAGCTCATGGTCAGGCAGGTGGGCAGTTTGCCGTTCTTCTCGATATATTCCAGGAAGGACGGCATGTTGCGGGCACGCCACTTGGAGGTGGAGTTCAGGGAGATGCTCATCAGCTCATGGTTGACGAACGGGTTGTTGAAGCGGTCTTCCACAGCGGCAGCAAATTTCTTGCAGTCGTCCTGGTCCAGCGGAAGAATGGGAACAACTTCCTGCAGCAGCATCTTGTTCATGTAGCCCAGGATGGTTTCGTCGTGCATGCAGTCACGCACAATGTCGAAGCCTGCCAGGTAAGCACCCAGAACAAAACCGGTGTGTGCGCCGTTCAGGATGCGGACCTTGCGCTTCTTATACGGGCTCATATCGGGGGTAACAAAGACGTGGTCTTCCAGACCAGCCTTGCGGAACGGCAGGATATCGTTCAGCTTGGTGTCGCCCTCAATGACCCACACGCCGAAAACCTCGCCAACGTCCAGCAGGGGGTCAGCGTAACCGTGCTTCTCTTCAAGCTCGGCAACTTCCTTCGGGTCGCGGATGCGACCCGGAACAATGCGGTCAACCAGAGAGCCGCAGAAGGTACAGTCCTCGTTGACATATTTCTTGAAGCCGTCTTCCAGGCCCCACTGGTCAATGTACTGGTTGACGCACTTCAGCAGCTCCTTGCCGTTGTTGTCAATCAGCTCGCAGGCCAGCATGATGATGCCCTTCTTGCCGGCCTTGTAGCGGTGGTACAGCACCTGGGTCAGCTTTGCGGGGAAGCTGGACGGCGGGCAGTCGTTCTGCTGGCAGGCGGGATCATAAACGATACCGGCCTCGGTGGTGTTGGAAACGATGATTTCCAGGTCGTCGCTGGCGGCAACGTCCATCATCTTTTCGTAATCAGCTTTTTCATACGGGTTCAGGCAGCGGGATACACTGGAGATCACGCGCTTGTCATCGACCTTCTGGCCGTTTTCGCTGCCGCGCAGGTACAGGGTGTACAGGCCCTCCTGTTCGTTGATCATCTTGGCCAGGCCGGGGGCGATGGGCTGAACCAGAACGCACTTGCCGTTCCAGTCAGCTTTTTCGTTGGCAAGGTCAAACCAGTAGTCAACAAAGGCACGCAGGAAGTTGCCCTCACCAAACTGCAAAACCTTTTCGGGGGCATTTTTCAGAATGTAGCCATCATAACCGGATTTTTCAAGGACCTGATAATTCAAAGTTCCCATTGGAAATTCTCCTTTGCAATGTGTGCAATTACGGCGGCGGTGTGCAGGGCCAGACAAAAACGCCCTGCGCTGCGTAAGCGCCTTGTTTAGCTTCATTGTATTTTTTTTTGCTTGCAACGTCAAGATTCTTTCGTGAAGAAGCGCACATATTTTGCGCTCCTTCTTTGACTTTTTTCCCTTTCCCTGTTTTGCACAAGCGGGATGCAATATTTTTAGTGCTTTTTACATCAAAAGGGCAAGATTTGCAACTTGTTCAAACCGCTGCAAGTATGTATAATAATATCAGCTTATGTTTTATTCTGCTGTTTGGAGGCAGCATGATTCGTTCTGTTGACCCGCAGCACACAACGAAGGAGCTTGCAATTATGAAAGCATTTATGGACAAGGATTTCCTGCTGGAAACCCCCACCGCGCAGCACCTGTATCATGATTATGCAGAAACGCTGCCTATCGTAGACTATCACTGCCACATTCCCCCGCAGGAGATCTACGAGGACCGCCGCTTTGAAAATATCGCTCAGGTATGGCTGGGCGGCCATCAGGTTCTGGCCGATGGCTCTGACTACTACTTCGGCGACCATTATAAGTGGCGCGTGATGCGTTCCAACGGTGTGCCCGAAGAGTACATCACCGGTGACAAGCCGGACCGCGAGCGCTTCCAGAAGTTTGCAGAAGCACTGGAAATGGCCATCGGCAACCCGATGTACACCTGGTGCCACCTGGAACTGAAAAAGTACTTTGGCTACAACGGCGTTCTGAACGGCGATACCGCTGAGGAAGTCTGGAACCTGTGCAACGATAAGCTGCAGCATGATCCCAAGATGACCGTGCGCGGCCTGATCGAGCAGAGCAACGTTGCCATGGTCGGCACCACCGATGACCCCATCGACAGCCTGGAATGGCACAAGAAGATCAAGGAAGACCCCACCATCAAGGTTGTTGTTGCACCTTCCTTCCGCCCGGACAAGGTCCTGAACATCCGCAAGGACGGCTTTGCGGATTACATCCATAAGCTGGAAGAAGTTGTTGGCCGCAAGTTCGCCTGCGCCAACTGTGTGGTCAACGCTCTGGAAGAGCGCCTGCAGTTCTTTGTTGAGATGGGCTGCCGCGCTTCTGACCACGGGCTGGATTATGTTCCTTACGTGGAGACCAACGCCGAAAAGGCAACCGCAGCTTTCAAAAAGGCTATGGCCGGTGAGCCGCTGACCCAGGAAGAGGGCGACGCATACACCACCTACCTGCTGATCAGCCTGGGCCGCCTGTACAAAAAGTATAACGTTGCCATGCAGATCCATTACAGCTGCCTGCGCAATGTCAACCAGAAGATGTACAAGAAGCTGGGCCCCGATACTGGCTTTGATATGATCGCTGTGACCGATGGCAGCGCCGCCATCAGCAGCCTGCTGAGCAAGCTGACCGAGACCGGCGAATGCCCGAAGGTGATCCTGTACAGCCTGAACCCCGCCGACTTTGACATGCTGGGCACCATCCTGGGTGCATTCCAGGATGACGAAGTTCCCGGCAAGATCCAGCTGGGCTCTGCCTGGTGGTTCTGCGATACCGACGACGGAATGTACCAGCAGATGAAGACCCTGGCTCGCCTGGGGCTGCTGGGCAACTTTATCGGCATGCTGACCGACAGCCGTAGCTTCCTGAGCTATACCCGCCACGAACTGTTCCGCCGCCTGATGTGCAACCTCATCGGCAACTGGGTCGAGAATGGCCAGTACCCCAGCGATGAGAAGACCCTGAAGAAGATCGTGGAAGGCATCAGCTACTACAACGCACAGCGTTACTTCCACCTGTAATTCTGCACAAATCAGAAAATAAAACATTGTAAAAATTGCCCTGCTGCCTGAAAGACAGCAGGGCTTTTTCCATAGAATGAGAATCTTTTTCTTGTGCAAAAGGGCAAAAAAGAGGGCAAAATCGGGGCGAAGAGAAAAAGTTGGGAGGTAGGAGGGAGGAACTATTTTAATGAGGGCAATACCGCATAATTCTAAGTGCCGATACGGCGAGCGAGGTGCCGCAGCCGCCGGAGCGGTGCTTAAGCCGCAAGGCGGGAATTGTGCGGTGTTGCCTTAGAATTACCACACGAGTAGAGGCGCACATTGTGCGCCCGCGGACGAGCTGCGAAATATTCCGTAACTCAAATAATCCAACTGCTGGCCTGTTAAAAATGCCCATACATCAGCATAAAAAACAAATCCCCCGTTCCACAGTGGCATTTACGCCTGCTGCAAAACGGGGGAAAATCTTTTATGATCAGGTCAGACCTTTATGGGAGACAAACCGACACCCAATCAACCCGGCTGCTTGCCGATGTAGGCCAGGATGCCGCCGTCAACGTACAGAATCAGGCCGTTGACGAAATCGGAAGCTTCAGATGCCAGGAAGACAGCGGGGCCGCCCAGGTCCTCGGCGTTGCCCCAGCGTGCAGCGGGAGTCTTGGCAACGATGAACTGGTCAAACGGATGGCGGCTGCCGTCCGGCTGGATCTCACGCAGGGGCGCGGTCTGCGGGGTGGCGATGTAGCCGGGGCCAATGCCGTTGCACTGAATGTTGTACTGGCCGTACTCGGAAGCAATGTTTTTGGTCAGCATCTTCAGGCCGCCCTTGGCAGCCGCGTAAGCGGAAACAGTCTCACGGCCCAGTTCGCTCATCATGGAGCAGATGTTGATGATCTTGCCGCCGCCCTGCTCGATCATGTCGGGGATGATGGCCTTGGCAACGATAAAGGGAGCGTTCAGGTCAACATCGATGACCTGACGGAACTGTGCAGCGGTCATTTCGCACATGGGGATGCGCTTGATGATACCGGCGTTGTTGACCAGAATGTTGATGTGGCCGACTTCCTCGGTGATTTGCTTGACCATGGCGTTGACGGCGTCTTCGTTGGTAACATCGCAGACATAGCCATGGGCAGTGATGCCAGCCTCTTTGTAAGCGGCCAGACCTTTATCAACCAGTTCCTGCTTGATATCATTGAAAACGATGGTAGCGCCGCAGTTTGCCATAGCGGTGGCGATAGCAAAACCGATGCCGTAAGAAGCGCCGGTGATCAGGGCAACCTTGCCGGTCAGATCAAAAGATTTCGGGGTGCAGACAGACATATTTCTTACCTCCTGAAAGTGATGTTATGTAATTCAAAAGCCGCGCATAGAGCGGCAGGGGAACGAGATTGGAAATGAAGAAAGAATAAATAATAAAGAATAATGAAGGAATACCATCACTTTTAATTATTCTTTTTTCTTTATAAAAAGGCTTTACCGAAGATCAGTCGTAGCAATGTTATCCATGTCATCGAATTCCATGTTTTCACCACCCATGGCCCAGATGAAGGTGTAGTTGGAGGTGCCAACGCCGCTGTGGATGCTCCAGGACGGGCTGATAACAGCATCATAGTTGTGCATCACAACATGGCGGGTTTCGGTCGGCTCGCCGCACATGTGGAATACGGCCTGGCCTTCGGGAATCTCGAAGTAGGTGTAGATCTCCATGCGGCGCTCGTGGGTGTGGCTGGGCATGGTGTTCCAGTTGCTGCCCGGCTCCAGAGCGGTCATGCCCATGGAAAGCTGGCAGGTTTTCAGCACGCTGGGGTGGATAAACTGGTTGATGGTGCGCTTGTTGCAGGTTTCCAGGGTGCCCAGCGGGCGCTTGGCAGCGTCAGCCAGGGTGATCAGCTTGGTTTCGTAACGGCAGTGGGCCGGAGCACTGACCATATAGAACTTGGCGGGCTTGGCGGCATCATCGCTGGCAAAGGTAACTTCCTTGGTGCCCTGGGTGATGTACAGGCAGTCCTTATAGCCCAGGTGATAGGCCACGCCGTCTGCGGTAATGGTACCGGCGCCATCACCAATGTTGAAAATGCCGATTTCGCGGCGCTCCAGGAAATAGTGGGTGCCAAAGTTTGCCCAAATGTCAATGCCCTTATCAATGGACACGACCTCGTTGACCGGCATGCAGCCCAACGTGACCATGCGGTCAACATGGCTGTAAACGGCAACCATCTCATCTGCTTTGTACAGATCGGTAATCAGGAACTCGTTGCGGACTTCCTCGGTGGTATAGCGCTTGAAGTCACGCTGATTGCAGGAATAACGAATATCCATGGGGCGGAATCCTCCCGTTTTGCTTGCAGCGGCAGCGGACTGGCGGGATGCCAACCGTTTCGCTGACCTTGTATACATACATTATAGCCGATTCTGCAGGCCGAAAAAAGTGTATACAAGCACAAGAATACGGTGCATGTTTTGGCAGGTTTGACAGCAGAAAAACGAAAGCAGTTAGGAATTAGGAGTTAGGAGGGACGAGTTGAAGGAATAAATAAAGAATAGAGAATAATGAATAATGAATAATGAATGAATAATGAAGGTGGACCGCCGCGCGTGGCGCGGCTCAAAAAATGAGTAGAGAGCATGGCAAGAGTTTCGTGAAATTTGCGAATGGATAATATATATTAAAATATACAATCCGTATATTTCGACCGACCTTGTAACTTAATCTCTGAATGCTTTAATTTTATAATGCTTAGGCAACACCGCACAATTCCCGCCTAGCGGCTTAAGCACCGCTTCGGCGGCTGCGGCACGGCATCTGCGTTGCCAAAATGCTCGATAATGTCGGGTTGCGGTACCCGCATCGTGCTTCGGGGGCAAAAGCCCCTCGCACTCTGCGACCGCTGCCCCTGCTTCGGTTCGCTGTTTCCGCCACTGGCGGCGCTCACCTTTGCAGCATCCAGTATTATCTGCGCTTTTGGCTTAGCATCTGCCGCACCTCGCTCGCCGTATCGGCACTTAGAATTATGCGGTATTGCCCTAAAACTCCTAACTTCTCACTCCTAACTCTATTTCTAACTCTCTCTTTACGAAAACTGTCCGTGACAGCCATACACATGAAAATGATTCACTTTACAAATTAAACACACTCAACTATAATGATGCACAGACTTCAAAGGCGAAGCAGAGAACACGGCGGCTCCGCGGCATATGCGGGGACCGCCGCTTGCATTGTCATTTATATGCAGGGCAGCAAAAAGAGAGGGAACATCAATGCTTACACTGGATAAGATCTACCATGCCGCGTTTGTTCTGCGTGACGTTGCACGCCGCACGGATCTGATTGCGGCATCGCGGCTGAACAGCGCGAGTGACCTGTACTTGAAAACCGAGAACCTGCAGGTGACCGGCAGCTTTAAGGTGCGTGGCGCTTATTACAAAATCAGCCAGCTGACCGCAGAGGAGCGCGCCAAAGGCGTGATCGCCTGCTCGGCGGGCAACCATGCACAGGGCGTGGCACTGGCCGCCACCAGCATGGGCATCAAGAGCGTTGTCTGCATGCCGGACGGCGCGCCGCTGATGAAGGTGGAAAGCACCAAACGCCTGGGCGCCCAGGTGGAGCTGGTCAAGGGCACTTACGATGACGCCCATGACCGCGCTGTGGAACTACAGAAAGAAACAGGCATGACCTTCATCCACCCCTATGATGATGAGCTGGTCATTGCCGGTCAGGGTACCATTGGCCTGGAAATTCTGGATCAGCTGCCCGATGTGGAAGCTGTTGTGGTGCCCGTGGGCGGCGGCGGCCTGCTGGCCGGTGTGGCCTTTGCCATCAAGAGCCTGCGCCCCGATGTCAAGATTTACGGCGTTCAGGCTACCGGTGCCGCCAGCATGTACAATGCGTACCGCGACCATACGTATGAAACGCTGGACCATGTGGATACCTTTGCGGACGGCATTGCGGTAAAGACCCCCGGCGAAACCACCTTTAAGATGATCGAACAGTATGTGGACGGCATCGTGACGGTCAGCGAGGATGAGATTGCTGCCGCCATCCTGGCCCTGATGGAAAACCAGAAGCTGGTGGCCGAAGGTGCCGGTGCCACGCCGGTTGCCGCCGCGCTGTTCGGCAAGCTGCCCATCGAGGGCAAAAAGACCGTCTGCCTGATTTCCGGCGGCAATATCGATGTAAACATCCTTTCCCGCGTGATCACCCGCGGCATGATCATGAGCGGCCGCAAGACCAATCTGATGATTGCCCTGGAGGATAAGCCCGGCCAACTGACCCGCGTGAGCGAGATCATCTCCGGCATGGGGGCCAATGTGGTCAGCGTGCAGTATGACCTGGCCGACCCCAACATGACCGTGACCAGCTGCTTCCTCAAGCTCGGCCTTGAAACCCGCGACCACACCCAAATCGAACAAATTAAAGCCAAACTGACCGAAGAAGGCTTTAAGCTGGTAAGCGAGAGAGCGTAATTTTGAGTTAGGGGTTAGGAGTTAAGAAATAGGGGAAGGCACGCAGCTTAAGACGAAAGCATAGCTAAAATTAAAGAATGTATAACAAAATGCCCACGGCCTGATATCAAAATCATGCCGCAGGCATCCTAAAAACTCCTGACTTCTAACTCTTACTTCCTAAGGCAATACCGCACAATTCCCGCCTGACGGCTTAAGCACCGCTCCGGCGGCTGCGGCACGGCAACTGCGTTGCCAAAATGCTCGATAATACACAAAGTATTATCTGCGCTTTTGGCTTAGCAGCTGCCGCACCTCGCTCGCCGTATCGGCACTTAGAATTATGCGGTATTGCCCTAACTCCCTTACAGTCTTACTCCTGCCGAAAGCAGCTCGATGAACTGGCGGGCAACACGGGGGCTGCGGCCGCCGGCACGGATGGCGAATGCTTCGCCCTTGGTGAACAGCTGATCAGACGGCATCTGCACGCCGTACTGCTTGGCAAGATCCAGCAGAATTTCTTCAAACCGAACTTTATCCGGCCGCTGGAAGGTGACCGTCAGGCCGAACCGGGCCGAAAGGCTCATCAATTCCTGGCGGGTATCTGCCTCGTGGATGTCATCACCGGAACGGTCGCTCAAGGTTTCCTTGATGAGATGGCGGCGGTTGGAGGTGGCGTACACCACAACACTCTGGCTGCGGCCGCCCACGCTGCCTTCCAAAATGGCTTTCAGCGCGGCAAAGTTGTCGTCGTTGGCAGAAAAGCTCAGGTCGTCAATGAACAAAATGAACTTGAGTGGGTTCTGGGCCAGGCTATCCAGCAGGGCCGGAATCTGATACAGCTGGTTCTTTTTCACTTCCACAAGGCGCAGACCATCCGCCGCAAATTCATTGGCAATGGCTTTCACGCTGCTGGATTTGCCGGTGCCCGCATCGCCGTACAGCAAAACGTTCACGGCAGGCTTGCCGGACAGCAAAGCCTTGGTGTTGGCAATTACCTTTTCGCGCTCGTGCTCGTAACCGGGCAGCTCGCTTAAGCGCTGCGGATCCGGGAAGCGCACCGGGATCAGGCTGCCATCCTCAATGGTGAACATGTGGTGGCGGGCAAACATGCCGTAGCCCTTTTGACCAACTTCAGCCAGGCGCTCAGCGTAAGCGGCGGCAAAATCCACTTCCTCGGTTTCCCAGCGGGGCAGAAAGGCAAGGGATTCCTCGCCGCCGGTCAAATCAACCAGCGTAACGCGGCTGAGCTGCTGCAAAAATTCCAGCTCGCTGTCCATGCAGCGGGCAGCGGCCTGCCCGGCGCCGCCGCTGGCAGCTTTGCGGATGCAGATGTTCTCATCCTGCAAAACGGCGTCCAGCAGCACGCGGGTCCAGCTGCCGCCGCGTTCAAACAGCTGGTTTTCAAAATCAGCTGCAGCGCTTACAAAATCCTCGCTCCCCACAGCGGCCAGCATGGCGCGGAACGCAGGCACAATGTTGGCCTGCAAAATACCGCGGAAAATCACAAGGCCATCCAGCCGGGTGCGCATGGTATTCAACTTCATCATTCCCAATTCCTCCAGGAGTGCAAAAATGCTTGCTCTGTTTACTCAGTATAGCTTTTTTGCCGCTGTGGTGCAAGTGACAAAATGACCTTGTATTTACGGCAATACCGCACAATTCCCGCCTTACGGCTTAAGCACCGCTCCGGCGGCTGCGGCACGGCATCTGCGTTGCCAAAATACTCGATAATACACAAAGTATTATCTGCGCTTTTGGCTTAGCAGCTGCCGCACCTCGCTCGCCGTATCGGCACTTAGAATTATGCGGTATTGCCTTACGAAAGAACGCAGGACTTTAGCCTGCTAAATTCTCTATTTGTGTAATTTGTTGTTTTTGTGTTGACAAAGGCAAAAAATTGCGGTACAATCAACCACATAGCTAAATCAAATGTGTCGAAGGAAAGTTAGTAACGGCTTTTGCCGCCCCCAGAGAGCTGCCGGTTGGTGCAAGGCAGCGGGCAGGTACGCCGCGAACTGGTTCCGGAGCAGTTCTGCCGAAAGCAAGGTGAATAGGCGGTTCCGGGGGTGCCCGTTACAGCACAGGGCTTTGTTGGAAGCCTGTTGAGTGGGTATAGTACTATACCAATTAAGAGTGGTACCGCAGAGAGCTTTACGCCTTTGTCTCTTGTGAAAACGGAAGCCGTTTGGCATTCCGTGCTGCAAGCGGCAGGGGCTTTTTTGTTACTCAAACGCGGTGGATAGAGGCTGCCGCATAGGGGTTGTTTTAAGAAACGGAAAGGAGTTTTTTCAATGATTCTGAATGGTTCGCAGATTTTTGTCGAAGTGCTCGCGGAGCAGGGGGTCGATACAATTTTTGGCTATCCCGGCGGCGCAGTTCTGAACCTGTACGACGAACTATATAAAAACTCTGACCGCATCCGCCATATCCTGACCGCCCACGAGCAGGGCGCTTCCCATGCGGCAGACGGTTACGCCCGCGCAACGGGCCGCACCGGTGTGGTGCTGGCCACCAGCGGTCCGGGCGCCACCAACCTGGTCACCGGCATCGCCACCGCTTATATGGACAGCGTGCCGATGGTTGCCTTTACCGGAAACGTTGCCACCAGCCTGCTGGGCCGGGACAGCTTCCAGGAAGCTTACATTGAGGGCATCACGATGCCCATCACCAAGCACAACTTCACCGTGCGCAAGGTCGAAGACCTGGCCGACACCATGCGGGCAGCCTTCCGCATTGCACAGTCCGGCCGTAAGGGCCCCGTGCTGGTGGATATTCCCAAGGATGTCACCGCGAACTCCTGCGAGTTCACCCACAAAGAGCCGGAGCTGATCCGAACCGTGACCCGCTATAATGAGGAAGAGGTCAAGGAAGCCGCACGGCTCATCAATGAATCGGAACGCCCGATCGTCTACTTTGGCGGCGGCGTGCGCAGTGCGGCGGGCTGCCAGCCCCTGCGTGACCTGCTGGAAAAGACCGGTATGCCCGCCACCCACACCCTGATGGCCGCCGGCGTGCTGGGCTATGGCGAGCCGCACAACCTGGGTATGCTGGGAATGCACGGCTGCTATGCCGCCAACAAGGCTATTTCGGAAGCTGATCTGGTCATTGCCGTCGGCGCCCGCTTCTCGGACCGTGTGGCGCTGAACCCGAATAAGTTTGCCAGCAAGGCAAAAATCATCCAGATCGATATTGACCCCAGTGAATTGGGCAAGAATGTGGATGTGGATCTGGCACTGGCAGGCGATGCTTCCTATATCCTGCAAGCCATCCTGCCGTATGTCGAAAAGACCGAACATAAGATCTGGATGGAGCAGATCCGTGAATGGCAGCGCAATGACTACCACCCGAAGGACAGCTTCACCGAGCTGAAACCCCACCAGATCATCAACGAGATCTGTGAGCAGGCCGGCCCCGAGGCCGTGTATGTAACGGATGTCGGCCAGCACCAGATGTGGGCTGCCCAGTACCTGCACCACACCAAGAGCCGCGGCTTTTTGACCAGCGGCGGCCTGGGTACCATGGGCTTTGGCTACGGCGCGGCCATTGGCGCACAGGTTGCCCTGGGCAATGACCACCGCGTGGTCATGCTGACCGGCGACGGTTCCTTCCACATGAACCTGAACGAAGGCTGCACCGCCGTCAGCTATGAACTGCCCATCATCACTGTTATTTTTGATAACCAGGTGCTTGGCATGGTGCGCCAGTGGCAGACCAGCTTTTACGGCAAGCGCTATTCCAACACCGATCCCCAGCGCCGCACCGACTTTGTAAAGCTGGCTGAAGCGTTTGGCGCAAAGGGGTATCGTGCTACCAATATTGCCGAGTTCAAGGCAGCGTTCGCCGACGCCATGAAGCAGAAAGGTCCTTCCTGGATCGACTGCCGCATCGGCAAGGATGAAAAGGTTCTGCCGATGATCCCCGGCGGCGGCGATATCAACGATATCATCATGGAGTAAGGAGGCAGCACGCAATGCAGCAAAATCAAAATCCGAACAAAGTTGCCGCAACAGAGGCACCCCGGCGGGTCATCAGTCTGCTGGTGGATAACCATAACGGTGTTTTGGCGCGCGTGTCCAGCCTGTTCTGCCGCCGCGGCTTCAACATTGACAGCCTGACGGTTTCCGCCACCAACGACCCGGCGGTCAGCCGCATTACCGTTACCCTGCATGGCGACGATGCCGCCATCAGCCAGCTGATTTTACAGACCGAGCGGCTGGAAGTGACCCGCCAGGTATTTGAACTGACCCCGGATAAGAGCCTGCAGAGGGAACTGCTGCTGCTGAAAGTGGCCTGCAATACCGCCGAGCGTGCCGAAATGCGGGAAATCGCTACGATCTATAAATCCAAGATCATTGATCTTTCGCCGGACTCTATGGTGTTTGAACTGACCGGCCGCCCGGAAAAAATCAACGCCTTCCTGAAAATGTTCAGCGGATACGATATCCTGGAACTGTGCCGCACCGGCATTACCGCGCTGGAGCGCGGCGGCAAGCATCCCCACATGCAAAAGCCCCCGCAGGAAGTACGCGCCGCTCAGCTGCCGCTGCCCGGCACCCACTGCCCGCAGGACGAAGAATAAAGCAGCTTTTGCGGTTCAACGAACTTGCATTTGGCCCGCGGCCCTTTCAGGAATCCCCGGCGGCGGGTTGAAGATAGATACGTTTTTATTTTTACAAACCATACAAACAAAACAAAGGAGAAATTATCATGGCAATCAAAAAGTATTATGATTCCGACTGCAACCTCGGCGTGCTTGACGGCAAGACCGTTGCTGTTATCGGCTTTGGCTCCCAGGGCCATGCCCATTCCGAAAACCTGGCTGAAAGCGGCGTGAACGTTGTTGTCGGCCTGCGCAAGGGCTCTGCCCACTGGGAAAAGGCATCCGAGTTTGCTGCAACCCATGAAAACTTTAAGGTGATGGAAGTTGAAGAGGCTGCCAAGGCCGGCGATGTTGTTATGATGCTGGTTCCCGATGAACTGTGCGCTGACATCTACAACAGCCAGGTTGCCCCCTACATGACCGAGGGCAAGGCACTGGCTTTTGCACACGGCTTCAACATCCATTTCAAGACCATTGTTGCCCCGAAAAATGTTGACGTTATCATGATCGCTCCCAAGGGCCCCGGCCACATTGTCCGCCGCCTGTACACTGAAGGCGAAGGCTGCCCGTCCCTGATCTGCGTAGAGCAGGATTACACCGGCAAGGCAAAGGAGATCGCCCTGGCATACGCTTCCGGCATCGGTGCCGGCCGTGCAGGCATCCTGGAGACCACCTTCAAGGAGGAAACCGAGACCGACCTATTCGGCGAGCAGGCTGTGCTCTGCGGCGGTGTTTGCGAGCTGATCCATGCTGGCTTTGACACCCTGGTGGAAGCTGGCTACGCACCGGAAATGGCTTACTTCGAGACCTGCCACGAGATGAAGCTGATCGTTGACCTGATCAACGAGGGCGGCTTTGACAAGATGCGCTACTCCATCTCCAACACCGCTGAATACGGCGACTACCGCACCGGCAAGCGCCTGATCACCGAGGAAACCCGCAAGGAGATGAAGAAGGTCCTGACCGAGATCCAGGATGGCACCTTCGCTTCCGAGTTCCTGACCGAGATGAGCCCGAAGGGCGGCCGCAAGGTCCACTTCCTGGCACAGCGCCGTATGCAGTCCGAGCACCTGATCGAAAAGGTCGGCAAGGAACTGCGCGGCATGATGAGCTGGATGAAGAAGTAATCGAATTCCGGACATCTGACGTAATATTTGGCCTGCATCTGCGGGCATAAACATGGGGCGGCCAGCCCTCTGGCAGCCGGGAAACCGGATGTTCCGGGGCATGGCCGCCCTGTGTTTGTTTGGTGTGACTGTCATGTTAAGGCCGCGGGCGCACGATGTGCGCCCCCTACGGGGGCAGCTGCATACCATAAGCCCGATTTGCAGGGAACGGTCTTGACCGTTCCGAAACATGAATCTATTGCTAGTTTCAGGCTCTGCGCGGGGAACCACCCCTCAGTCTGCGTTGCAGACAGCTCCCCTCAAAGGGGAGCCAAGCACGACCTAAGGCAGGATATTGGCTCCCCTGGAGGGGAGCTGGACGCGAAGCGGCCTGAGGGGTGGTTCCTCGCGAGATAACTAAAATTTATTTATAGAGAACGGTCTATCTCCAGCCTAAGAGCCGGGGTGCTGCCCTGCGGGCCTCCGAAACGTGCCTGCGGGCGTAGCGACCGTTCCGGGACATGAATTTATTTGCTTGTTTCTGGTATTTGTGCGATACTATAAACAGCAAAGATCACCCCTGAAAAGAACCATACCCTTTTCCCGCTGCAAAGGAGAGAAAAATATGAGAAGTGATAACGTTAAAAAAGGCCCGGAGCGCGCCCCAAACCGCAGCCTGTTCTATGCCCTGGGCTACACCCCGGAAGAGCTGGAACGCCCGCTGATCGGCGTGGTTTCGGCTTACAGTGAGATCGTTCCCGGCCATATGAACCTGGATAAGCTGGCCGATGCCGTCAAGGCAGGCATCCGCATGGCGGGCGGCACCCCGGTGCTGGTTCCGGCCATCGGCGTTTGCGATGGCATTGCCATGGGCCATATCGGCATGAAGTACTCCCTCGCCTCCCGCGAGCTGATCTGCGACAGTGTGGAGACCATGTTTATGGCCCACCAACTGGACGGCCTGGTTCTGGTGCCCAACTGCGATAAGATCGTTCCCGGCATGGTCATGGCCGCTGTGCGCATGGATGTGCCCGCCATTGTCTGTTCCGGCGGCCCCATGCTGGCTGGCAGTTATGGCGGCGATGAAGTCAGCCTTTCCAAAATGTTTGAAGCCGTCGGCGCTTACAAGGCCGGCATGATCGATGACGCCCAGCTGGAAGATTGCACCTGCAACTGCTGCCCGTCCTGCGGTTCCTGCTCCGGCATGTACACCGCCAACAGCATGAACTGCCTGTGCGAGGCCATCGGCATTGCCCTGCCCGGCAACGGCACCATCCCGGCGGTTTACTCCAAGCGTTTGCAGCTGGGCAAAAAGGCCGGTATGGCCATCATGGATCTGGTCAAGAACAATGTGACCGCCCGCCAGATCATCAACGAACGCTCCATCCGCAACGCCCTGACCTGCGATATGGCCCTGGGCTGCTCCACCAACACGGTGCTGCACCTGCTGGCCATCGCTTACGAAGCCGGTGTGCCCATTGACCTGAAGCTCTTCAACGAGATCAGCGCTAAGACCCCGAACCTCTGCCACCTGGCTCCCGCAGGCCCCACCCACATGCCGGATCTGTACGCTGCTGGCGGCATTCCCGCTGTGCAGGCAGAGCTGGCTAAGGCTGGGCTGCTGGATCTGGATGTTCCCACCGTTACCGGCAAAACGCTGGGCGAGAACATCGCCGGTGCCCACATCATGAACGATAAGGCCATCCGCTCCATCGAGAACCCCTACAGTAAGACCGGCGGCCTGCAGATTTTGTGGGGCAATATTGCCCCGGACGGCTGTGTGGTCAAGCGCAGCGCCGTTGCACCGGAAATGCAGGTCCACTCCGGCCCGGCCCGCGTGTTTAACAGCGAGGAAACCGCCATCCAGGCCATCTATGACGGCAAGATTGTACCCGGCGATGTGGTGGTCATTCGTTACGAAGGCCCCAAGGGCGGCCCCGGTATGCGTGAGATGCTGAATCCCACCAGCGCACTGGCTGGTATGAAGCTGGACACCACCGTGGCCCTGATCACGGACGGCCGCTTCTCCGGCGCTTCCCGCGGCGCTGCTATCGGCCATGTCAGCCCGGAGGCTGCTTCCGGCGGCCCCATCGGCCTGATTGAAGAAGGAGATACCATCGAGATCAACATCCCCGAAGCATCCATCCATCTGGCCGTCAGCGATGAAGAGCTGGCACGCCGCAAGGCTGCTTACGTCCAGCCGGAGCCGAACGTCAAGTCCGGCTGGCTGGCCCGTTACGCCCGCATGGTGGCTTCCGCCAACCTGGGCGCAGTGATGCAGTAAACAACACCCTATAAAGCAATAAAAATCCGCGCCCCTGCCAGCTGTGGTATAACACAGCGGAAGGGGCGCGGGTTTTGTTTTGCTTACTCTTCGTCTTTATAGGCGTCGTCAAACACGCTGAACACGCCGGTTTCACCCAGGTTCGGCTGGGCGTATTCATGTACATGCGGAGTCAGGCCGGGAATATCCGGCGCTGCGCCGGGGTCCGCATAGATGGTCACATCGGCATCGTCCACATCTACCGGCTTGGCTACGTCCAGATCTTCCAACAAGGACTGGGCTGCACCGCAGTCCGCCGGAACATCGGTCAGGCTGGCACCGTAATGGCTGAACAGCACCGTGCCGTCCTTGTCCAGCACCAGGGTCAGCGGCAGCTGCTGCTGACCGTTGGCAGGCGAGTGATAGCCGCGGCGCTTGGCATCCCGCATGATCTGCCATGCTTCCAGGCTGTAGGTGCTCAGCGCTCCGCTGCGGGTGGGAATATCCAGCAGGTCATACAGAACGCCGTCCGCATCGCACAGCAGAGGATAAGGCAGGGTATCCGGCCCCACGCTGCGGGCCAGGCGGTCCGCGCGGGAACGCACCACCAGCGCCAGGCTGCCGCCGGTCAGCTCGTCATAGGTGGCGGCATACCGACCCACAAAGGTGCGGGTGATGGGGTGGCCGAAGTTGCTCATGAACACCAGTACCAGCGGTGCATGCTCCGCCAAAAGCTGGCGGAAACTGTTGGCCGCGCTGTACGGGGTATCGTATTTGAAAAACGGCAGTTTTTCGCCCGCTTTGATCTGCTTACCCAAAACGACAACAACCTTTCGCTCAAATAAGAAAGAATAGAGAATAAAGGCAATACCGCATAATTCTAAGTGCCGATACGGCGAGCGAGGTGCGGCAGATGCC
>SAUS01000038.1 GCA_004000625.1 Candidatus Cibiobacter qucibialis | reverse complement strand
CCGGGCGCTTTTTGTGGATAAATTTTGCGGAGTTGGCAGGTAAAAATAGGAGCGGTCAACCTGCTTTGACGAGTACCAGCACGCTGTTGGTTGGCACTACGATTTGGTCTTGTTTGGTGGGAATGGGTGGGTTCTTATATTGGCGTAGGGCTTTTTCGATTTGCTGCTTGATTTCCAGCAGGGCAGCGTCTAGTGTTGGCGCTTGTGCGGTGATTTTGGGGAAGTCCGGCACATGGGCAGTGTAGCCGTCCGGGGATAGTGTGCAAAGCACAGGGTAGGGCCGGTTCTCTACAGAGATACTGTACTGCATCCCGAACATATCATCCATCTTGTCCATTTCGTGCCGCTTATGTTCGTCCATGCTGTGAACGTAGGTGTCCATCGTGAACGCCACCGAGTAGTGACCGAGGATGGCTGACAGGGTCTTGTAGTCCATGCCTCGTTCCAGCGCACGGGTGGCAAAGGTATGCCGCAGGGCGTGGAAGGTAAAGTGCCCGATGTCGGCATCCTTCAACAGGCGGTCGTAGTAATCCTTGAAGGTTTTCTGCTCAAAGTAGTGTCCAAACTCGTTGGTGACGATGAAGCCATCGTCGGTGTACTTATCCCCTACCCGCTGCTTGTCCTGCGCTTACTGTTGTTTCCAGCGGGTAAGCTCATCTACCATTGTGCGGGTCAGTGGAATCGTGCGGCGGGAGTTTTTCGTTTTGGGGGTGCCGAATACGATTTCGGTTTTGTTTTCGTCGTCGTGGGCTTCGTACTTGGTAAGGCGGTTGATGGTGCGGCGTACATGGAGTTGGGCGGTGGAAAAATCAATATCTTCCCATTTCAGCGCCAGCAACTCCCCCATGCGTAATCCGGTACACAAGTCTAAGCGGATAAACACGCCGTAGCGGTGGCGGTAGCTGGCCTGCACCAGCGCCCGCTGCTGGTCGTTGGTAAAGACTACGACTTCTGGTTTCTCTCCGCTGGGCAGGGTCACAGCATCGCAGGGGTTGTACACTAACAAGCGCTCCTTTACGGCCTGTTGTAAGCACTTGTGTAATGCCATGTGGTAGTTGCGCAAGGTCTTGGGGGATAAGCCTTCCTCGCGGAATTTGTAGTTGTAAAACTCCTGCAAGGTGTGCGGCTCTAACTTTTTCAGCAGGATTTTCCCCAGCACACAAAAATGCTTGTTCAAGTAGCTGCGGTAGCTGGCGTAAGTAGATTGCTTGACGGTGTCCTTCATATAGGTGTCCAGCCAGTATTCATACCACTCTCCCAGTGTCACGGACATCGGATCGCGCCAGCCCTGTGTGCGGACTTCGTGGGCTTGCTGCTGTAAAATGGCGATGGCTTCTTGTCTTGTGTTACAGCAGGTGGATGTGCGCCTAGGTTTGCCGGTCTTGTAGTCGATTCCGGCAGATAGCCGCACCTCCCACCGCCCGTCTGTGCGCTGACGGATGTTGCCCTCGTTATGCCCGCGGCGCAGGGATGCTTTAGATGTGTCTTTCACGGTGCATCGTCTCCTTTCGTGACACAAAGACTACCACAGGTACGACCACAAAGCTATTCATCAGACCCGACAATCTTCGGGTTCTCGTTTTGGGCTTTATTGACCTTTTGCTGCTCCAGCCAGCCCAGCAGTTCATCCCGCCGCACCAGCAGTCGGTTTCCAATGTGGAACGCCGGGAAAGTTGCGTCGTGAAATATGCGGTAGGTGGTCGAGCGCGAGATACCGAAGTAAGTTTGCACTTCCTTGGGGCTGACAACATTGGGTAAATTTTGAAATTCCGTGTTCATGGGTTCCTCCTATGTAAATAATTTATAAAAAGGTCGTTACTATATAGCCGCTGAGAACGGCGAAAATTACGAGGTTTTTTAAACTGTTTAGAAAAAGTTCAAATTTTTAGAAAGATTCCAAATCATATCATACAGACCGGCAGTCGCAACTTTTGCAACTGTCCTCAAAATTTTTGAAAAAATTATCTCTACTATATAGCCACTGGGGAAGGGCAAAAGGTAACGTTCGCTGAAAAAATAATGGAATTTTTTCATTAAATTTCAGTATAACAGTATAACTTGCAGGATTCCTGCAAGTTTAGAGATGTAAAGCGAAGAATTTTTTCTCAAGAACTGGCCTAAACGCCAAAATTACACTTCAAAAACAGCATATCACCCATTGTGCTAAAAACCCTTGTACTTTTACAAAATATCTAAATCCATTTTAACAGGCAACGGGGCAAAAACCCTGCCACATTACTCAAAATAAAACAGGCAAGCCGCAGATTAAAACGGCTTGCCTGTAGAATGACGATGCTGACGATGATGACGATGTTTTTGATATACCCCTTTACCCTATCCCACAAACACCGTCACCATCGTCACCACCGTCACACTTATAGTGAAATGACGCTTGCAGTTTACTACTGCTCGAAACAAAAACAATGATACTACGAGAAACACAAAATCAGAATGACGCAGATGACGCTAATGCCGCTGAATCTGGGATATGGTATAGGGATATCCTCAAAACAGCGTCACAAGCGTCATCAGCGTCACTATCGTCACACAAGAGCAGCGCGGGGGTCTGGGGATTCCCCAGAAATGCGTTTGTGGATATCCAAACGCTATGCTAGCAAAACACGTCTACCCCCCAAAAACGATAGCACCCAACCCAGATGCCCATATAAATTCGTATATGCTCCAGAGTGAATCACTTCTGATTCACTCTTTCAGATGAGACACAATTTAAACAAAGAAATCCACATCGAAAGGCATCCACCTGATTTGAAAATTTTCCACAAAACATTCCGCGTTACCCACTTGCCAAATTCTGAAAATCCTGTATTATAATAGGTGTGGCGCTGAAATTTGCAATCCATTGGGATCGGAGTTTCAGTATTATGAAAAATACAATGTTGGAAATGTCCCGCTATGCGGCACTGGCTCGTCAGGCTGTGGCGGAGGGGGTTGTCCTACTGAAAAATGAGGCTGTCTTACCGCTGGCTTCCGGCGGCAGGGCGGCCTTGTTTGGGTACGCACAATTTCACTACTATAAAAGCGGCACCGGGTCCGGCGGACTGGTCAATGTGACCCATGTGTCGAATCTGCCGGAGATACTGGGCGGTGACGGCGGCTATCGGCTGGATGCCGAGGTGCAGGCCCGTTATGCCGCATGGCTGGCAGACCACCCCTACGAGATGGGCACCGGCTGGGCGCAGGAACCATGGTTTCAGCCTGAAATGCCGCTGGACGAAGAATTTGTCCGCGCTGCCGCCCAGCGCGCCGACACGGCGTTTATCGTCATTGGCCGCACAGCGGGCGAGGATCAAGACAACACAAACACCCCCGGCAGCTTTCTGCTGACAGAGGACGAAGAAAATATGCTGGCGCTGGTATGCCGCTATTTCAATAAATCTGTTGTGCTTCTCAATGTCGGCAACATCATGGATATGCAGTGGGTCGCGCGGTACGCCCCCGACGCGGTAGCCTACATCTGGCAGGGCGGGCAGGAGGGTTGCCGCGGCGTGCTGGATGTGCTGAACGGTACGGTCAGCCCCAGCGGCAAACTGCCCGATACGATTGCCCGTACCCCGGCAGATTACCCTGCTGCTGACCACTACGGTGCGGACGACCGCAATTTCTATGCTGAGGATATTTATGTCGGCTACCGCTACTTTGAAACATTTGCGCCGGAAAAGGTGCTGTATCCTTTTGGCTTCGGTCTTTCTTACACAAAATTTGAGGTAAAGCTGTTGAGTGCGGACGAGAACGCCGACGGGATCACAGCCATTGCCACGGTCAAAAATACCGGCGCCCGACCCGGCAAAGAGGTCGTACAGCTGTATTGCACCGCGCCGCAGGGGCTTCTGGGCAAGCCCTCTAAGGTGCTGTGCGCCTTTGCCAAGACCAAAACACTGGGCCCCGGAGAAAGCCGGACTTTGACGCTGACTGTGCCGTGGCGCAATTTTGCCAGTTATGATGACAGCGGCACCACCGGGTACAAGTCCGCCTTTGTGCTGGAAGCCGGTGACTATGTTTTCAGTCTGGGTACCGATGTGCGCAATGCCGCGGCGGTCTTTACGGTCACGCTGCCGCTGATGGTGGTGGAGCAGCAGGAATCCGCCGCTGCACCAGCCGCAGCTTTTGAGCGGCTGCGCCCCGGTGCGGACGGTTCCCCCGCATGGGAGCCCGTCCCCACTGAGGTCGAGCTGCCCGAGACCCATCGTGCCATCCGTCTGCCGAAAGAGCACCCCCAGACGGGGGACAAGGGCATCCGCCTGCAGGATGTGGCTGACGGCAAGGCGGACATGGCTGATTTTGTCGCGCAGTTCAGCGATGACGAGCTTTGTACGATCGTCAGGGGCGAGGGGATGAACTCCCCGCGCGTTACGCCGGGTACAGCCGGGGCTATCGGCGGTGTCAGCGATGCCCTGCAGCACTACGGTCTGCCTGCGGCCTGTTGTTCCGACGGCCCCAGCGGTATCCGTATGGACTGCGGTACGGTAGCTTTCGCCATGCCCAATGGCACCTGCTTGGCTGCGACATTCAACGAGGAATTGAGTGCGGAACTCTACTCGATGGAAGGGCTGGAACTGCGCAAAAATCACGTTGACACGCTGCTGGGTCCCGGCATCAACATCCATCGCCACCCGCTGAACGGCCGCAATTTTGAGTATTTCTCTGAGGATCCGCTTTTAACCGGAAAGATGGCCTGCGCCCAGCTGCGCGGGCTGCACCGCTGGGGCGTGACCGGAACCATCAAGCACTTTGCCGCCAACAACCAGGAGCATCGCCGCCACTTTGTGGAGTCGGTCGTGTCGGAACGCGCTTTGCGGGAAATCTACCTGCGCGGTTTTGAAATCGCCGTCAAGGAGGAGCACGCCCGCTCGATCATGACGTCCTACAACCCGCTGAACGGCTACTGGACGGCGAGCAATTATGACCTTGTCACGACGATTCTTCGTGATCAGTGGGGCTACACTGGCCTTGTGATGAGTGACTGGTGGGCCGAGGGCAACGACCGTGGCGGTGCCGGCAGCACCAAGCATGTGGCCGCCATGGTACGCGCCCAGAATGATGTTTTTATGGTCGTGACCGACCCGGAGCATAACTCCGGTGGGGACGATCTGGCAGTCGCATTGAACGAAGGCCGCCTGACCCGAGGTGAATTGCAGCGCAGCGCGGCGAACATCTGTCGCTTTTTGCTGCAAACACCCGCTTTCCGCCGCAGTATCGGCCGCACGAGTACACTGGATGACCAGCTGGAGGCAATGGCCGAGCAGGACATGCAGCAGGCGGCACAAAACGGTTTGCCCTTGACGCTGCGCGATGGCACAGCCATCGACATTGCAGCCATCGACAACGGCTACCGCCGCACGACGGCGTTCCGCGTAACGGCAGCCGAGGGCGGCAGCTACACCCTGCACCTGCGCTGCCGTGCCATGCCGGGCAACAGCCCGCTGGCCCAGATTCCGGTATCGGTGTTCGCAGGCCGTGCGTTCCTGAAAACCATGACCATCACCGGCGCCCAGGCTGACTGGTGCGATTTTTCTGTCGGCTTGCCCGCGTTGAACACAGGAGACGAGTTCTTCCTGCGGTTCTATTTTGGCCAGAGCGGCATGGAACTGAGCGCTGTTACACTGAAAAAATGAGAACTGCAAGCCGAAATGGGAGGGAGGCTGCGGCCTTATGAAGCTCGACAGCATAAAATTTCCAAAGCAGAAAAGTGTGCGCGGCGGTTGGTTTTTATCCTACATCCTTGTGCTGATCGTGCCGCTGCTGCTCTGTTTGCTTTTATATAACTATTCCGCGGGTATTATTACGGCGGAGTCCAAGCGAATCTATGGTTCGGCGCTGGATCAGGCCCGCATCGACCTGGACAGCTACCTGACCGAGATTGAGCAGACGCTTTCCCGCACGATGCAGGATCAGACCGTGCAGCGGATCGTCACGACAAAGAAACCACTGGACGGCTATGACCAGCTGGCGATGGTCAACACACAGAGCGCACTTTTGACTATCGAAACAGGGCATCCGAATGTTACCAGTGTGTGGATCAGCCTAAACAATCTGGACAGTGTGATTTCCAGCCGGGGTTACCTCGACCAGCATTTGTTTTATCTATCCCGGTTCAAAAACAGCAGCTTGAGTGAGGACGCATGGCGCGAGCTTCTGCACGAGCGTCACCCCCGGTGGGAGATGGTTCAGGTGGAGAACGAAGGCGGCACGGACTTCCTCTTTATCCGCTCGGCGTTGACCAGCGGGCCGTCATACGCCGACGCTACAGTTGTGGTGACGGTGAACAAAAAGCTGTTTGTCAAGCGGTTGCAGCAGTTCTGCTGGGACCCGGAGCTGGATTTCTATGTCTTAGCCCCGGACGGCACAGCCCTCTGCAAAACGGCTGAGGGTGACCCGCCCGCCATGGATATTGTGCAGGCGGCGGTCGACGGTTCGTTTGCCTTTGGTTCGGGCAGTCAGCAAGCCTACCTGACCCGTGCCAGCAGCGTGACGGATTGGCAGTATGTGCTGAGCATTTCCAATAAGCTGCTGATGAAAAACACCCGCATGACCCAGTTGTTCACCTGGGGCGGCATGGTGCTCTGTATGATGTTAGGGTTGGGGTTGTCTGCTGGGCTGACAAAGAAAAATTATCAGCCGCTGGGCGCGTTGGTCAGCCCCTATGACGGCACAGACGAGGCTCCCGATCTGATCGAGAAAAACGAGTTTGAGCGGCTGGAATACTACTCCCAAAAGAGTCGCCGCGAGCGCAGCGACCAACAGCATGAGCTGTGGAAAAGTCAGCAGACCCTGCGGCGTTACTATTTGAAATCGCTGCTGGAAAGCCCGCAGGGTCTCAGCCAAGAGACTGCCGAGCGCAGCGGCATTCGGTTTGATGAGCCGTTTTATACGGTGGTCGTCTTTAAAAATCCGATGGCCGACAGCGCACCGGAGGGGGATGGCTCGCTCTTTGCGGCGTTGCAGATCGCTATTATGAACATTTTCCAGGAAATTGCTGAGCCGCA
The DNA here is from genome assembly GCA_004000625.1 of Candidatus Cibiobacter qucibialis. GTDB lineage: Bacteria > Bacillota > Clostridia > Oscillospirales > Ruminococcaceae > Gemmiger > Gemmiger qucibialis. The sequence continues at coordinate 18,511 of SAUS01000038.1, read as the reverse complement.
TTTTGCGCTGGAACTGACCGCCTTGGGGGAGACCTGCGTGGCCATCGTGGGCATGCAGGAAAGCACCACCGCACAGGACGAGCAGCTGCTGGCGGACATCCGTGAGACACAACAGCAGATTCGTGCCCACTTCCATGCGGACCTGGGGGCGGCTGTGGGCGAGACCCACGCCGGGGCGGCGGACATCCGTGCAGCCTACCAAGAGGCGCTGGAAGCGCTGAGCTATCTGCGGGATGACGGCGAGCCTGTGGCCTACCGTGGTATCCACGATGCCCGCATGGCCTACACATTCCCCTTGGAGACCGAGCGCAAGCTCATGGACTTGATTTCTTTGGGCAGCGAGGAAAACACTGCCGCCCTTATCCGGCAGGCGTTCCCGCTGGATGGCGCGGTGCAGGACCCCAATGTGGCCCGCTGCCTTGCCTATGACATTACGGCAACGCTCATCAAGGGCGCAGCTATGGCCGGACTGGACGACCAGAAGGACATCCGCTTCTCGCCCGGGGATGCGGGCAGCCCCGAGGAATTACAGGCACATTTGATTCAAATTTCCGCTACGCTCTGTGGCCGTGTGCGGCTGCTGAAGGGCAGCACCAGTACGACCCGCGCCCTCTGCGACCGGGTGGAGCAGTACATCAGGGAAAACTATGCCGACCCGGACCTGAATATCTCCCAGGTGGGGCAGCACTTTGACATGACGCCCACCTACTTGTCCGCGCAGTTCAAGAAAGAGACCGGGGTGGCGTTGTTGGCCTATATCAGTAATGTTCGCGTTGAAGCTGCTAAGCAACTGCTGGCGCAGGGGCTTTCGGTGGCAAAAATTGCCGAGCAGACCGGCTACCGCGACAGCGGCTCACTGATCCGCGTGTTCAAAAAGGTTACCGGCATGACGCCCGGGCAGTACAAGGCTGCACACAGCGAGGAGTAACCCCCAAAAGCAAAAGCCGGACTGTCGCAGTCCGGCTTTTGCTTTTGCACATGGCACTTATACAAGATGCACAAAAATAGACCTGTGCTTTTTGTGCATAAATTTTGCCGTTTTAGAAATTGCCTATGTATTTTTGAAAATTCTCATCTTTGATTTGAGGTTTTGCCTATTTTTTAGGGCTTTTTATTCTGGTTTTACTGCCGGCGGTGTGGTAGGCTCTAAGCACGGAACGAACACCGGCCACCGAAAACCAAATCCATTCAGCGCCACAAAACCTCAGTGGCCGGGCCTCGTTCATAAGTTCATAAGAGAGAAAAGCACTACAAAGAAGGAGGAACCCCAACATGAAAAAAATCAAGCAGGCCACCGCGCTGGCCGCTGCGGCAGCCCTGTCCGCCACAATGCTGGCAGGCTGCGGCGGCAGCACCGAAAGCACGGCATCCACCGCGACCGAGACCGCCAGCAGTGCCTCTACCGCTGCCGAGAGCGGTAACGCAGGTGAGTTCACCTACCCGATGGCCGCAGGTCACAGCATCACCTACTGGTGTAACCTGAACGAGAACATCGGCTCCTATTATAAGGACATGGGCGAAAGCCCCTTTGGCAAGGGGCTGATGGAGAACACCGGCGTGGACATCACCTTCCTGCATCCGCCAACAGGCGGCGAGAACGAGCAGTTCAACCTGCTGGTTGCTGATGGTGATCTGCCCGATGTTATGGAATACCACTGGCAGAACTACCCCGGCGGTCCGGAAAAGGCAATCTCCGACGGTGTTATCGTCTCGCTGAATGACATCATTGACCAGTACTGCCCGAACTTGAAAGCCTATCTCGACGCCAACCCCGAAATTGCCCGCCAGTGCCGCACCGATGACGGCAACTACTATGCATTCCCGTTTATCCGCGGCAATGAGGAACTGCGTGTCACGGAGGGACTGTTCATCCGGCAGGACTGGCTTGATGAGCTCGGCTTGGAAATCCCCACCACTATTGACGAGTGGCACACCGTGCTGACTGCCTTTAAGGAAGAAAAGGGCGCAACCGCTCCGTTCTGCTATGAATGGACGATGGGTGCCTTGACCGACAACAACCCCTTTGCTTATGCTTATGACACGAAACGCGGTTTTTATGTAGGCGAGGATGGAAAGTCCCACTACGGCGCAGCCGAGCAAAACTACAAAGAGTACCTGCAGACCATGCACGACTGGTATGCCGAGGGTCTGCTGGACCCCGACATGATGACTTCCAGCTACGAGACGGTCAGCGCCAAGATGAGTAACGGCAATGCCGGTGCGTCCTTCGGCTGGGCAGGTTCCCGCATGGGTGTCTGGAGCAATGCCGGTGTCGAAATCGAACCCAAGTTCAACCTGCAGCCCTGCCCCTATCCCTCCCGTGATAAGAATACTATCGTCAAGATGGGGCAGATTGACAGCGCCTGTCCCAACCAGGGCATGGTCGCTATCACCACCTCCTGCAAGGATGTTGAGGCTGCTGCCCGCCTGCTGGACTGGGCTTACAGCGACGAAGGTCATATGTACTATAACTTCGGTACGGAGGGTGTTTCCTACGAGATGGTCAATGGTGAGCCTGTTTACACAGACCTGATCCTGAACAACTCCGATGGCATGGCTCCCGGTACGGTTATGACCCATTACCTCCGCGGCAACTACAACGGTCCTTTCGTGCAGGATCTCAGATATCTGAAGCAGTATTACACTCTGGATGGTCAGAAGAAGTCCAATGAGACTTGGGCTGTGGCGACTGCTGCCCAATATGCCATGCCCAATGTTACCCCTACGGCCGAGGAGAGCGAGGAGTACTCCACCATCATGAACGAGGTCGAGACCTACCGCGATGAGATGACCAACAAGTTCATCCTGGGTACCGAGAGCCTGGATAACTTCGACCAGTATGTTGAGACGCTGAACAGCCTGGGTCTGCAGCGCGCCATCGAGATTCAGGACGCTGCTCTGGAACGCTACAACAAGCGCTGATAACACCCTGTTTCGGCAGCCATAACATGGGACGGGCAGCTGGCCCGTCCCACTTTTTTCTCAAAGGGAGAAATTCTTATGAAAACACCTACTGCCAAAAAGACAGAAATACCGACCAAGCCGATCAATCGCAACGGCTTTGCGTTCCGCGCCCGTCGGGACTGGCAACGCAACTGGGAGCTATACATCATTATCATCCCCGTGCTGATGTATTTTATTCTGTTCCAGTATAAGCCGATGTACGGTGCGCTGATCGCATTCAAAAACTACAAGCCTGCACTGGGATTTCTCGGTAGTCCGTGGGTCGGCTTGGACAATTTTACCCGCTTTTTCACAAGCCCGTTCTTTGGGCGTCTTGTCCGCAACACGCTGCTGCTGAGCTTTGAGCTGCTGCTGTTCGGCTTCCCGGCACCCATCATTCTGGCGCTGCTCATCAACGAAGTCCATCATAAGGGTTTTAAAAAGAGTGTTCAGACGCTGACCTATCTGCCCCACTTCATCTCGCTGATTGTCGTCGTCGGCATGATTACCGACTTTTCGATGACAAGCGGTCTGTTCAATGACATCATTGTCTTTTTCGGCGGTGAGCGCAGCCCGCTTTTGCAGAACCCGGCACTCTATCGCACCATCTATGTGCTGTCCGACATCTGGCAGCAGGTTGGCTGGGGCTCCATTATTTATCTGTCGGCTTTGTCCGGCGTGGATGCCCAGCTGTATGATGCCGCTTCCATCGACGGCGCGGGTCGCTTCCAGAAGCTTTTGCATGTCACACTGCCGGGCATCATGCCAACCATCATCACAATGCTGATCCTGCGCATCGGCAGCCTGATGAGCATCGGCTACGAAAAGACCATCCTGCTCTACAACCCCTCCACCTACGACACGGCGGATATTATCTCGTCCTATGTTTATCGCGTCGGTCTGCTGGAACAGGGCTGGAGCTACTCTACGGCCATCGGCCTGTTCAACAGTGTCATCAACTTGATTTTACTGGTGCTGGCGAACAAGCTCAGCAAAAAGCTGGCCGACACGAGCCTTTGGTAAGGGGGGATCCACCATGCTGAATACAAAAACCACGAAGATCAAAATGTCCACCGGCGAAAAGATCTTCTCCGTCATCAACTATATTTTCCTGGCACTGGTGGCCGCTGCCTGCCTGTACCCGATGCTGTATGTGCTGTTTGCGTCTTTTTCCAACAGCAATCAGCTTATGCGCCACACCGGCATTCTGTTGTGGCCGCAGGGGTTCAGCGCCGGCGCGTATGAAATGGTGTTCAAAAACCCGATGATAGCGCGCGGCTACCTGAATACGATGTTCGTGCTTGTCATGAGTTTGATTTTGCAGATCACGCTGACCTCGCTGGGTGCGTACTTTCTCTCCCGCCGCAATGTCATGTTCCAGAAGCCCATCATGCTGCTCATTACCTTTACGATGTTCTTCTCCGGCGGCATGATACCCACCTACTTGAATATGAAGAGCCTGCACCTGACTGGCAGCCTGTGGGGCTTGATCCTGCCGTTCATGATCAGCGTGTACAATCTGATTATTCTGAAAACCTCGTTTGCATCTATTCCGGAATCCTTGATTGAGGCCGCCCGCATTGACGGTGCAAGCCATCTGAAGGTGCTGTTCTCCATTGTGCTGCCGCTGTCCAAGGCAATTCTGGCTGTTATGGTGCTGTATTATGGCGTCGGTGTGTGGAACGGCTGGTTCTGGGCGTCTGCTATCCTGCGTGACCGCGAGATGTACCCCCTGCAGCTCGTCCTGCGCGAGATCTTACTGCAGAACAGCACCTCCAACATGACGGGCGGCACCAGCGTCGGCGATGTGGAATCTGTGGCCGCCACTGTCAAGTATGCCACCATTATGGTCGCAACGGTGCCGATCCTCTGCATCTATCCGTTCCTGCAGAAATACTTTGCCGCCGGCGTCATGGTCGGCGCAGTCAAGGAGTAAAGGAGAAAAAGTATGTCCGAACGTTTCACTGCGCCGCAGGATGATGCGCTGTATTTACAGATGTGCGCGGAAATCGAGGAAAAGCTGCGGCGTGCTGCGCCGCTGTACACCCGCCGCTACCCGCATGTCAGCACTCTGCCCGCCGAGGGGCTGCGCTACACGCCGGAGGAAAACAACCTCTGGACTTCCTCTTTCCTCCCCGGTATGATGTGCTTGGCCGCCAAGCGCACCGGAGACGCTGCGTTCCTGCAATACAAGGACGACTACCTGGCATCGTTCAAGGCACGGCTGGATAACCGCATCGGCATCAGCCACGATCTGGGCTTTTTGTACACCTTGTCCGCAGTTGCTTTGTACAAGCTGACGGGGGCCGAGGAGGCCAAAAAGCTGGCCCTGCGCGCTGCCGATATGCTGTGTGAGCGCTACAACGAGAAAGGCCGCTACATTCAAGCGTGGGGCGAGTTCAATGTCGGCACACCCTATGTGAAAATCATCGTGGATACGATGCTGAACCTGCCGCTGCTGTTCTGGGCCGGCGAGACGACCGGGAACGCCCGCTATGCGGACATTGCCACCGCCCATGCCCATACCTGCGCAGACTATCTCGTGCGGGAGGATTACTCCTCGTTCCACACCTATCTGATGGATCCCGCCACAGGTAAGGCTGTTGAAGGGCGCACGCATCAGGGCTTCCACGATAACACAACTTGGGCGCGCGGACAGGCATGGGTCGTGACCGGGTTTGCGCTGGCCTATACCTACACAAAAGAACCGCGCTTTTTGGAAGTGAGCCGCAAGGCCGCCGAGGTGTTTTTGCAGAACCTGCCCGCCGACTTTGTTCCCTACTGGGATTTCACCTTTAACGACCGCATCCCCGATATTCGGGACAGCTCCGCCGCGTCGATTTTTACCTGTGGTCTGCTGGAACTGGCACAGTATGTGGACGACGCCGAGGCCGCGCGAGACCTCGCCGCCGCCCGGACCATTGTGCGCAGCCTCTACGACCATTATTTTCTGCATGACCCTGACCGCGTGGGTGTGCTGACCGACGCCATCTACCACCGCGACACCGGCACAACCTGCGTCATCTGGGGCGACTATTTCTTCTATGAGACCCTGTTGCGCCTGCTGGGCGGGGATAAATGTTTTTGGTAAAACCAAAAGGCGAGGCGGAAGCCCCGCCTTTTATTGCAGTAAGAAAGGATTGCTATTATGGATGTTTTTGCATCGGCTTTAGCCGCTAACCCTATGCAGACCCGACAGGACGCAGTCACGGCGCTGCTGGATTTGATTCGTCCGCTCAAATCTTTTTACTCACCGGGGGACGCCCTGCTCAAGGTCGGCAACACAGCTGCGCACTACGGTGAAAAGGACGCCCTCATGGAGGGCTGGGCGCGTATCTTATGGGGGCTTGGCCCGCTGTTTGGCGGCGATAACACTACGCTGCCTGCTGAACAGCAGGCAGAAATCGCGGCGTGGGGCGACCTCTACCGCACGGGTCTTATCCATGGCACCGACCCAAGCCATCCCGAATACTGGGGGGATATCTTCGACTATGACCAGAAGATGGTCGAGACTGCCGCGCTGGATCTGGCGCTCTGCCTTGCCCCGGATATGCTTTGGACACCGCTGACCGACGCCCAGAAGCAGAACGTCTACCGCTGGCTCAATCAGATGAATGCCCACCGCATCCACCCCAACAACTGGCGTTTTTTCCGCATCTTAACGAATATGACCTTTGCACGGCTGGGTCTGCCCTATGATACCGACCAACTGAAGGATGATTTTGGCGTTGTCGAGCATTGCTATACCGGCGGCGGCTGGTATTTTGACGGCAACCCCGGCCAGATGGATTACTATATCCCCTTTGCCATGCACTTTTACTCACTCATCTGGTCGGCGCTCTCCCCGCTGGATGCCGATGGCTACGCGACCAAGCTCAAGACCCGCAGCGGCGAATTTGCCGGGGATTTCATCCAGTGGTTTTCCGATGACGGCGCGGAGCTTCCGTTTGGTCGCAGCCTGACCTACCGCTTCGCCCACGCGGCATTCTTTGCGGCCTATGCGTTTGCAGGGGCGCAGAATGAAAGCATCCCATGGGGTGCGGTGCGTCATACCGTGCTGACCAACCTGCACCACTGGTTTCAATACCCCATCACCGACGCGGCGGGCGTGCTGACCATCGGCTACCAATACCCGAACCTGCTCATGAGCGAGCGGTACAACGCCCCCGGCAGCCCATACTGGGCCTTTAAGGCGTTCCTGTTTTTGGCGCTGCCCGCCGATCATCCGTTCTGGACTGCGCCCGATGCAACAGTTCCGCACCCGGCACAGCAGCGGCAGGACAAACCACATATGCTCGTCTGCCACGACGGCGGGCATATCACGGTGTTCCCGGTGGGGCAGCACTGCATGAACCACGGGGCCATCAGCGCCAAGTATGAAAAGTTTGTCTACTCCAACCGCTTTGGCTTCAGTGTTGGCCGCGGCACCGATCTGGAGGATGGCGCGTTCGACAACACATTGGCTGCCAGCCCGGCAGGGATGAACTTCTACCGTATGCGTTACGGCACGGATGACTTTGCCGTGACGGACACTTACACCTACGCCGCTTATACCCTGCTGCCCGGCACCACGGCGCAGAGCTGGGTCGTACCCTGCGGCGGCAGCTGGCATGTGCGTGTGCATAAAATTGTGACGACTTCGCCCGTAGACATTGCCGACGGCGGTTTTGCTCTTTCGGTCGAGGAACCGTTCACCAGCCGTGTCGGAGCCGAGGACGGCAAGGTGCTGCTGCAGCGGGTCGAGGACGTCAGCGGCGGCAAGGCGGTGTTCCTGCCGTGGGGCTGCACGGCGGCGGTCAGTCTGCTGGGCGGCGCACAGACCGAGTTTGTGCGCACTTTCCCCAACACGAACTTGATGGCAAACCTCTGCGCTGTGCCCTATTTGAAAGCCACCTTGCAGCCCGGTACGCATATTTTGGTGGACGCTTTCTACGCCCGCCCGGCGGATTCCGATGAACACGGCGGTTTCGCAGGCAAGCCTTTTGCTACGCGCAAAGGCAATGCAATCGAGATCTCCTGCGCGGATGGCCGCACGATTCGTATTGATCCGGAGGGCTGAACCATGCACAAAGCTCTGCTGCGCCGCTGGTGCGACGCGATGCTCAAATATCAGCTGCATGACACAGGCGATACCCGGCTGGACGGCGGGCTGCTCTGTCCGGCCTGTATGCGGGTACATGGCCGCAGTGCCGATGCGATTTTGCCGCTGGTGACCCAGTGGCAGACCGACGGCGACGAGCGCTGTCTGCATGCGGCGGAAAAGCTGTTCGCATGGTCGGCCAATATGCGCCGCCCCGACAGCAGCATGAACAACGACACGAACAGCAGCTGGAACGGCATCACGGTATTTTACGCAAATGCCTTGGGGGAAACACTGCTTTGGTACGGGGACAAGCTGCCCGCTGCCGACCGCGATGCATGGACAGCCCGCTTTGCCGAGATGGCGGAGTATCTCTGCCAAAATATTGAAAGGATCGGCGGCAATGTCAACTACCCCATCACCTGCGCCTACACAATGGCGCTGGCCGCGCGCCTTTTAGGTGGGGAGCCATTCGCAGCCAAGGCAAAGCAACTGGCGGACTTTGCCGTGACACACATTACGGCGGACGGTCTTTTGTACGGCGAAGGTCACCCTATGACAGCCGTAACGCCCAAGAACTGCCGCCCGGTGGATCTTGGTTATAATGCGGAAGAATCGCTGCCTGCGCTGATTCTGTACGCTGAACTGACCGGGGATGAGGATGTAGGCCGCGCTGTGCTGCGCACCGCACGGGAGCACCTCAACTTTATGCTGCCCGACGGCGGGTGGGATAATAGCTTCGGCAGCCGCAGTTACAAGTGGTGTTGGTGGGGCAGCCGCACCTCAGATGGATGCCTTGCGGGCTTTGCGGCCCTGAGCCGCCATGACCCGGTGTTTGCCGCCGCTGTGCAGAAAAATCTGGAATTGCTGAAGCAATGCACTCATGACGGTCTTTTGTACGGCGGACCGATGTATAGAACAGCAGTGGAACCCGCTTGCATCCATCACACATTCTGCCATGCCAAGTCCGTGGCGGCGCTTGTGCATGACGGCTGTCAGTTCCCGGCGGCATTACCCCGGCTGCCCTCTGAAACAGCGGCCGACACGCGGTATTATCCTACCATCGATACGGTTCGCATCGCGCAAGGCAACTGGCGCGCGACTGTGACGGGGTATGACTATGAATACCTGCCCGGCGGTCACCCCACGGGCGGTATGGTGTCCCTGCTGTGGCACGCCGCCCGCGGTCCGGTGCTGGCGGGCAGTATGGACCCTTATCGCCAGAACGAGCCGAACAATATGCAGATGCCGCGCTGGCAGTTTGACATTTGCACCACGCCGCGCATCGAACTGCGCCGCGACGGTAAAACCTATTGCAGCAGCAACGATTTGACTGCCGCTTTGACTGTGGACAAAAATGAGACGAGCGCAGGCGGCAGACTGCGCACTGCGGCCCAAGACGCCGCCGGATGGTACGATTTTGCCGTTTCTGTAATGCCGGGAAAAGTTACCGTGACGGGTCACAGTGAGGACGCGGACGCAAGGTTTATCCTGCCCGTCATCTCGCCGGAGGGGGAAAATGTTGCGTGGCAGGATGTCAACACCGTGCGCATCGGCAGCGGTCCCGCTGCCCTGACCGTGCAGGCAGACCGCCCGCTGACCCTGCCGCCGGAGTACGGCACACCCGTCCGCTTCCGCCGCCTGTTCAACCCTGTGGGTGGTTTTCAATCGGTAGTGCTGACCCTGCCCGCCGAGCATCCATTCACTGTCACGCTGAGAATTGGAAAGAAAGAATGAACGATATATTGCTTAAAATCACAAACGGCGACACAACACTGGCGCAAGCCTGCAACCACCTTGTCTACCCGGCAGCCTACGCACCCGGCGATAGTATTACCATGACCGTGCCGGAACCGGGGTACTATGCCATCCGGCTGGACGATGCCATGAATGAGGAATTTGTCTACATGAAAGAAACTTCTTTCACGCTGGAAATTCCCTTTGCGGAAGCGCGAATCAGTTACAGCCCGCGAGCTTTTTCCGGACCGATGCACTATCTGTCGGCACGGTCCGCGTGGACTGAGGAGATCGCAGCACCGCGCAATCTGGCCCGCAACGGTTATGACTGCCACGGCAATACGTCCTGCTACCCCCACACATGGGCCAATGTGGAAACGCGGAGGGAAGCCGTTTTTGCCGCCCGCAATGCCATTGATGGCATCATCTGCCCCGAAAGCCACGGTGCCTACCCTTACCAAAGCTGGGGCATCAACCGTGATCCGGAAGCGTGCTTGACGCTGGAATTCGGCCGCCCGGTCAGAGCAGATACATTGGTGCTGACGACCCGCGCGGACTTTCCCCACGATGCGTGGTGGAAAAGCGCGAGAGTCACGCTTTCAAACGGAGATACACGGATTCTTACGCTGGAAAAATCCCCCGAAGGCAAGGAGCAGCGCTTTGATTTGGGCGGCGCCGTCATCACAAGTCTGCTGCTGGACAATCTAAAAAAGGCCAACGACCCTAGCCCATTCCCGGCGCTGACACAACTGGAAGTATGGGGAACGAATGTATGCGATTAGAATGTGTGACCTCTGCCGCACACCCGATGTATACGCAGACGATGGCACTGTATAAAAAAGCTCCCCGCCCTATGAGCAACGCGAAGCACCGTCCCAAGAGTGTATTTTAGGAGAGGAATTTTACAACTTTACGACGGTGTACAGCGGCAAACGATTTGTCGGACTGGTGCTGTATTGGGAAACCGCAGAGTATCTGTATATCGAGCATTTTTGCATTTTGCCGGCTTTGAGAAATCATCATTATGGGCAGCGGACGTTGGAGCTGCTGGCGGAATTCGGCAAGACCTTGATTTTGGAAATCGATCCGCCGATGGATGCGATTGCCTGCCGCCGCAAAATGTTTTATGAGCGCTGCTGCTTTGCCGAGAATCCTTTCTCGCACATACACCCGCCCTACCACGCTGAAAATCGCGGTCATGCCCTTGTCGTTATGACGTTTTCCCTACCGATTCCGCAGGAAAAATACAACGACTTTTACCGTTATCTAACTGAAAAAGTCTTGAAGAACGTCTTTTGACGAAGTGGACAAATAAATTATATCGCATGATAGCAACTGTGTGCAATCGTAAGTTGTACTCGCTGGTGTTAAGTTGTACGAATCGCAGCAAAACCACAGTGGGAAAAATCCTGCTTTTTGTGTTTTACGGATAGGATACGATAGTATCTTAGTATTTTATTTAGTATTTATTTGTGTTGGATTTACCTGTACAGGGAAATCCAGTCTAGGTAAAAGCCTTTGTGGTAAAATAAAAAATCCCCGGAAAGCGGGGATTTTGGGGCGGTATTTAGCGGGACGGTACACTGCGCCGATAGGCTGCGAACTCCCGCAAATCGGGGCGTTTCTCGCGGCGACAAGGGCGGTGTGCAGGAGTGCCGCGGAGTGGTGCTTGTGTACAACTTATTGATGGAGAACAAAACTTATATACTGGTTCATAGGGCTTTTCACTTGCGAGACCCCTGCGGTGTAGGTATCTGCATTTCTCAATGATACCAAAGCTGCGCATTTATTTGAGCGATACTGACGAGAATCCGTATCACGAATTCGCCCCCAAAACTGCCCCCAAAAGGGTTTGGAACGGGTCAGCACCGTATAGCACCTTTTTGTACACATGGGACAGAATCTATTCCGAGCCTTGGTACGCAATACCACCAAACTCACCAAAACGGCACTGTGACACACAAATTTTGGATTTCTCATAACCCGGAGGTCGCAGGTTCAAGTCCTGTCCCCGCAACCATATAAAGAGCGGTAGAGCGTCAGGTTTTACCGTTCTTTTTCTTTTTTCGTGGTAACAAGTCAATTTTTTATTCAGCCGGTATTTCCGTGGCGGCAAAGCCAATGATGGAATTCATTGCGTTTGCTGCCTGTACCCTCCCATCATTGATAAGATGGGCATAGTAACGGTCAAGGGTTGCAGGGTCATCACCAACAAAGTCCGCCACGGAAATTTTATCAACCCCGTTATGCAACAGCAAAGAAACAACTGTATGCCGGAATTCACATCATGCAGAAGTAAACGAAAACCATAAAACCGGAGGCCGCCGCAAAGCCCCCGGTTTTATGCGTAAACAGCAGCGATTTTCGTTGCATTGCCTGCCCGGCTGCGGTACAATAGTAGTGCTGCGGCAAGGAGGTACAACGATGAAAACAACAGCTATGGCGGCGGAAGAGCGCGTACGCTATATGACACAAGCACCGGTGCGGCGGCGGATGCCGCCATTGCTGCGATGGGCGTTGTGAACCGTATCTCGATGTTCGCAAACTCGGCGCTTATTGGCTTTGGGCAGGGCTTCCAGCCAGTGTGCGGCACAAACTACGGCGCAGGCAAACGCACCCGCGTGCGGCAGGCGTTCTACTTCTGCATCCGCCTGGGCTGTGGCACGGTGGCGGCGCTGTCGGTGCTGGCCTTCACTTTCGCACCGCAGCTGATCCAGTTGTTCCGGGATGATGCCGACGTTGTGATTATCGGTACAGCGGCGCTGCGTGCGCAGTGCCTGACGCTGGTGCTGACGGTCTGGATTGTCCTGTGTACGATGCTGCTGCAAACCATCGGTATCGCGTGGCAAGCATCGGTGGTGGCCGCCGCGCGGCAGGGATTGTTTTTGATCCCGGTCGTCTTTATCCTGCCAAATCTTTTAGGGCTTGCAGGCGTGGAGTACGCCCAGCCCGCCGCGGATCTGCTGGCTTTTGCGCTGGCGCTGCCTATGGGGCTGTCCGTGCTGAAGACGTTTCGCAGTGATGCGCCGACACCGGCGCACACTTTACGCGAAGAATAGAAACATGGAGGAAAAGTATGTTAGTACCTGTTTTACTTTTTATCGTCGGTCTGCTGTTCCTGATTAAGGGCGGCGACTGGTTCGTCGACGGCGCATCTGCGCTGGCGCGGCGCTTCCACCTGCCGGAGCTGCTGATTGGCGCGACGGTCGTTTCCATCGGCACAACGCTGCCGGAGGTCATGGTTTCCACGATGTCGGCGGTTTCCGGCCACGGCGAGATTGCCTACGGCAATGCCATCGGTTCGGTCATCTGCAACTCGGCGCTGATCGCAGCCATCACGATTGCCGTGCGCCCTGGCAAGGTTGACCCCAAGACGCTGAAAACGCCGGTTATCTTCTTCTTTATCGCCGCCGCCATCTACTGCGTGGCTGCCTACGGCTTCGGTGAATTTACCCGCCCGATGGGCTTTATCATGCTGGCAATGTTCGTGGCCTACATGGTCGCCAACGTCCGGCAGATGAAGAACGCCCCCGCTGAGGAACACGCCGAAGAGGAAGAGCTGATCCCCTTGTCCAAGACGCTGATCCTGCTGGTCGCCGGTGCGGCGGTCATCGCCGTTGGCGCAAATCTGCTCGTTGATAATGGTACGCTGATCGCCCAAGCGCTGGGCGTGCCCGAAAGCGTCATCGCCCTGACCTTTGTCGCGCTGGGTACTTCTTTGCCGGAGCTGGTCACGGCCATTACTTCGCTGATTAAAGGTCACAGTGATTTGTCCGTTGGCAACGTCGTCGGCGCAAACGTCTTCAACCTCGTGCTGGTCAGCGGTGTTTCCGTTACGCTGGCTCCGTTCACCATCCCGCAGAGCTCGACGCTGTTCGGAGTAAACTCCAGCCTGGTGTTAGACCTGCCGGTCATGCTGGCCGTCATGCTGATCATGACAGTACCTGCCCTCGTCAAAGGTAAGATGAACCGCGCACAGGGTATTATTTTGCTGGCCATTTACGCAGCTTTCTGTGCAATCCAGTTTACGATGTAAACGCTAATTACAATAATCACTGGGGCGCTGCCGGGAAACGGCAGTGCCTTTTTTGTGGGGAGAGCCGTCTTGCGCGGTGCTGCCAGGTAGTTTGCCGGGCACGCTGCTGGGTAAAGTCCTGCCCAAAACGCGGAAAGAACAGCTGCCCACGATGTTCTGGCTATGTTCCATCGGCGTCAACTCAGTCATCAAGGCGTCGGGCATGACGGCGGTTGTGCTGGCACTTTTGGTGGGCTTATATTTTTGATATCTGGTCTGCAACACAAGTCGGCGACAATACATTGTCAAAAGATTGCACAAACGCCCCCGCCCAAACAAGACTTTGTTGGGCGGAGGCGCTCATTTTACTCTTTTATTTATCTCTTGCCTAATCGGCACTTGAAATCTTCGTAGCCGAAGGACACGATGCTGCGGGTGGTGCCGCTGGCGGCGCGGGCAAAGATAGCGGGCAGAGGCATGCCGTTGAAGGTATTATTTTTGCAGGTGGTATAGATTGCCATATCGCCGAACACCAGCAGATCTCCCACGTTGGGAACGGCGTCCACGCCGTAATCCCCGATGACATCCCCGGCCAGGCAGGTCGGCCCGGCAAGGCGCACGGTGCAGGGTTTTTCTCCCGGTTCGGCTGCAGCAAACAGCGGCGGGCGGTAGGGCATTTCGATCACATCCGGCATATGGCAGGCGGCGCTGGCATCCAGAATGGCGATGGTTGTATCGCCGTTCTGCACCACATCCAGCACGCGGCTGAGCAGGAAGCCCGCGTTCAGGGCGCAGGCTTCGCCAGGTTCCAGATAGACCGTCACGCCCCAGTCCTGCTGGGCGCGGGTGATGCAGCGTTCCAGCATGGCAATATCGTAACCGGGGCGGGTGATATGGTGCCCACCGCCAAAGTTGAGCCACTGCATCCGAGGCAGCAGGTCTCCGAATTTTTGGGCCACAGCGTCCAGCGTCGTGGCCAGCGCATCGGAGTCCTGCTCGCACAGGGTGTGGAAGTGCAGGCCATCCAGCAAATTGGGCAGCGCGGGGTTCGCCGCTACTGCGGCGTTCCACTGGGCGCGGGTGGTGCCAAGGCGGCTGCCGGGGGCGCAGGGGTCATAAATAGCGTGGCCGTCCTGGGTGGAGCATTCCGGGTTGATGCGCAGCCCCACGCTTTTGCCTGCCGCTTTTGCGGCAGGGCCGAACTTTGCCAGCTGGGCGGGGGAGTTAAAGACGATATGGTCCGTGTATTGCACCAGTTCATCCATTTCGTCCGCACGGTAGGCCGCGCAGAACACATGGACTTCCTTGCCGGGCATCTCTTCCGCACCCAGGCGGGCTTCAAACAGGCCGCTGGCTTCGGTACCGGCCAGGTGTGGCGCCAGCAGGGGGTAGCAGTCATAATTGCTGAACGCCTTTTGGGCCAGCAGCACCTTGCAGCCGGTGCGCTGGGCCAGGCCGCCCAGAATTTCCGCGTTGCGGGTCAGGGCGTCTTCATCCAGCAGGTAGCAGGGGGTAGGCAGTTTTTCCAGTTCCGGCGGGATGGTTCCGCCGAGTGCCGCAAAAGGCGGCCGCATATCCCGCTGGTTCATCAATCCACCAGCACAGGGTTATGGTTTTCGCTGCGGGGCAGGCCGTACTTGTCCAGCGCATCCAGGAACGGATCGGGGTTGAACTCCTCAACGGTATATACGCCGGGCTTGGTCCATTCGCCGGTCAGCATCATCAAGGCGCCGCACATGGCAGGCACACCGGTGGTGTAGCTGATGGCCTGACTGCCGACTTCGCGGTAGCATTCCTGATGGTCGCAGACGTTATAGATATAGTAGGTTTTATCCTTGCCGTCCTTTTTGCCGGTAAAGATGCAGCCGATGTTGGTTTTGCCCTTGGTGCGGGGGCCCAGGCTGGCGGGGTCCGGCAACAGGGCTTTGAGGAACTGGATGGGTACGATTTCCTGACCGTTAAAGTTGATGGGGGTGGTGGAGAGCATTCCCACATCCTCCAGGCAGCGCATATGGTCCAGGTAGCTCTGGCCAAAGGTCATAAAAAAGCGGATGCGCTTGACGTCTGGCAGGTTCTTGCCCAAAGATTCAATTTCCTCGTGGTGCAGCAGGTACATATCCTTCTGACCGACCTGGTCAAAGTTATATTCCCGCTTGATGCTCATGGCCGGGATCTCGACCCACTTGCCGTTTTCCATATAGCTGCCGGGGGCAGAAACTTCGCGCAGGTTGATTTCGGGGTTAAAGTTGGTGGCGAAGGCATAGCCATGGTCGCCGCCGTTGCAGTCCAGGATATCGATGGTGTCGATGGTGTCAAACTCATGCTTGGCGGCGTAAGCGCAGTAAGCCTGGGTAACGCCCGGGTCAAAGCCGCAGCCCAGCAGGGCAGTCAGGCCGGCATCCTCAAACTTTTTCTTATAGGCCCACTGCCAGCTGTAATCAAAGTAGGCGGAGAAGCCTGCTTCCTTGCAGCGCTTTTCATAGATAGCGCGCCATTCCGGGTCATCGGTATTTTCCGGCTCATAGTTGGCGGTGTCCATATAGTTGACGCCGCAGGCCAGGCAGGCATCCATGATGGTCAGATCCTGATAGGGCAGGGCAATGTTCATGACCAGATCGGGCTTGTAGCTGTTGATAAGATCGCACAGCTGCTGCACATCATCGGCATCCACCTGGGCGGTGGTGATTTTTGTTTTGGTGTTGGGGGCCAGCTTTGCCGCCAGGGCATCACACTTGGACTTGGTGCGGCTGGCAATGCACAGCTCGGTAAAAACATCGCTGACCTGGCAGCACTTGGAGATGGCTACACTGGCCACGCCGCCGCAGCCGATAACAAGAACTTTGCTCATGATGGTACTCCTTTATGTTTTATTTGAATGTAGGGTGTACAGATCTTCGATCAGTCCAGCGCCAGCAGCAGCTCACGCAGCACTTTGCAGGCAGTTGCGGTGGAAACGCCGCTATGGTCCAGCATGGGGGCCAGCTCGTTCACATCCGCGCCGATGATGTTTGCTTTGGTTACGGTGCGGATGGCTCCCAGCAGCTGCAAGAAGCTGACTCCGCCCGCTTCGGGGGTTCCGGTTCCGGGGAATGCCGATGGATCCAGGCAGTCAAGGTCGATTGTCAGGTAAACCGGCACATTTGCCTGGCACAGCCAATCGGTCAATTCCTGCAGACCGGTGAAATCGAACTTGTGAATATCGGTATGGCGGGCGGCAAACTGGAATTCTTCCCGATCGCCGCTGCGGATACAGAACTGGTGGATGCGGCCATCGCCCAAAAGGTCATGGCAGCGGCGCAGCACACAGGCATGGCTGAGCTGTGCGCCGAGATAGTCATCCCGCAGGTCGGCGTGAGCGTCAAAATGGACGATGTGCAGGTCGGGGTATTTTTTCACGGCAGCCCGCACAGCCCCCAGCGTGACAAGATGTTCACCGCCCAGAAGCAGGGGCAGCTTGCCATCCCGCAGGATCTCTGCCGCGCGGGATTCAATATCCACCAGAGCGCTTTCGCTGGAGCCGAAGCAGAGCTCCAGATCTCCGCTGTCAAACACGTTGCAGTCGGTCAGGTCTTTATCCTGATAGGGGCTGTAGGTTTCCAGGCCATAGCTTTCGTGGCGGATGGCGGCAGGGCCAAAGCGTGCGCCGGGGCGGTAGCTGGTGGTGGAATCGAACGGCGCGCCGTACAGCACAATGCCGGCGGTACGGTAGCTGCTGTCACAGCCGATAAAGTTTTCTACATTGCGGTGCAGCATCAACGGTCCTCCACTTCGCGCAGCATCTCTTCCAAAAACGCCGGCAGGTAAAACGCCCCGACATGCAGCCGGGTGGTGTAATAACGGGTGCGCATGTTCAGCGCATTCCAGGCGTCACTGTCCATATCATTGATGGGGTGGTATTTTTTGCTGGCAAAGCCGAAGAGCCAGTAGCCCGCAGCAAAGGTCGGGATGTGCGCCTGATACACCTTGCTGATGGGGAAGGTGCTGGCAATGCGCTTGTGGCTGCGCTGCATGGCGGTGGCATCCTCGGCATAGAAAGGGCTGCCTTGCTGGTTTACCATAATGCCGTCATCGCGCAGGGCGTTATAGCAGTTGCCGTAAAATTCGCGGGTGAAAAGCCCCTCCGACGGGCCGAACGGGTCGGAGGAGTCCACAATGATAAGGTCATATTCATCCTCACACTTGCGGATGAACTTGAGTGCGTTTTCGTAATAGATATGCACGCGGCGGTCATCCATACGGCAGGCGTTGCCGGGCAGGTAGGCGCGGCAAGCTTCAATAACCTGGGGGTCCATTTCCACCAGGTCAATGCGCTCCACACGGTCATAGCGGGTCAGTTCCCGCACAACGCCGCCATCGCCCGCGCCGATGACGAGGATGTCCTTTGCGCTTCTGTGCACCGACATCGGCACATGGGTGATCATTTCATCGTAAATGAACTCATCGCGCTCCGTCAGCATGACATTGCCGTCCAGCGTAAGCACCCGGCCAAATTCCGGCGTTTCAAAAATATCAATGCGCTGGTAGTCGCTCTGTTTGGAATAGAGCTGGCGGTTGACCCGGATGCTGTGCTTTACATCGGGGGTATGAAATTCCGAAAACCACATTTCCATTGTACAAACCTCCTTCTTAATGTGTATCTGAAAACAAAGAAAATGACGGATATTTCGCAAACACAAGCAGGATTTAAGGCAATACCGCATAATTCTAAGTGCCGATACGGCGAGCGAGGTGCGGCA
>SAUS01000131.1 GCA_004000625.1 Candidatus Cibiobacter qucibialis | reverse complement strand
GATAATACTTTGTGTATTATCGAGCATTTTGGCAACGCAGATGCCGTGCCGCAGCCGCCGGAGCGGTGCTTAAGCCGTCAGGCGGGAATTGTGCGGTGTTGCCTTAGGAATCAGCAATGCAGAATTAGCCATTTGAGTGTTCCAAACGCTTTCCCATTTTGTTTTATCTTCTGATACACTTTTCCTAATTTAGGGCAATACCGCATAATTCTAAGTGCCGATACGGCGAGCGAGGTGCGGCAGATGCTAAGCCAAAAGCGCAGATAATACTGGATGTCTTATCGAGCATTTTGGCAACGCAGATGCCGTGCCGCAGCTGCCGGAGCGGTGCTTAAGCCGCAAGGCGGGAATTGTGCGGTGTTGCCTTAGGCTATCTGGCAGTTTCAAATCTAATTGCTAATTCAAAACGGCCTTTGCGCCCCAAAAATTCCTAACTCCTGCTTCCTGACTCCTACCTTCCTCAGTGTACTCTCGTTCCGGTGGGCACGTTATCGCTGTAGAAAGCGATCTCGCAGCCGCCGTCAGCGGTGTCAGCGGCAACGATCATGCCCTCGCTGGTATACTTGCCCTTCATCATCGGGCGGGGTGCCAGGTTGGCCACAATGGCGATCTTTTTGCCGATCAGATCTTCCGGCTTATACCACTTGGCAATGCCGGACAGGATGCAGCGCTCGCGCTCGCCGTCAAACACGGTCAGGTGCAGCAGCTTCTTGCTTTCTTTCATGTTTTCGCAGGCGCGCACTTCGGCCACGCGCAGCTCCACCTTGCAGAAGTCGTCAAAGCTGATCTCCGGCTCATGGTCGGTGATTTCAGCAACGGCTTCCTCTTTCTTTTCCTCGGCCTTGGGGGCAGCGGCGGCTTCGGCAGCAGCCTTCTGCTTGGCGTCCTCGGCTTCCAGATACTCGATTTCCTTCTTCACGTCAATGCGCGGGAAGAGGGCTTCGCCCTTGTGCACATGGTATTCGGCCGGATGGTTTGCCAGGTCGGCATAGCTCAGATCGCACAAACCCAGCTGCTCGGCCATCTTGGGTGCGGTGTTGGGCAGGTAAGCCTGCATCAGCACGGTAACGGTGCGCAGGGCATCGCACAGGTTGTAAAGAACAGCTTCCAGGCGGGGCTTGGTTTCCTCGCTCTTGGCCAGCACCCAGGGGGCAGTCTCGTCAATATACTTGTTGGCGCGCTGCACAACCTCAAAAATGGCGATCAGTGCAGTGGGTACATCCAGAGCATCCATGGCGGCATCCACCTTGCCGGGCAGGGCGGCAGTCAGGCTTTTCAGCTCATCGTCCAGGGCATCGGCCTGGCCGTTGGCGCTCACAGCACCGCCAAAGTACTTTTCGCACATAGCGACCGAACGGGACAGCAGGTTGCCCAGGTCGTTGGCCAGGTCGGTATTGATGCGGTTGATCAGGGCTTCATTGGTGAAAGCACCATCGTTGCCGAACGGAACTTCGCGTAACAGGAAGTAACGCACAGCGTCCACGCCGTAACGGTCGCACAGCTTGACGGGGTCTACCACGTTGCCCTTGGACTTGGACATTTTGCCGCCGTTCAGCAGCAGCCAGCCATGGCCAAACACCTTGGTGGGCAGGGGCAGATCCAGAGCCATCAGCATGGCAGGCCAGATGATGGTGTGGAAACGCAGAATCTCCTTGCCGACCATGTGGATGTCAGCGGGCCAGTACTTATCAAAGTCGTGGTAGGTATCGTTATCATAGCCCAGTGCGGTGATGTAGTTGGAAAGTGCATCGATCCACACATAGATGGTGTGCTTCGGGTCAAACGGAACCTGGATGCCCCAGGAAACGCTGGTACGGGATACACAGGTATCCTGCAGGCCCTGCTTGATGAAGGCGATCATCTCGTTTTTGCGGGTAGCGGGCTGGATGAAATCCGGGTGCTCGTCATAATATTTCAGCAGACGGTCAGCGTATTTGCTGGTCTTGAAGAAGTAGGCTTCCTCCTCTGCCTCATAGACAGGGCCGCCGCAGTCGGGGCACTTGCCGTCTTTCAGCTGGGCTTCAGTCCAGAAGCTTTCGCACGGCTTGCAGTACATGCCCTTATAGGTGCTCTTGTAGATATCACCCTGGTCATGCAGCTTGGTAAAGATCTTCTGCACACTCTTGACATGATAGTCATCGGTGGTACGGATAAAGCGGTCATAGCTGACGTCCATGGTCTTCCACAGGTCCTTGACGGTAGCCACAATGGCATCCACGTATTCCTTCGGCGTTACACCCTTGGCGGCGGCCTTATCCTGGATCTTCTGGCCGTGCTCGTCGGTGCCCGTCAGGAACATGACGTCATAGCCCTGCATCCGCTTGTAGCGTGCCAGTGCATCACAGGCCACGGTGGTATAGCTATGGCCAATGTGCAGCTTATCGCTGGGGTAATAGATGGGTGTTGTGATGTAAAACTTTTTGTTTTCCATATTTATAATAACTCCTTCCCGGAATAAAAACGATAATGCGCAATTAGCAATCAGAAATGCGGAATTCGTAATTTGAGGTAAGGCTGACACCGCAGGCAGCTCTTAGGCCGGAGCCGAGCCGTTTTTTACGGGGCTTTTTCAACTCTCAGCCGCTCCGTTTTCCCTACCGCAAAAACTCCTAAGGCAATACCGCATAATTCTAAGTGCCGATACGGCGAGCGAGGTGCGGCAGATGCT
>SAUS01000037.1 GCA_004000625.1 Candidatus Cibiobacter qucibialis | reverse complement strand
TGGCAACGCAGATGCCGTGCCGCAGCCGCCGGAGCGGTGCTTAAGCCGTCAGGCGGGAATTGTGCGGTGTTGCCTTAAAGCAAATTTATCCATATCATTCCGGCGCTGTGCCTTCAAATTGGGTGCAGCGCCTTTTTGTGTTTTATACCGCACTTTTTGAACAAAGCGGGGCATATCGTCAAACATCGGCGCCGGAATAGCCTATTATAATTGAACAAAAGTCTTTTTTTGCCTATGTACAAAATGCCGAACAATGCGATACAATGTCACCATAGCAAGAAAAGCCGTGCAACCCCGTTCAAGCGGGACCGCACAGCAAACCTGGAACCGAAAAACGGCTGGTTCCCAGGGGCTTATCCAAAAGGCCCTGCCGCTGCCAGGTACGCTTTGCTTGCAGAGCAATGGCTAGTGTACCGTTTTGAAAAGGAGAGAGTTCTGTTATGCCGATGAATAAAGTTGTTCACGCCGCACAGCGCGCTGCTTTCAGCGCTGCCATTGATGTCGCCATCAACGCCGTGCGCGGTAAGGGAACCGAAAAGCTGTCCGAGAATGCTGTCAAGCTGGTCAACCTGGCCGAGCCCCTGCTGAAGGACCGTTACCCGGCTTCCGCCTTTGATGCAGCCCGCAAGTTTGTCAGCGACCCCAACGGCAAGTGGATGCAGTACGCATACCGCGCCATCAACGAGATCGACCCCCATGTGCTGAAGATGAACGCCCTGAACCTGGTGTATGAGGGCATGTTTTCCGGTTACAACTATGTTTGTGAGCTGCGCAAAAAGTATGATTGCAACATGCCGTGGATCCTGCTGTTTGACCCCACCTCCGCCTGCAACCTGCATTGCAAGGGCTGCTGGGCTGCCGAGTACGGCAACCGCCTGAACCTGACCTATGAGGAAATAGACAAGCTGGTTACCGAGGGTGAAGAGCTGGGCATCCACTGGTATATGTGCACCGGCGGCGAGCCGATGTGCCGCAAGAACGATCTGCTCAAGCTGGCTGCCAAGCACCAGAGCTCCGTGTTCCACCTGTTCACCAATGGTACTCTGATCGATGATGCTTTCTGCGAGGAAGTCAAGAAAGTCGGCAACATGGCTTTCTTCCTGTCCGTTGAGGGCCTGGATGATGCCACCGACAGCCGCCGCGGCGAAGGCGTGTTCCAGCGCGTTATGAACGCTATGGACATCATGAAAAAGCACGGCCTGCTGTTTGGTACCTCCATCTGCTACACTTCCGCCAACTACAAGGCTGTTACCAGCGATGAATTCATGGATATGCTCATCAGCCACGGCGTGCGCTTCAACTGGTACTTCCACTATATGCCCATCGGCGATGGTGCTAACGTTGACTTGATGCTGAATCCCGAACAGCGTGAGTACATGATCCAGCGTGTACGCGAGATCCGCGGCTTTACCGGCGGCAAGCAGATTTTCTGCATTGACTTCCAGAACGACGGCGAGTACATTGACGGCTGTATCGCCGGCGGCCGCCAGTATGCTCACATCAACCCCAACGGCGATGTGGAGCCCTGCGTATTCATCCATTACTCCGGCGCCAACATCCATGACAAGAGCCTGCTGGAATGCCTGCAGCAGCCCTTGTTCAAGGAATATCACAAGGGCCAGCCCTTCAACGGCAACCATCTGCGTCCCTGCCCGATGCTGGAGAACCCCCAGATTCTGGGCGATATGGTTCGCCGCAGCGGTGCCCACAGCACCGATATGCAGCAGCCGGAATCCCCGGAGGATGTTTTCCGCCGCTGCCGTCCCTACGCAACCAGCTGGATGCCCACCGCTGACCGCCTGTGGGCCGAAAAGCACCCCGGTTACGTTGACCCCGAAAATCCGGAAAGCGCTAACAGCTGTGCCTCCTGCGCCAGCTGCGCCGCATGCTCTGCTCATCAGGAATAATTAAATTATTGATTTCATCCGCCCATGGCAAACAGCCACGGGCGGATTTTTTGTGCCTGTTCAGCTTTCGCAGGTTTCCCGCATTTTCTCTTTGCCATTGGCATACACTGAACAAGCGGCCCCCAAAGCCGCCAAAACTGCCGCACGGCCACGAAAGGGGAGATGCCTGCTATCAAAACGGTCATTTATCTGGATGTCCTTTTGTTGGTCAACTTTCTGGTGGCTTACTTTTTGCTGCAGGCCGCCGGGCTGCTCAGCAGTCAGCACGCCGCGTTTTCCCGCATGGTGTGCGCCAGCGGCATTGCCTCGCTCAGTGCGCTGATCTTGTTCGCGCCGGAACTTTCATATCCTGCCCAAATTCTGTACAAGATACTGACTGCCTGCGCCGTGGTGGGCGTTGCCTTTGGGCTGCAGGGGCTGCGGCGCTTTGTCACCGCCGTGTGCTGGTATGCCGCGCTCAACATTCTGCTGGCCGGGCTTTGCATTGCCGTTATCCTGCGCACAGGCACACCGCTGCTGCAAACGGCAAATCTTACGGTATACCTGCGCATTTCGCCGGTCGTGTTGCTGCTGCTTTCTGCAGCCAGCTGCGGCGCGGTGTGGCTGGTATTGCACTTTTCGGGCAGCACGCCGCAGACCACCCGGACGATTGGGATCGAGTTTGAACTGTGCGGTGCCCCCGTGCGGCTGCGCGCCACACTGGATACTGGGTGCCACCTGAAAGACCCCGTCACCTGCCTGCCGGTGCTGCTCATCAGCTGGCCGGCGGCAAAAGGCCGACTGCCGGGGGGAGTCAACGCCTTTTTGGGGCAGTGGTTCCAGGGCCTGCACCCCAGTACGCCGCCGGTCGGTGCCAGTCTGCGGGTGATACCCTGCAATACCGCTGCGCAGCACGCGCTGCTGCCGGGGTTTGCGGTGGCGGATATCAGCACCATCACCGAAACGGGGATGCAAAGCCTTGGCCGCACCGCCGTTGCTTTTTGCCCGCAGCCGTTCCAGTCCGGCGAATATGAAGCTTTATATGGCTCAGATTTTTTGTAACCATGCGGCAGGCTTGTATCAATTACTGCCGGCAATCCTCTTATCGCAAAGCACATGATAAATCAAACATTATATTCGCTAAATATTTATTTAGTGAAATAATGAGCGAAAACGCATAGCTATCGTTTCCGCTGCACGTTATATCTCTGCGTAAGCACAAACCACCCGCCAATGCCTTTATCATAGTTTACCACCCACATCTCAAAGGAGGGAAATATTTATGCAGCCGCTGCACACGCTTTGCCGCCGTATCGGAAATTTTGTGCTACTGTTTGGTGCCATGCCGGATCTGCACTACATTAACGGCCCGGATACGCTGCCCCCGCCGCTGACCCCGCAGGAAGAACAGCAGGCGCTGTGCGGTCTTGCTGCGGGCGAAGGGGCGGCGCGGGATGCCTTGATCACACATAACCTGCGCCTGGTCGTTTACATTGCCAAAAAATTTGAATCCTCCACCGCTGGGGTGGAGGATATGATCTCGATTGGTACGATCGGCTTAATTAAAGCGGTAAATACCTTTGAACCGGGAAAAAATATCAAACTTGCTACCTATGCCAGCCGCTGCATTGAAAATGAAATTTTGATGTACCTGCGCAAAAGCTCCAACCGCAGGCAGGATGCCAGCATTGATGAGCCCCTGAACACTGATTCCGACGGCAACGAGCTGCTGCTGATGGATGTGTTGACCAGCGACCAGGCCCAGGTTGGGGAAGAGCTGGAGCGCAATGCCGAGCGCAGCGCCCTGCTTGCCGCCGTTCAGGCATTGAACCCGAGGGAGCGGCAAATCATGGAGCTGCGCTTCGGTTTACGTGATGGGGTAGAGCACACCCAAAAGGAAGTTGCGGATTCCATCGGGATATCTCAAAGTTATATTTCCCGGTTGGAAAAGCGCATCATCAAGCGTTTGCGTCAACAAATCGAGTCTTTGGTCTGATCCGGCATGCCTTAGCTATTCCTGCGTGACCCGCTGCCCAGATACTGTGCTGGCAGTTGTCTGGGTCACAAAATCCTGGATCACCCCGCCCAACAGGTTCATTTGCGGTTCTTCACACAACAAAAGGTAATCAAATCCGTTCCGCGTCCAACTCGCCATGGCGTTCCGACCGGGGTTCTGGCTCAGCGTGACTTCTGTGCCGTCAATCGGCACAGTGGCCACGTTTTCGTATTGACAAGCCAGATAGGTATCCGGCACATCCAGCTGCCCGGTTTGAGCAACCCGCAGCCGAACGCCCCCGGCGGGAATCACATTGTATTCAATCTCCGCCGTTTTGCGGTTGATGAGCCAGAACCGCCCCGGAATCAGGATATCAGTGGAAGGGTACATCGTTACAGCAAACCCTGCACTTTCGGTAAAATCCGGCGCCGAATATTCCTCCTGGTAACTGCGCTGCCCGGTGGGCGTGCCGGGCTGCTGGATGCTCTCTTTCTGCCACATCATCGCGGCGGCAATCAGCGCCGCAATGCCCACAACTGCCAAAAACAAAATCAGCCAAAATGCTTGCTCCATCATTACCATCCCCTTTGCTCCATGGTATGTGCTGCGGCTGGGAATGGTGCACATGAGATGGTTCTACCGGCAGGAGATTTGTTCCTTGATGTGGTTCAGCGCGCATTTTTCCAACCGGCTGACCTGCGCCTGGCTGATGCCGATGGCCTGCGCCACCTGCATCTGTGTCTGGCCGGATAAATACCGCAGGGCGATGATGCGTCGCTCCCGCGGGGTAAGGGCCTGCACGGTATCCTTGAACATGATATCGCTGATCCAGCTTTCCTCGCAGCTTGCTTCCTGTACGCGGTCCATAATGGCTAGGGTATCATCACCATCGGTATAGGCCGGTTCATACAAACTGGCTGGTTCCACAATGGATTCCAGCGCCATGGCAACCTGCTCCGGGGCGCTGCCGACGCGGGCGGCAATTTCACTCACGCGGGGCTCACGCCCGGTTTCTTTTTGCAGGGCTTCCCGTGCCTGCATGGCGTGATAGGCCAGGTCCCGCACCGACCGGCTGACCCGCATGGGGGTATTATCCCGCAAAAAGCGCCGGATCTCACCCAGAATCATCGGCACCCCATAGGTGGAAAACCGCACCTTCAAACCGGGGTCAAAATTGTCGATTGCCTTAATCAGCCCAATGCACCCAACCTGGAACAGGTCGTCCAGGTTTTCGCCTCGGCCCGCAAATTTCTGCACTACGCTCAACACAAGGCGCAGGTTGCCCTGTATCATCTGGGCACGGGCTTCGCTGTTTCCGGCTTTGGCAGCAAGCAGCAGCTGGGTTTTCTGTTCCTCGTTCAGCACCGGCAGCAGGGCCGTGTTCACACCGCATATTTCCACTTTGCTGGTATTCATTCTGCATCCTCCCGTTCTTTTGCATTCAGCAACAGCAGTTGGTTCCGCCCTTAGGGGTATCTGAAAAGTCGAAAATATCGTCTATTTCTACAAGCATAGCCGGATTTTGTGTTAAGGCAATACCGCATAATTCTAAGTGCCGATACGGCGAGCGAGGTGCGGCAGATGCCAAGCCAAAAGCGCAGATAATACTGGATGTCTTATCGAGCATTTTGGCAACGCAGATGCCGTGCCGCAGCTGCCGGAGCGGTGCTTAAGCCGCAAGGCGGGAATTGTGCGGTGTTGCCTTAAAGAGCCGTGGAATCCACAAAGGATTCCTGCGGTTCTTTGCCTTAAATCCTGCTTGTGTTTGCGAAATATCCGTCATTTTTTTGTTTTCAGATACACCTTAGTATGGGCACCTGACGGCTGAAAAAGACAGGATGGGAAATAATTGAAATCCCCTTTCCATAAAATAGCAAAGGCAAAAAACAGGCCCCTGTTGAACTATATTTTTGTGCATGCTAGTAAATTTAATACGAACCGCCCTGGCAAGATTGCACCCGCCCGCAGGTTATGTTATACTAATACTTATGTTGGAAAAATTATGTTCCGGCGTGCGGTACCGCACCGTGTTGTGCCATGCGCCCAAACAGCAGGAAAAAGGGATACCGATGAAAATAGGATTTGATAACAATAAGTACCTGGCCATGCAGTCTGCCCATATCCGGGAACGCATCAGCCAGTTTGATAACAAGCTCTACCTGGAATTTGGCGGCAAGCTGTTTGATGACTATCATGCTTCCCGCGTGCTGCCGGGCTTCCAGCCGGATTCCAAACTTCAAATGTTGCTGCAGCTGAAAGACCAGGCCGAAATCGTGGTTGTGATCAGCGCCGAGGACATCATCAGCAACAAAATGCGCGGCGATTACGGCATCACCTATGACCAGGACGTTCTGCGCCTGATTGACGCGTTCCAGGGCATGGGTCTGTTTGTTGGCAGCGTGTGCATCACCATGTATACCGCTGCGCCGGAAGTGGAAGCTTTTGAGCGCCGCCTGAATGAGCTGAACATCCGTACCTTCCGCCATTACAAAATTGCTGGCTACCCCAACGATGTGACTCGCATTGTGAGCGATGACGGTTACGGCAAAAATGATTACATCGAAACCGAGCGCCCACTGGTCGTTATCACGGCTCCCGGCCCCGGCAGCGGCAAAATGGCCGTCTGCCTGTCCCAGCTGTACCATGAATACAAGCGCGGCATCAAGGCTGGCTACGCCAAATTTGAAACATTCCCCATCTGGAACATTCCCCTCAAGCACCCAGTCAACCTTGCTTACGAAGCTGCTACCGCCGACCTGAACGATGTCAACATGATTGACCCGTTCCATCTGGAAGCATACGGCAAAACGGCGGTCAACTATAACCGCGATATCGAAATCTTCCCCGTTGTCAATGCCATGTTTGAGCTGATTGCGGGCAAAAGCCCTTACCATTCGCCCACCGACATGGGCGTTAATATGGCAGGCAACTGCATCATTGACGATGAAGTCTGCCAGGAGGCTTCCCGCAAGGAAATTATCCGCCGCTACTTCAAGTGCCTGTGCGACCAGAAAACCGGCGGTATCGTCAAGGATGACCGCTACAAGCTGGAACTGCTGCTGAACCAGGCGGGCGTCAGCGTCGGCATGCGCGCCGTGGAACAGCAGGCCCACGCCTGTTCCGATAAAACCGGCGGCCGCCCTGCTGCGGCAATCGAACTGCCGGATGGCACTATTGTAACCGGCAAAACCGGCCCGCTGCTGGGCGCTGCCGCCTCTGCGTTGCTCAATGCACTCAAGCGCCTTGCCGGGATTGATCAGGAGCTGAATCTGGTTTCCGCCCATGCGATCGAGCCAATCCAGACCCTAAAAACCCAGTATCTCGGCAGCCGCAACCCCCGCCTGCACACGGATGAAATTCTCATCGCGCTTTCCAGCTCGGTTACTGAAAATGCCGCAGCAGCTGCCGCCATGCACCAGCTGCCCATGCTCAAAGGCTGCGATATCCATTCCACTGTCATCCTGTCCAGCGTGGACGCCGATACCCTAAAAAAGCTTGGCATGAACCTGACCTGTGACCCTGTTTACGAAGAAACCGGCCGCAAGTACCATAAGATATAACCCCGATCATAATTCAAAAGGCCGAACGGTTCTCCTGCCGTTCGGCCTTTTGCGTTATCTAAGGTGTATCTGAAAACAAAGAAATAGACGATATTTTTGACTTTTCAGATACACCCTGGTATGGTTTTGTCAGCCTCGATTTTCCGCTGGTGCTTCCGGTGCCGCCTGCCGCTTGTTGTCGGCCTCCATCTTGACCCCGCACAGCCCCAGCGCACGCTGGAAAGACTTTGGCCCCTTATACAAAATACCCGTGATCCCCAGGTTATAGGCTGCCTGGGCGTTCACCTTGGTATCATCCACAAAAATGGTTTCGTCATAGGCAAGGCCGTATTTTTGCATCATCAGGCCAAAAATTTTCGGGTCGGGTTTGCTCAGGTGTACTTCGCACGAGGCAATGCCGCCGTCAAACAGTGGGAAAAAGTCCCGCTGGCGGATTTCGTCAATCACATCCTGCGGAATGTTGGAAAGGTAATACAGCCGGTAGCCCGCCAGCTTCAGCTTGCACATCGTTTTTACCGTGCGCTTGTTGGTGTGCAGGATGCTCTGCCATTCATCAATGACAGCCTGCACCTCAAAGGTACGGCCGCGCTCAGCAGCGTTTTCCAGCATCAGGCGGTTGGCAGTGCCGCGGCTGATGACCCCGCGGTCCAGCTCTTCCCATTCTTTGCTGCCAAAGGTCAAATCAAACACTTCATCTTCGGCGCTCTTGTTCAAAAAATGATCCATCAAAAAATCCCGCGGCTTAAAATCCACCACAACGCCGCCCAGATCAAAAATGATGTTTTTATACATAAACGGTTTATCCCTCCGATTTTGGCTTACATCATACCTGCATAGCAGTCTGTATTATCCCTTATTATACACATAATTGCCCCAAAGCACAAATAAATTATTTACAGCATAATCTGTAATAGGTGCAAAATGGGAAAAGGGGTGGTGGCATGACACTGCGTGACTTGAGCGAGAAAGATGTGATTCAGCTGAAAACAGGGGAGAACCTTGGCCGCATTGATGACCTTACCTTTGAGGATGGCCAGATCACCCAGGTGGTCCTGCACGGCCGCGCCCGAATGTTCGGCCTGCTGGGGCGGGACGATGATTTGTTCATTCCCTGGGCCGCTGTCAAAACCATAGGGACAGATGTTATCATGGTGGATGCCGAAGTGCCGCCCCCGCACGCAAATCACATCAGAAAAGGCTGGATGTAAAATCACTGAAAAATCTTCTTGACAGGGGTGAACATTTTGTAAGACTGTGCTATAATACTTTGAAAGAGTAACTTCCAGATACTGCCACCCAAGGAAAGGGGAGCCCGCCATGCAGATGAACGAAAAGCAAACCCTGCTGGCCGGTGCTGCCGCCCTTGCGCTGATCGTATTTGGTGCGCTATTCTGGATCGCTCCTGTCTGGCAGTTTGGTTATGCCCCGGCTGCCTATCAGCCGCCTGTTTTGCCGGCGCAGGCTGAACCTGCACCGGAACCCACGCGGGAAGAACAGGGGCCAGTCAACATCAATACCGCTTCGGCCGAAGAGCTGATGCGGCTGCCCGGCATTGGGCGGGCAAAAGCGGAAGCCATTCTGGCGGACCGCGCGGCAAACGGCCCCTATGCAGCGCCGGAAGACCTGACCCGCGTGAAGGGAATATCCCAGCGCATGGTGCAGCAGTGGGGAAGTGATATTACCGTTGGCGGCTGACCCCCGCTGCCCGATGGCGGAGCTAGGGCAATACCGCATAATTCTAAGTGCCGATACGGCGAGCGAGGTGCGGCAGATGCCAAGCCAAAAGCGCAGATAATACTGGATGCTGCAAAGGTGAGCGCCGCCAGTGGCGGAAACAGCGAACCGAAGCAGGGGCAGCGGTCGCAGAGTGCGAGGGGCTTTTGCCCCCGAAGCACGATGCGGGTACCGCAACCCGACATTATCGAGCATTTTGGCAACGCAGATGCCGTGCCGCAGCCGTCGGAGCGGTGCTTAAGCCGCAAGGCGGGAATTGTGCGGTGTTGCCCTAGAAAATAAAAACTGATTTTAGTCTCGCTCAACACCCCTGAACATCCGTAAGGAGGAACCTGTTTTGGAAAACCCGTCGGAGAGCATTTTTATCAACCGGGAACTCAGCTGGCTGGATTTTGACAGCCGCGTGCTGGCCCTTGCCAAAGAAAAAAGCGTTCCCCTGGCAGAGCGCATCAAATTTGCCGCTATTTTCGGCAGCAATATGGATGAGTTTTTTATGGTGCGTGTTGGCTCGCTGTATGACCAGACGTTGCTGAAAAACAATAAGCTGGATATCGTCACCCATATGACGCCATCGGAACAGATCGCCGCCATCACCCCGCGCGTAGCGGAGCTGCAGGCAAAGTGTGATAAATACTATCAGCACTTACTTTCCGCCTTGAAAGAGAACAAGTACATCAAGGTCGATTTTGACCACCTGGACAAGCAGCAGGAGCACTACTGGAAAGCATATTTCACTTCTGAAATCCTGCCTATCCTGAGCCCGCAGGTGGTGGACCAACGCCACCCGTTCCCGTTCCTGCGCAATAAAGAAATTTATTATGCCGCCCAGCTCAACAGCAAGAATGACGGTGTATATTACGGCATTATCCCCCTCAGCGGCCAGTTTGAGCAGCTGCTGTTTATCAGAAATCCAGACGGCACCACAAGCTTTGCCTTTGCGGATGAGCTGATCGCCCATTACGCCGCCAGCATCTTTAATAAAAGCACGCTGCAGAACGCCTGTCTGTTCCGCGTGACCCGCAATGCGGATATCACGGTGGACGAGGGCATGATGGATCATGATATCGACTTCCGCGATGTGATGAGCGAGCTGCTGAAAAAGCGCCGCAAGCTGGCCGCTGTGCGCCTGCAATTCTGGCCCAGCGCTCCGCAGGAGATCGTCAAGTTCCTGCGGGACAAGCTGGTGGTCCCGGCGGACCGCTGCTATACCCAAACTTCGCCGCTGGACCCCGGGCTTTTGTTCCGCCTGGCCAGCCGCGTTTCGGCAGACAGCAACCCCGCTTTTTCCTATCCGCCAGCCCGCCCGATTCAGGCCCCCGCGGATTATGATCTGTATGCCGAAGCCCACAAACATGACGTTCTGCTCTCTTACCCGTACCAGAGCATCCGCCCGTTCATCCGCATGCTGATGAAAGCAGGTTCCGACCCGGATGTTGTCAGCATCAAAATGACCCTGTACCGCATGGCAAGCGATTCCCAGATCGTGCAGGCGCTGATCAATGCAGCGGAAAACGGCAAGGAAGTTACCGCCATGGTGGAGCTGCGCGCCCGCTTTGACGAGCAGAACAACATCGACTGGTCCAAACAGCTGGAAGAAGCTGGCTGCACGGTGTTCTATGGCTTTGATGATTACAAAGTCCATTCCAAGCTGACCCTGATCACCAGCAAGGTGAACGGCAAATACCACTACCTGACCCAGATTGGCACAGGCAACTATAACGAAAAAACCAGCGAGCTGTACACTGACCTTTCCTTCATCACCACCCGGCAGGAAATCGGCGAGGAAGCCAGCGCAGTGTTCAACAATATGGCTTTGCAGCGCCTGACCAGTGAGGCCGATACCATGCTGGTGGCACCGCTGCGCTTCAAGAGCGTTCTGCTGGAACAGATGGACCGCCAGATTGACCGCGCCCGCCGCGGGCTTCCGGCATCCATGATTTTGAAAAACAACTCCATCAATGACCCGCAGATCATCAACAAGATCAGCGAGGCCAGTTGCGCCGGTGTGCGGGTGGATATGATCGTGCGCGGCATCTGCTGCATCAAAGCAGGGGTGCCTGGAAAGACCGAGAACGTCCACATCCGCAGCATCGTTGGCCGCTATCTGGAACATTCCCGCATTTATTGCTTCGGTGAAGGCGAAGACATGACCATCTATATCGCCTCCGGCGACTTCCTGACCCGCAACACCGAGCGTCGTGTCGAAGTCGGCGTGCGGGTGGATGATCGTGAGATTGCCAAAAAGCTGCGCGGCATCCTCGACCTACAGCTGCGGGATACCGTCAATGCACGGGAGATGCAGCCTGATGGCATATATACCCGCGTAAAGCCCAAGCAGGGCGAGCCGCCGGTGGACAGCCAGATGGCAATGTATGGCTACTTCCAGCACGGCTTTGAAACCGCACACCCCGCCGCACCCACCAGAAAGGCTGCCGCCAAACCGGTTCAAAAGCCCAAGCGCCCCACGCCCCATCCCCACAAACCGGAAAATAAGCGCTTCCGCGGTTTTCTTGACAGCCTGTTTGGCCACAAAAAGTAACCCCCGCAAAGGCTGTTCTGCACCATTCCCGCCTGACGGCAGGGATGCCGCATCAGCCCCGGAATGATATGGAACCGCCAAAAGTAAAACGGTTAAGGAGAACATAAACGTATGAAAACCTGTGTTGTAACAGCAACCTATGGCTGCGCTCCCAACAAAGTATGGCTGTACATGACCAACCCCACCCTGAACAGCTGGAACCCGACTGTTGCTTCGGCGGAGGTTGACCTGGAAGGCATGCACATTGTTGAGAAAAACAAGGACGGCACTACCACGGATATCCACTTTGACAAGCTGGATAAGCCCCGCCGTATCAGCTGCACTTTTACCCGCGGCAAGATCCGCGGCGCTTTTACCGCCATCCTGCTGGGCAGCGCCGATTCCACCAGCCTGGAATGCACGCTGGATGTGGAAGGTCTTGGTCTGTTCACCAAGCCGAAGAAAAAGCTGGAAGAGTATCTGGAAACCTTGCGCAAAGTACTGGGTGACTAAACCAGAATCAGATTCACAATATCTTTGGTAAAACAGATAAAGCGGGGCACTGCATTGTGGTGCTCCGTTTTTCTATACCGGAAGCTGCTTTTTCAGGAAGTCTGTCCGCGGAACTTTGCACGGTACTTGTGATGCAGCGCCCCGCTTTCTTGCATACCCACCCGCCCCCGCTGCATATATACAAAATATGCCGCAATGCAAAGAAAGGGGACTGCCTATGTGGGAGAATGCCGCCAAACATACTGATACACCACCCGCGCCACCCGCTGCGGCGGAGCCCGGCGAATATGATACGCTGCTGTGGGCACAGATCATCCTGTGCGTGCTGATTGCCGCCGGGGTATTCGCTGCCCGCGCGCTGGAACTGCCGCTGTACAGCACGCTGCGCACCGATTACCGCTATGCGCTGGCCCAGCCCGGCCCCGATTTCTGGAACACGGATGGCTCCCGCAATGTCGTGCGCTTTACACAGGAAACTTTTGCCGAGTTGCGCGGGGTGTTGCGGCAAGTCGCCGCCCAAACGCCGGAAACCGCCGCCCGCACCGGCACTGCCCATGGCCAGCCGCTGGCCAGCGCCGAAGCGTATCTGCCGGGGGTTATGCTCCAATATCCTCTGCCGGGCAAACCTGCTGTTGAAACCTCCGCTTACGGAACCCGCATTGATCCCGTGCAGGGCAAAACACAGGAGTTCCATACCGGTGCGGATCTTTCCGCTGTGCAGGGTACACCGGTTTATGCTGCCGCAAGCGGGGTGGTGCGCATAGCCCAGAATCATGCGAGCTATGGCAATTATGTCCGTCTGCTGCACCCCGGCGGGGATGAAACGATCTATGCTCATCTGCAATACCTGTTTGTCCGCCAGGGTCAGCAGATTCAGGCGGGGCAGTGCCTGGGCACCGTGGGGCAGACCGGCAACGCCACCGGCCCGCACCTGCACTTTGAGCTTTTGCACGCCGGTGTGCGGTATGACCCAACCCGGGCCCTTGCCAAAGCGGGTCTCCAGGCGGAACCATGAAGCAGCCGCACCACATTTTAGCCGTCCGTATCGCGCACCCGGTCTGGACACTCTTTCTCCTCGCTTTGGCGCTGGCCGTTGACCACACCGGCATTGTCCGCCTAGGGCTTCTGTGCTCCTGCCTGCATGAATGCGGCCACCTGCTGGTGTGGGTACTGCTGACCCGTTTGCCCCCAACGCTTATTATCTGTCCAACCGGATTCTGTCTTTCCCTGCGTGGGGTGGTGCTGACGCCAAAGCAGTTTATCATTCTTGCCGCTGCGGGGCCAGCGGTCAATCTGGTGCTGGCGGTAGGGGGCATTGCCTGGTTGCTGGGCCATCCCGCCAGTTACCGCCTGTGTTATTCCATCGCGGCTAATCTGCTTCTGGGGGCATTCAACCTGCTGCCGATCCATGGGCTGGATGGCTGGCAGATCAACTCCAACCTGGGTATCCTGTTTCATTTCAAGATCCAAACCCAGAAGCATTCCTGCGTGAATTGAGGTTGCATTTTGCGCTGTTTTGGGCTATCATATAAAATAGAAAAGTTGTGTAAAGCAATAAATGAACAATAACAGCCTGCGGTCAATACCTGTGCTGCAGGGTATGGAAGGGTGGCAACATGGCCGAATTTTCCCCTAAGTTGAAAGAAGCGCTCAGTCTGGTTCAAAAGCCGGGCCGTTATACCGGCGGTGAACCGGGCTGCACCTATAAAGATAAAGCAAACGTTGATGTGCGCATGGCGTTCTGCTTCCCTGATACCTATGAGATCGGCATGTCCTTTTTGGGCGAAAAAATCCTGTACGAGCTGCTCAACCGCCACGAAAACTGGTGGTGCGAGCGAGCCTTTATGCCCTGGGTGGACATGAAAGAGCAGATGGAGCGCCTGCATATTCCGCTCTACTGCCTGGAAAGCAAGGACCCGCTGACGGATTTCGATATCGTTGGCTTCTCCTTGGAATACGAGCTTTGCTATACCAATATCC
Organism: Candidatus Cibiobacter qucibialis; assembly: GCA_004000625.1. Lineage (GTDB taxonomy): Bacteria > Bacillota > Clostridia > Oscillospirales > Ruminococcaceae > Gemmiger > Gemmiger qucibialis. The sequence continues at coordinate 11,750 of SAUS01000037.1, read as the reverse complement.
TTGCCATGCTGGATCTGGCAGGCATTCCGCTGCGCGCTGCGGATCGTGACGAGCGCTGGCCGCTGATCATTTCCGGTGGCCCCTGCGTCTGCAACGCCGAACCGATGGCGGATTTCTTTGATATCATGCAGCTGGGCGAAGGCGAACAGATGCTGCAGGACATCTGCGCCACCGTGGAAGCAGGTAAAAAGGCTGGCTGGAACAAGGACCAGCTGCTGTTTGAACTTTCAAAAATTCCCGGCGTGTATGTGCCGTCCTTCTATGATGTAACCTACCTGCCGGATGGCCGGGTGGAAAGCATCAAGCCTAACCGCCCCGGTGTGCCGGAACGTGTGACCAAGGCCATTGTGAAGGACATGGACAGCTTTGTTCCGCCGGAAAATTTTGTTGTGCCCATGGTGGGTGCTGTGCAGGATCGTGCCTGTGTGGAAGTTCTGCGCGGCTGTGTGCGCGGTTGCCGGTTCTGCCAGGCAGGCCAGCTGTACCGCCCGTTCCGCGAGCGCTCGCCCAAGCTCATCAGCGAAAGCGCCCGTGTGCTGTGCCGCAACACCGGGTACGATGAACTGAGCCTTTCCAGCCTGTCCACCTCCGACCATTCCCGTCTGGAGGATATCCTGGACGAGCTGAATTCCTGGGCGGAAACCGACCATGTCAGCCTGTCGCTGCCGTCTCTGCGTGTGGACAACTTCTCGCAGTCTCTGGTGGAAAAAACCACTAAGGTGCGCAAAAGCGGCTTGACCTTTGCGGCGGAAGCCGGCACCCAGCGCCTGCGCGATGTCATCAACAAAAACGTTACCTGGGACCAGATCGAGCGCGGCTGCCGCATTGCCTTCGCGGAAGGCTACACCTCTGTCAAGCTCTACTTTATGATGGGCCTGCCCACCGAAACACTGGAAGACATCAAAGGCATTGCCGATACCGCCCAGCAGGTAGTGGACCTGTATTACAGCATGGAGCACCCCAAAGGCAAGGGCGTGCAGGTTACCATCAGCGTGGCCTGCTTTGTGCCCAAGCCGGATACCCCGTTCCAGTTCTGCGCCCAGGACCGCCGCGAAACCCTGCGCGAAAAGCAGAAGTACCTGCTCAGCTGCGTGCACTCGCGCAAAATCAAGGTCAACTATCACGACAGCGCCACCAGCGTGCTGGAGGGTGTGTTTGCCAAGGGTGACCGCCGCATGGGCCGCGTGATCGAAACTGCCTATCACAACGGCGCATTCTTTGATACCTGGGAGGAGTTCTTCAGCTATGACCGCTGGTTGGAAGCGTTTGCTGCCTGCGGCTTGGACCCCGATTTTTATAACTACCGCGCCTTGGGCTTGGATGAAGTAACCCCGTGGTCGCACCTGGATGTGGGTGTGACCCATGCCCACCTGGTGCGGGAATACCAAAAGGCCCTGCAGGCGCAGACCACACAGCCCTGCAACCTCCAGTGCTCGGCCTGCGGTGCCAATAAACTGCTGGGAGGACCCTGCTTTGATTACAGTAAGAATTCGCTTTGAAAAAACGGGCGAAGCCGCCTATATCTCGCTGCTGGACCTGCAGCGCGTGTTCCATCGCATCTTAAAGCGCAGCGGTCTGCCGGTGTATTACACCCAGGGCTTTAACCCGCATATCTATCTTTCCTTTGCGTGCCCGCTGTCTTTGGGGCAGGAAAGCCTGTGTGAGTGCTGTGAGGTAAAAACTGAAGCTGAGAACCCCCAGCTGGATACCTGGTGCGATGTTTTGCAGCCCTACATGCCGCGCGGTATCAAGGTGCTCAGCGCCCAGCAGGCGCAGAATAAGGTAGCGGAGATCGACCATGCTTCTTATCTTGTCACTCTGCCCGCCAGCGCCGCCGCTGCGCTGGATGCTTACAACGCAGCCGAAAACGCCATGGTGGTCAAAAAGACCAAGCGCGGCCAGAAAGAGCTGGACCTGAAAACCATTATCCCGCATGTTGAATATGAACAGGCAGGGGGGCAGCTGCAGTTTAACCTGGTGCTGCCCTGCGGCTCCGGCGAAGCACCGAACTATAACCCCGCTTTGCTGCTGGGCTATTTGCAGCAGCAGTACAACATCCCGCCCTGGCTGTGCAGCGTGCTGCGCACGAAGCTTTACACAAAAAACAACGAAGAATTTTGTTAATTTGCCGAAAAGCCCTTGCAAAATCTGCCAGGGTATGTTATTATACTTAAGCGTTAGTGCCGCCGAGCCATCGGCGGGGTAATGACACATCATTATACAGGCGGTCCTCTGCCGCTGTAAGCGGGTATGAACGTCGCAAAACAATGGAGGAATTCATCAATGAACGCAATGCAGAAAATGACCGAGGGCATGATCAAAGAGAACCAGCCCAAGTTTGAAGTCGGCGATACCGTCCGCGTGTCCGTCCGCATCAAGGAAGGCGACAAGGAGCGTATCCAGGCTTTCGAAGGTACCGTTATTGCTAAGAAGCATGGCGGCATCGCGGAAACCTTCACCGTCCGCCGCACCTCTTATGGTGTTGGCGTTGAGCGTGTGTTCCCGGTCAACAGCCCGTTCGTCGAGAACGTTGAGGTTGTTCGCCGCGGTAAGGTTCGCCGTGCAAAGCTGTTCTATCTGCGCAGCCGCACCGGCAAGGCCGCCAAGGTCAAGGCTCGCGTCTGATTATCGGCCAATATGCAGCAAAAGGGGAGGACGGTTGGCGTTCTTCCCTTTTTGTTTTATCAATTTCTATGCCAGGCAAGGGGGGGGCTTAATTGGCTATGGCAAGTGCCGCTGTAACAGAGCGCTGCAAAAAGAACAAAAACCTGCTGGAATGGCTGGATTCCATCATTCTGGCGGTTGCTGTGCTTTCTCTTGTGTTCACCTTTGCCGCACGGGCCATCCGTGTGGACGGGCATTCCATGGACCCCACCCTGCATGATCAGCAGCTGCTGATCATCAACAGTCTGCCGTACCAGCCCGGCCATGGGGATATCGTCGTGATCGACGCCTACACCCCGCACGGCCAAACGCTTATCAAACGCGTCATCGGCGTGGCAGGTGATACGATCGACATTGATTTTACCACCGGCACCGTGTACCGCAACGGCGAAGCACTGGACGAGCCCTATACCGCGGAACCGACCTACACCCGCCTGGATATGACGTTCCCCGTCACCGTGCCGGAAGGCACCATCTTTGTGATGGGGGATAACCGCAACAATTCTTTGGACAGCCGCCGTTCCGATATCGGCTTTGTGGATATCCGGGATGTGATGGGCAAAACCATTCAAAAATATTGACAGGAGAAGCAGATGAGCGAAGATATCATCAACCGCCGCGCGATCCAATGGTTCCCCGGCCATATGGCCAAAACCTTGCGCCTGATGGAAACCGAGATCCGCAACGTGGATTGTGTTTTACAAATTCTGGATGCGCGCATCCCGCTTTCCAGCCTGAACCCGGAAATTGAACGCATTACTTCCGGCAAGCCGCACCTGTATATTATGAATAAAGCCGACCTGGCGGACCCGGATATCACTGCCCAGTGGTTGGCTTACTTCAAAAGCGCCGGGGCTGGCTGCCTGCCCATGAACTCCAAACAAAGCGGCAAGGCAGGTGCAGTCAAAGGCCCCATTGAAAAAGAACTTTCCGCCCTGATGGAGCGCCGCCGCAAAAAAGGCATGATCGGTGCCCGCATCCGTGTGATGGTGGTGGGCATTCCCAATGTGGGCAAATCCACCTTCATCAATTCCTTTGCCGGTGCTGCCCGCGCCAAAGCGGCCAACAAACCCGGCGTTACCCGCGGCAAACAGTGGATCACCGTGGATGATTACGACCTGATGGACATGCCCGGCGTGCTTTGGAAAAAGTTTGACAGTCTGGAAACCGCCACCAATCTGGCGTTCATCGGTTCCATCAAAGATGATATCCTGGATATCGAGGAGCTTGCCTGTGGTTTGCTGTCCGGCGTGCGGGCCATCTATCCGCAGCGCCTGATGGAACGCTACAAGCTGGATGAGCAGGCTTTGGCTCTGCCGCCATATGACCTTTTGCAGGCCATCGGTGCCAAACGCGGTATGCTGATTTCCGGCGGCGAGGTTGACACCGAGCGTGCCGCCAAAATGCTGGTCGGGGAATTCCGCGCCAGCAAGTGGGGCCGTATCTCGCTGGAACGCCCGCCGCAGCGCGCAGAAGAGACAGACTGGGAGGGCGATGATGCCGATGAGGACGAGCAGTAACCCCGCGTTGTATACGTTTGACGCAGCAAAGCGCGCCGAGCATGGCAACATCTGCGGCGTGGACGAAGCTGGACGCGGCCCCCTGTGTGGGCCGGTCTGCGTAGCCGCCGTCATTCTAAACCCGGATGACCCCATTGAAGGAGTCAACGACTCCAAAAAGCTCAGCGAGAAGCGCCGCGAAGCCTTGTTTGACGAGATTATTGCCCGCGCTCTGTGCTACCAGATCGTTTTTATCTCCCCGCAGGAAATTGACGAGCGCAACATCCTGTGGGCTACCATGGACGGCATGGAGCAGGCGGTGGCCGGTTTGGCCGTTACACCGGACTATGTTCTGGTGGATGGCAACCGCTGCCCACCCAATCTGGCCCAGCCTGCCGAGGCTGTCGTCAAGGGTGACGCCAACAGCGCCAGTATTGCGGCGGCTTCCATTCTGGCCAAAGTTAGCCGTGACCGGTACATGCTGGAGCTGGATAAACAGTACCCGCAATACCAGCTGGCCAAACATAAAGGTTATCCCACCAAGCTCCATTATGAGCTGATTGAACAATATGGCATTCAGGATTTTTACCGCCGCAGCTTCTTGAAAAAGCAGGGTTACTGGCCATGAACCGCGCCAATTTGGGCCATACGGGAGAAGCCGTTGCCGCTAAGTATTACATCCGGCAGGGCTACCTGCTGCTGAACCATAACTACCGCACCCGCATGGGGGAGCTGGACTTGATCTTATATAAAGCAGACACCATTGTATTTGCAGAGGTCAAGACCCGTACCAGTGCCCAGCGCGCCGCCCCGGCCGAAGCGGTGGACTATTATAAACAGCAACGTCTGATTGCCGTGGCGGGCCAGTATCTTCAGCAAAGCCCGTATGCTGATGCCAACATCCGTTTTGATGTGGTGGAAGTTCTGCCTGCCGGTTCCGGCTGGCAGGTCCACTGCATCCGGGATGCTTTTGCCAGCGAATGATGCGGGGACTATTTTGAGCTGTTTTGGATACAGCAAAACAGGATGTGCAACCTATTTTTGCTGTGCCAGAAAAAACAGGCCTTTCTGTGCGGAAAGGTTTGATAGAGATGAAAAATATATAGGGGGTTTGATTATGCAGTTCCAAAGCACACGCGATCCCAACACCATCGTTTCTTCGTCGGAGGCCATTCTCTGCGGTTTGGCACCGGACGGAGGCCTGTTCGTTCCCACCGCGTTCCCCAAAGCAGAGCTGGAAGATTGGAAATCCCTCAGCTACCCGGAGCTTGCCCAGAAAGTTCTGGCTGGCTTTTTGACAGATTATGACCCGGCTTTTCTGGGTGAAGCTGCCGCTGCAACTTATGGAGATGCCTTTGCCGGTAAGGCGGGTTATGTCCAGAAGGTTCACGATGGCCTGTACTCGCTGGAATTGTGGCACGGCCCGACCTGCGCCTTCAAGGACTATGCGCTCCAGCTGATGCCCAAACTGCTGGTTCAGGCCAAAAAAAACCTGGGCCGCACCGAAACGACCCGCATTCTGGTGGCAACCTCCGGCGATACCGGCAAGGCTGCACTGGCTGGTTATGCAGGCCTGCCGGGCATTGAGATCGAAGTGTTCTATCCCGATGCCGGTACCAGCGAAATCCAACGCCTGCAGATGGCCACCCAGGCAGGAGATAACGTATCCGTCTATGCCGTGAACGGCAACTTTGACGATGCCCAGACCGGCGTGAAACGCGTGTTTGGCGATGCTTCGGTTGCTGAAGAACTGGAAAAGCGCAATATCTGCCTGTCCAGCGCAAACTCCATCAACTGGGGTCGCCTGGTGCCGCAGATCGTGTACTACTTCTATGCCTACTTCCGCCTGGTGGAGCAGGGCAATGTTGCCTGGGGACAGCCGGTGGACTTCTGCGTGCCGACCGGAAACTTTGGCGATATCCTGGCCGGTTATTATGCCAAGCAGATGGGCCTGCCTGTGGGCAAGCTGGTTTGCGCTTCCAACAAGAATAACGTCCTGACCGACTTCATCAAGACCGGCACCTATGATGCCCGCCGCACCTTCTACAAGACGACTTCGCCGTCCATGGATATCCTGATCTCCAGCAACCTGGAGCGTCTTCTGTACCATGTCAGCTGCAGCAGCGCCAAAGTGGCAGGCTGGATGGCTGACCTGGCAAAGACCGGTATGTACACCGTCGATGCCGAGACCCTGGCCCGCATTCAGGCATCTTTTGCCTGCGGCTGTGCTGATGATACAGCTGGCGCTGCAGAGATCAATGCCCGCTTTGAGCAGGACAATTATCTCTGCGATACCCACACCGCCGTTGCGTTCTGCGTAGCTGAGACGGTGCGCAGCGCGGCGCCTATGGTGGTGCTTTCCACCGCCAGCCCGTACAAGTTCCCGCGCGATGTGCTGGCCGCGCTGGGTGAAACTGCCCCGGAAAGCGACTTTGCCGCCATGGCTGCTCTGAATGTCAAAACCGGCTGCCCGGTTCCGGCTTCCCTCAGCGTGCTGAACACCCTGCCGGTGCGGTTCAATACCGTCATTGAGCCTGCCGCCATCCGGGATGCCGCGCTGAAATAAGCGGCATTAGGGGCGTGCATTACACGCATTAAGTAAGCACTGCCAGGCCCGCAAACGCAGCCCGGCAGCCGCCGGGAAACTGTGGTTATACTTCGCTGAAGGTTTCGCACATTGTTTCTGTGCCGTTGTTGGCGCGGTGGTTCACGTGAATCTCATGCGCTGTGCAGCAGCAGGAGCCGTTGTTGTACACACAGTTTTCTACATCACAGCAAATTCCGTTGATTACGTTTTCTTCCATCATGGTGCTTCTCCTTTCTTGGTAAGGCACAAAAGCGTTTGCTTTTGCGTGCTCTATCAGTATGGGCAGAATACACCAGAATATACTGCCGGGGGTGCATATGGCAATTTTTGTGGTTGGTGATCTTCACCTTTCTCTCGGCGGGGATAAGCCGATGGATGTTTTTGAAGGCTGGGAAGGCTATCTGCCCAAGTTGGAAGCAAACTGGCGCACGCTGATCTCCCCGCAGGATACAGTTATTCTGGCGGGGGATACCAGCTGGGCCATGAAGCTGGAGGACACCAAAACCGACTTTGCATTTATCCAAAACCTGCCGGGTCAAAAATGGCTGCTGAAAGGCAACCATGATTATTGGTGGACGACCGCCCGCAAGATGGAGCGCTACCTGACAGAAAACGGCTTTGATACCATGCACATCCTGCATAACAATGCCTGCATGGTGGGGGATTATGCCTTGTGCGGCACCCGCGGCTGGCCGTTTGACGATACCAACGCCCAAGATGCCAAGATCATGGCGCGCGAAGCCGGCCGCCTGCGCATGTCGCTGCAGGCAGGGGGGGGCGCACAGAAAATTGCATTTCTGCATTACCCGCCAGTTTATCCCGGCGGGTGCGCACAGCCGTTGGTGGATATCCTGCATGAGTTTGGCGTGCAGCAATGTTATTACGGCCACCTGCACGGAAAGTCCATCCGCGGGGCTATCCAGCGTGAAGTGGATGGTATCCGCTACAAGCTGGTTTCGGCGGACGGTTTGCATTTTTGCCCTTATAAAATCTGTGATTAAAGCATTTGTTTGCAGCTTTTTTCAATTTTTTTGCCTGTAAAGGGAATTTTATTTCAAAATGGGCTGGTATTCTTTGCCGGTACATGATATAATACATTGTATTTCTATGTTTGGAGGATTTTCAAATGAATCTGATTTCCTGTGAAAAGCTCGAAAAGAGCATGGTAGAATTGCAGTTCTCTATCGACGCTGAGACCTTCAAGGCCGCTGTGAACAACGCGTTCAAGCGCGAAGGCAAAAAATATGCCATTCCCGGCTTCCGCAAGGGCAAGGCTCCCCGTCATATGATCGAGAAGATGTACGGTTCTGACATTTTCCATTATGACGCTGTCAATGATCTGTTCCCGGAGGCTTATGAGGCCGCTGTGAAGGAAGCAAAGATCGATGTTGTCGGCCGCCCCGATCCCGAGGTCGTTTCCATGTCTGAGGCTGACGGCGTTGTGCTGAAGGTCAAGGTTGCTGTCAAGCCCGAAGTTGAACTGGGCGAGTATGCCGGTTTAACTGTGACCAAAGAAGCCAAGAATGTCAACGAGGCAGATGTTGACGCCGAAGTGAAGCGCATGCAGGACCGCAACGGCCGTCTGCTGACCCGTGAGGGCGCTGCTGAGAACGGTGATACCGTTGATATCGACTTTGAGGGCTTTGTTGATGGCAAGGCTTTTGAGGGCGGCAAGGCAGAGCATTACTCTCTGGTTCTGGGCTCTGGCTCCTTCATCCCCGGTTTCGAGGATCAGGTTGTTGGCCATTCCGCTGGCGAAGAATTCGACGTCAACGTCAAGTTCCCCGAGGAATACGGCGCTGCCGAGCTGGCTGGCAAGGATGCAACCTTCAAGATCAAGCTGCATGAAGTCAAGTACAAGGAGCTGCCCGCTCTGGATGACGACTTTGCAAAGGACGTCAGCGAGTACGACACCCTGGACGAGCTGAAGGATTCCATCCGCAACAACATCAAGACCAACCTGGACAAGCAGGCTGAGCAGAAGGTCGAGAACGATCTGATGGATCAGGTTATCGCCAACATGAAGGCTGATATTCCTGACGCCATGGTTGACAGCCGCATCGACGAGCTGGTTCAGGACTTCGAGTACCGCATTTCTCAGCAGGGCCTGAAGCTGGCTGACTACCTGAAGTATATGGGCATGAACATCGAGCAGTTCCGTGCACAGTTCAAGGAGCAGGCTGACAAGCAGGTCAAGATGCGCCTGGCAATGGAAGCTATCGTTGCCAAGGAAGGCATCACCGCTTCTGACGAGGAGTTCGAGGAAGAAGTTAAGCGCATTGCTGACGCTTACAAGATGGAAGCCGACAAGGTTAAGGGCATTGTGGACGCCGCTGCTGTTAAGGCTGACCTGGCAATCAATAAGGCAATCGACTTTGTTAAGGAAAAGGCTAACGTTGTGACCGCTGAGCCCAAAGAAGAGGAAAAGCAGGACTAATCCATAGCCCTGGCTTTGCCCGATAGCAAGATTGTATAAAAGCCGATACAGCGTGCTTTGCCGTTGTATCGGCTCTTATCGAATCATGGAGATTTGTTCTCCGCTCTCCGGGCTGTAACAGCCCGGAACCATTACCATTGTTTTAAGGAGGGAACCGAATGAGCCTGGTACCTTATGTTGTTGAGCAGACTGCGCGCGGTGAGCGCAGCTATGATATTTTCTCCCGCCTGTTGAACGACCGTATTATCGTTCTGAGCGAGGATGTCAACCCCAATTCCGCGAGCGTGATCATTGCACAGCTGTTGTATCTGGAAGGGCAGGACCCCGAAAAAGATATCAGCTTCTACATCAACAGCCCTGGCGGTTCCATTACCGACGGTATGGCCATCCACGATACCATGAAGTATATCAAGTGCGATGTTTCCACCATCTGCGTGGGCATGGCTGCTTCCATGGGTGCATTTTTGCTGGCCAGCGGCACCAAGGGTAAGCGTTTTGCCCTGCCGAATTCTGAGATCCTGATCCATCAGCCGCTGATTTCCGGCGGCCAGGGCGGTGGCCTTTCCGGCCAGGCAAGCGACATCCAGATCCATGCCAACCACCTTGTGCAGATCAAGAAAAAGATGAACCGCATGCTCAGCGAGTATACCGGCCAGCCTCTTGAGGTTGTGGAGAAAGATACTGACCGCGATAACTACCTGACCGCAGAGGAAGCCAAGGCCTATGGCCTGATCGATGAGATCATTGTAAAACACTAAAACCGGGGGAATTAGGAAATGGCAAATTCGATTTCCGGCAAGGACGGAAAACGTGAAATGATTTGCAGCTTTTGCGGCCGTTCCCAAAGCCAGGTGGATCAGCTTATCATCGGCCCCGGCGTAAACATCTGCAAAGATTGCATTGATATGTGCTACAGTGCCCTGTATAAAGATGGCAACGTACCCGAACCGCCGCGCGCAACGCCGGAACGCCGTGCTGCGGCTTCTCGCGGGCATTCCGGCGTTGACCCTTTGGCGGATGTCAACATCATGACGCCTGCTGAGATCAAAGCTGGCCTTGACCAGTATGTCATTGGTCAGGACGATGCCAAGCGCGTGCTGGCAGTTTCTGTCTACAATCATTATAAGCGCATTCTTTCCGGGCAGGAAAGCCATGTAGAGCTGCAAAAGTCCAACGTACTGATGCTTGGCCCGTCCGGTACCGGCAAAACCCTGCTGGCCCAGACGCTTGCCAAAATGCTGAACGTTCCGTTTGCGATTGCGGACGCCACCACCCTGACCGAAGCCGGTTACGTTGGCGAGGACGTTGAGAACATTCTGCTCAAGCTGATTCAGGCTGCGGACTTTGATATTCCCAAAGCCGAAGTTGGTATTATCTATGTGGACGAGATTGATAAGATCACCCGCAAGAGCGAGAACCCATCCATCACCCGCGATGTTGGCGGAGAGGGCGTGCAGCAGGCATTGCTGAAAATTCTGGAAGGCACTGTCAGCAATGTGCCGCCCAACGGCGGCCGCAAACATCCGCAGCAGGAATTCATCCAGATCAACACCAAGAACATCCTGTTCATCTGCGGCGGTGCCTTTGACGGCCTGGAAAAGCTGATCCAGACCCGTACCGACAAGAGCACCCTCGGCTTTGGTAGCCAGCTGCGCACCAACCTGGACAGCGAGGAAACCCGTCAAAAGCTGCTGCGCAAAGTGGAACCGGACGATTTGGTCAAGTTTGGCCTGATTCCGGAGCTGATCGGTCGTCTACCGGTTGTGACGGTGCTGGACCCGCTGGACGAGGAATCTTTGATCCGTGTTCTGACCGAGCCGAAAAACAGCATTGTGCGCCAGTACAAAGAGCTGCTGGCTATGGACAGCGCTGAACTGTCCTTTACGGATGCTGCCCTGCGTGCTATCGCCCAAAAGACCATTGCACGCAAGAGCGGTGCCCGCGGCCTGCGGAGCGTGGTGGAGGATATCCTGATCCCCATCATGTACGAAATTCCGTCTGACCCCACTATTACCCGTGTTACCATTGATGCGGACACAGTGAATGGCGGCCAGCCGCACCTGGAATATGGTGCCGTGCGCAAGCGCTATAAAAATAAGGCAATCATCAAGCAGTAAATAGCTCAATCAAAGCAGCAACCCCTGCCGCTGTAGAATGTAATTGTTCTACGGCGGCAGGGGTTTTATTGTTTTGTATGTTGATCAATGTGTAAACTGATGCCGGTCATTTCGGGGTTGCGGCTCTGCAGCCTTCCTTTATAGCGAGCGGTGTCAAGGTCGCATAAATAGGGTGTTTTCAAAAAAAAACATGCTGCGTTTTCTCATTTGGCGCACCCTCCGTCCGCTGGCAGCCGCTATCAATGGCATCCGGCAGGGGAGCACTCTCCTATACCATTTCAATCCGCACAATGTTACCACGCACAAGAGTTTGAAGGAACTAACAGAAGCGGTTTTGTTATAAGGCAACACCGCACAATTCCCGCCTGACGGTTTAAGCACCGCTCCGGCGGCTGCGGCACGGCATCTGCGTTGCCAAAATGCTCGATAATGTCGGGTTGCGGTAC
>SAUS01000130.1 GCA_004000625.1 Candidatus Cibiobacter qucibialis | reverse complement strand
CCGTGCCGCAGCTGCCGGAGCGGTGCTTAAGCCGCAAGGCGGGAATTGTGCGGTGTTGCCTAAGATTATAGCTCACACTGCACCGTAAATGCCGTGCACGCTCACTTCGCCGGTAAACACATGGGTGCTGCCCTCAGCCCCCTGCACCACCAAGCGGCCCTCTTCGTCCACATCCACGGCGGTGCCTTCGCCGCCGTCAAAGGTCACATGCCTCCCCAGGTTTACACAGCGCGCCTTGTACGCATCCCGGATGGCGGCAAAGCCCTCCCGCTCAAAGCCGTACAGCGCACGGTCAAAACCAAAGTTCGTCATGCTCTCCGCCAGGGCGGCGGCGTCCGCCGCCGGATCCACGGCAATGCCCTGCAACGCCAGGCTGGTGCCGTGGGGCAACTCCATTGCGTCAAAATAGCTCTGCGGCTGGGCCAGATTGATGCCAATGCCACACACAATGGCATGGTGGTCCGGCATCCCCTCGCACAGAATGCCTACGATCTTTTTACCGTTCAGCAACAGGTCGTTGGGCCATTTGATCTGGCACTGGATGCCGTACCGCTGTTCCAGCACATCCGCCACGGCCATGCTGGCAAACAGCGGCAGGCTTTCGGGCTGGGCCAGCTCAGTTTTCAGCACTACCGTGTAATACAGCGCCTGCCCGGACGCATTGATCCAGGTGTGCCCGCGCCGCCCGCGGCCCGCCGTCTGGCTGGTGGTATACACTGCCCCCACTGGGCCGAATTTATCCAGGTTTGCCTTTGCCCAGGTGTTGGTGCTGTCCACCTCTTCCAGATAGTACAGCTCGTTCACGCTGTTGTGGGATATTACTGCATCGTTTACCATTGTTCCGGCACCTGCTTCCATTCAAAACTGCACTGTCCATCCGTGATGGTGATCACGCCATAGCTGTGGGTATCCCGCAGGCTGCCGGGGTTGAACAGCGCCGGGGAAAACGGCGTACCATGGCGCAGCGTTTTGTAGTGGGTGTGGCCAAACAGCACCACATCCGCCCCGCAGTCCGCCGCGTATTCGGCGATCCGCTCGTACCCGGATTTTACCCCGAACAGATGCCCGTGGGTGTAAAAGAACAGCACGCCGCCAAAGGGTACCAGCCCCTCTGCCGGGTCATCGGAACCAATATCGCAGTTGCCGCGCACCCGGTAGATGGGGTAATCTGGCGCAGCGCCGTTTGCGGCAATGGCCTGGTCCAGGTCATACAAGCCGTCCCCCAAAAAGAACAGGGCATCGGCCGTTTCGTTTTTCAGCAGCCAGCGCAGCGGGGTCACACGCCCGTGTACATCGCTGACAACCAGCACTTTCATGGGTTGCTCGGCCATATCATTCGCTCTCTTCTTCGCGGTCGTCCTCATCTTTGGCCGCGATCAGTTCTTTGTAAATATCGCCCTTGCTGAACGGCGTTCCCTTGGCAGCCTGTTTTGCGGCTGCGGCGGGCGGGGTGCCCTGCGCCATCAGCAGGCGGGCAGTGGCAACGGCGTCCGGCAGGGTCACTTCCTCCGCCGCAGCCTGCGCCGCCGGGGTACCCGCCATAACCAGCACATACTCCCCGCGGGGATCGTTCTGCTCATAGTAGCGCACAGCTTCACCGATGGTCGTCTTGGTGATTTCCTCGTGCAGCTTGGTCAGCTCCCGGCACAAGGTAATGGAGCGCTCCGCGCCAAAGGCGGCGCACAGGTCGTCCAGTGTTCCGCGCAGCTTGTGGGGGGCCTCATAAAAAATCACGGTGCGGGTCTCCCCCTGCAAAAATTCCAGCCGCTCGCGGCGCTCCTTTTTGGGCACCGGCAAAAAGCCCTCAAACACAAACCGGGCGGTATCCTGCCCCGAAACCGCCAGCGCCGTCACGCAGGCACTGGCACCCGGCACCGGCGTTACCGTAATGCCGCGGGCAATGGCGTCTTTCACGATCTGCTCACCGGGGTCGCTGATGCAGGGCATACCGGCGTCAGAGCAGAGCGCGCAGCTCTCCCCCGCTTCAATGCGGTCCAAAATTGCCGCGCCATGGTGCAGCGCATGCTCATAATAGCTCATCATCGGCTTTTTTAAGCCAAGATGGTTCAGCAGTTTCAGGGTCACGCGGGTATCCTCGGCGGCAACAAAATCCGCCGCGCCAAATGTAGCCGCCACCCGCGGCGGCATATCGTCCAGGTTGCCAATGGGCGTGGCAACAATATACAAAATTCCGGGCATGGGGTTCTCCTTTTATCTTTTACCGCGCCAAACGTATCAAACGCGCCGCGTGGTTTTGCTTCTGTGTTCATTATAGGCATTTTTGCCCCTGGGTGCAAGACGGCAGAAAAATTCAAATTTTTTTCTTCAACCCATTGACTTTCCCGATTTAATGCGTTAAAGTCAGCGATGGTGCCATCGTCGGCAGCGCCATCATCAAGCTCTTTGCCCAATACGGCCCCGCCGCCGTGCCCCACATCGAAGCCTTTGTGCGCGATATGGCACAAGCGGTACATAATGCGTAGTTAGGAGTTAGGAAGTAGGAGTTCGGAGTTTTGGGGCTGCCGGTTATTAAAACTCCTACGTAACTTTCCATTATAATCTGTAGGGAACGGTCTTGACCGTTCCCTGCAATGCTTTTATTCGGTTCACAGCAGCCTTTATCCCGCCGCCCAACTCCTAACTCCTCCCTCCTAACTCCTAAGGCAATACCGCATAATTCTAAGTGCCGATACGGCGAGCGAGGTGCGGCAG
>SAUS01000129.1 GCA_004000625.1 Candidatus Cibiobacter qucibialis | reverse complement strand
AGCATTTTGGCAACGCAGATGCCGTGCCGCAGCTGCCGGAGCGGTGCTTAAGCCGCAAGGCGGGAATTGTGCGGTGTTGCCTAAAGGCAACACCCTAACCGTTTTTATATAAGGAGGCCCGCCATGCCCACCGAACCGCAGAGCCAGCCGCTAGTCAGCATTATTGTTCCTGTTTACAACGCAGCAGACCATATTGCCCGCTGTATTGAGAGCATCCGCCGCCAGACCTACCGGAATTTGGAGATCATTCTGCTCAACGATGGCAGCAAGGATGTCAGCTATGCCGTCTGCCAAAGCTATGCCGGTATTGACCGCCGCATTGTGGTGATCGACAAAAACAACAGCGGAGTTTCCGCCACCCGCAACCTTGGCATGCAGGAAGCCCACGGCAAATACTTTCAGTTTGTGGATGCGGATGATTTCATCCAGCCCTATGCCACCGAGCTGCTGGTACAGAAAGCGGAAGCCAGCCACGCCGATATGGTGATTGCCCACTACAACCGCATTGAACCGCCGGTCAGCCTGCCAAAAACCATGCGGGATACCGTGGTGGAGCGTGTGCTGGACCCCATCCTGGATCCGCAGCACCGGGTGCAGACTTTCGGCTTTTTGATGGAAGGCCCCCTGAATAAAGACGCATTTGCCTGTGGCCTGATGCAGGAGCCCGCCAGCTTTTATTACGGCGTGATGTGGAACAAGCTCTACCGCGCCGACATTGTGCGTGAGCACCCCGATGTGCGCTGCAATGAGGAACTGGACTACAGCGAGGACCTGTATTTCAATCTAAGCTTTATCCGCTACGCCCAGCAGTTCTATGCGCTTTCCACCCCCATTTACAACTATGTGCAAAACCCAGACAGCGCCGTGCACCACCTGAACCCCTTTGATGTGCTGACCACTCGGTTTGAGCTGACCACCTATTACAAGGATCTGTTCAAGCACATTGGCCTGTATGAAGAAAACAAGTACCGCCTGAACAAGTTTTTCTTTGGTGTTGCGGAAAGCTGAAGCAATCCCGCATGATTCTATTACCGCCCCGGCAGAGTTTTTTGCCGAGGCGGATTTTATTTGGCTCTATATCACATACAGCGCGCACACTGCAGCAAAAATGCCCCGGACGAGAAACGTTTCTTGTCCGGGGCATCATGATTCTTATAAAAAACTCAGGATTCCTTCAGCATATGCTGGCTTTCGGCAAAAGCCACCAGCTTTTCAAAGGTTTCTGCGCTCAGGTCATGCTCGATCTTGCAGGCATCGTGGGAAGCAACGGCAGGGTCCACACCCAGTGCAACAAAAAAGCGGGTCAGCTTTTTGTGGCGGCCATAAATCCGGGTGGCAATTTCCAGTCCCGGCGGCTCCAGGGTGATATACCCAGCACCATCCATCGAAATATAACCGGCCTGACGCAGATTTTTCATTGCAATGCTCACGCTCGGCTTGGTAACGCCCATCTCGGTAGCGATGTCGATGGAGCGGACTTCCCCGTTGCGTTCTGTCAGCATCAGGATCTTTTCCAGGTAATCCTCTGCGGATTCATAGATTTTCAACGACACTGCCTCCTTTGTGGACTTGCCATCTGTCATATTGCTATAAAATTATAGTGTTATTTTAACACATTTTTTCAATTTTGGCAAGTGTAATACTTTTTGTTTATCTTTCCGTTTTTTCTTTGCTTTTTGGGCGGATCCTCACGGTCAGGCATCATCCCGTGGTCTTGCTCTGATCGAACAACCCGCCAAAAAAGTTTGCCACGGTGCTGCCTGCTTTCTTCAAAAATTCGCGGAACGGTTCTCTTGTTTTTTCGTCAGCAGCCGTTGTTTCTTCCCGAGTTGCAGCTGGGGCTTCGGTTGCTCTTGGCATTTTGGGCGGGGCCGCAGTTTCCGGCGTGGCCGTTTTTGCTGTTTCGGGTGTGGCGGCGCTTTCCGGTGTTGCCGGAGCTGCACTTTCGGGGGTAGCCGTTTCCGGGATAGCGGTCTCTGGAGTAGCAGCAGTTTCAGGCGTTGCGGGTTCAGCACTCTCCGGCGTGGCTGTTTCCGGGGTCGACTGGGCAGCAGTCTCCGGGGTGACAGAAACCGCGCTTTCGGGTGTTGCAGCTGTTTCCGGGGTCGCCGGCGCAGCGCTCTCCGGCGTAGCTGTTTCCGGGGTCGACTGGGCAGCAGTCTCCGGGGTCGCGAGGGCTGCGCTTTCCGGCGTGGCGGCTTCCACAACATTAATGTTCACTTCGGCATAAAAATCCAGGTCCACACAGCTTACCAACACGGTTGCCGTGCCGGGGGTCACAGCGGTCACGTTGCCGTCCTGGTCTACTGCGGCCACACTGGGGTCAGTCGAAGCAATATGTACCACTGCATCGGTCACAGCTTGGGCAAACTCTGCCCGGTCCTGCGGCGTAATATCGGAAAGGCTGCCGGTAAACCGCAGCTCCCCGGCCAGCGCGCACTGCTGGCCAACGGCAAGCTGCACTTCATGCGGCAGGGCAAAATCTTCTGCACTGCACCCACACAACAGGCAAAGCGCTGCTGCCAGCGCGGCCAAAATCCAAATTCTGAACTTTTTCATACCGGTTTCCATTCCTTTCTGCGGCAGTGGTGCATACATCTTAAAATGCGCCTTATCCTGCCAAAAAGCTTTCTGTAATAACGAACATCGCACGAAGTACAATTTTAGATAACAGTGTTCCCTCTCGGAGCGACATATATTTTCGATACGAACCTAAGGCAATACCGTACAATTCCCGCCTAACGGCTCAAGCACCGCTCCGGCGGCTGCGGCACGGCATCTGCGTTGCCAAAATGCTCGATAATGTCGGGTTGCGGTACC
>SAUS01000128.1 GCA_004000625.1 Candidatus Cibiobacter qucibialis | reverse complement strand
TCTGCCGCACCTCGCTCGCCGTATCGGCACTTAGAATTATGCGGTATTGCCTTAGAACCGTTTAAGAATGTACAAACCTTGCATCCCGTGTTATAATAATGCCGGATCAGTAAATGAAAAAGGTGGGTAGATTATGGAACAAAACACCGTTCAAAAACCGGATTGCGCCGCCATTACGGCGCAGGCACGCCAGGCAGCGGAAGAACTGCTGGCGGCTGCACACCTGCGCGCCGGGGATATTTTTGTGGTCGGCTGCTCTTCCAGCGAGATCGTTGGCGGGCATATTGGCAAGGACAGCAGCATGGAAGCCGCCGCGGCTGTGCTGGCGGGTATTCTGCCGGTGCTCAAAGCGCAGGGCGTCTATCTGGCGGCCCAGTGCTGCGAACACCTGAATCGCGCCATTGTCATCGAGCAGGAAGCTGCCGAAAAGTATGGTTATGAACAGGTGAACGCCGTGCCGCAGCCCCATGCGGGCGGCAGCTGGGCAACCAACTGCTGGCAGGCGTTTGAACATCCGGTTCTGGTGGAGGAAGTGCGTGCCGCTGCCGGAATTGATATCGGCGGTACGCTGATTGGCATGCACTTAAAGCGCGTGGCCGTGCCGGTGCGCCTGACCATCAAGCAGATCGGCGCTGCGCCCATCATCTGCGCCCGCACCCGCCCCAAATACATCGGCGGCAGCCGCGCCGTTTACCAGGAGATGTGAACCATGCTGACACAGGAACAACTGACAATGATGGCCGAAAATGTGGCCCGCATCCGTGAAAATATGGCCACCGCCGCCCGTGAAGCCGGCCGCGACCCGGCAGATATTCTGCTGTGCGCCGCCTGCAAGACCCGCACCGTGGAAGAGGTGATTGCCAGCGCCGTTCTGCCCATTGACCTGTTTGGCGAAAACCATGTGCAGGAACTGGTGGAAAAGACCGACGCCAATGCTTATTGCGGTAAGCCGGGTCATTTTATCGGCCATTTGCAGACCAACAAGGTCAACAAAGTGGTGGGCCGTGCTGCTTTGATTGAAAGCGTGGACAGCGAGCACCTGCTGCAAAAGGTGGAGCGCGCCGCTGCCGCCGCAAACCTGACCCAGGAAATTTTGATCG
Organism: Candidatus Cibiobacter qucibialis; assembly: GCA_004000625.1. GTDB lineage: Bacteria > Bacillota > Clostridia > Oscillospirales > Ruminococcaceae > Gemmiger > Gemmiger qucibialis. The sequence goes on along the minus strand of SAUS01000128.1, from coordinate 1,789 downwards.
AGATCAACATCGGCGGGGAAGAGAGCAAGTCTGGCGTTTCTGCCAAAAGCCTGTGGCCCCTGCTGGATATGGCAGCCGCACAGCCGCATATCCGCCTGCGCGGCCTGATGGCCATCCCGCCGGCAGCTGCAACCCCGGATGAGACCCGCGCGTTCTTTGCCCAAATGCGGGAACTGCTGGCAAAAGCTGCTGACCGCCATTATGAGAACGCCAAAATGGATATCCTTTCCATGGGCATGAGCGGGGATTACCCCGATGCCATCCGCGAGGGTGCCACCATTGTGCGCATCGGCACCGCCATTTACGGCGCACGCGATTACAGCAAAAAAGCATAAGGCAATAAGGCATTCCAGGAACCCATACCTGCACGTTGACAGCTGCAAGGTGAATAGGTAAAGCAACAGCCCGGAACCACCGCAAATGCAGGCGGCAGTTCCGGGCTGTTTTGTTAAGCGGTGGTGGGGGCGTGGGCCTCAAAAGTCTCCACCGGAGACTTTTGTGCGCGGCTTAGCCGTGCCGCCCTGTTCGACCCCCGTGACCATGCCAAAAAAAGACCCCAAAAAGCTCTGCGCCTTTTGGGGTCTTATATCAGTGCCGGTGGTGGGGGTCGAACCCACACGGTGTCACCACCAACGGATTTTGAGTCGGCCCAAGTGAGAAGAACTTGGTGGATTTTTTAGGAATTTCAAGGAACTTATTTCCTGCCCTTTTTTAGTGAAAAAGCACCTATCCACGATACAATTTTTGGTTTTCGGACGTACTTACGATTGGAAATCTGGCAGACCAACGTAGTTGAGAAATCATTCTCGCTTTGTGGACAATCTTTCAAAAATGGCAGACTAAAAACCACCGCATTCGGAAAGTAGAGGCACATAAAAAACGGCAGTACCCAATAGCGGACATTTTTCTACTATCTAACGGTTTGGCGACCCGCTATTATTTAAGAAATGCCATTCTGCCACTATGTCACATCATATCAACCATCCAAGGGGAAACTATATCTTTTTATAGGAATAGGGCGCGGCGCGTTCCTCTCCCCCACACCCCCTCTCCAGCTGGCTGAAGAAGCAGCCAACTGAAAAAGAGAATATCGGCTCTTGTAAGCATCTTACCTGTCACACAGGCAAGGTGCTTTTTTAATTTCAAAAATCGGAGGTCATCATGGGCAAATATCAAAAGAACATCGAGGCTGCGCGGCGAATCAGCGTAGTGCAGTATCTCGAAACCTATCACCCCGGCGAACTGGTTCGCAAAACGGACAAGGAGTATTGCACCAAGACGCACAGCAGCCTTGTTATCACGCCCGCAAATGGGCTGTTTCACTGGTTTTCGCAGAGCAAAGGTGGCAACAATGCACTCGACTATCTGGTAAAGGTCGAGGGCATGGATTTTGTCTCAGCGGTACGGTTGTTGAGTGCAATGGCTCCCGCGCCTGTTTCTATTCAGACGGCTAAGGCTTCTTCTCCCCAGCAGCACACGACCCGCCCGTTTGAGTTACCCACCGCAGATCGAAACACCGAAGCTGCAACGGCCTATCTGATGCACCGTGGCATCAGCCCGAAAGTGCTGCGCTACTGTGTGGGTAGTGGAATCCTATACCAAACTACGCGCGGCAACTACCGCAACTGCGTTTTTGTGGGCAAAGATGAAAACGGCGTACCGCGCTCTGCTTTTCAGCGCGGCTGTCAAGGCAGCTTTCGCGGAGATGTCGCGGGCAGCCAAAAACAGTATGGCTTTCTGATTCCTGCCGAGATTGAAACCTGTGATACCGTAGAAATCTACGAAGCCC
>SAUS01000127.1 GCA_004000625.1 Candidatus Cibiobacter qucibialis | reverse complement strand
ACACGGCAAACTAAGCCCAACTCTTTCATAAGCCGCTGGACAGTCTTGTGGTTCAGGAGGAAATTGCGCTTATGAAGTTCTGTTGTAATGCGGCGATAGCCGTACCGGCCCCTGTTTTCGTGGTAAATCGTTGTGATTTCTTCCTTAACAGATGCATATTTGTCTTCTTTCTGCATCTGCTTCAAATGATAGTAGAAAGTGGCACGGGGTAGTTGAGCGATTGAGAGCAGAATACTGAGTGCGTGTTTTTGCCTTAGCTTCTGAACTACCAGCGTTTTTTGTGCTGGCGTCGCTCGTCTTCCAAAACCAAGGCTTGCAAATTTTTTAGGTAATCGTTCTCCGCACGCAGTCGCTGCACTTCGGCCAGCAGATCTTCTTCTACCTGCTTCGGCAACTGCTTTGGCGGACGACCCTTACTGCTGCGGCCACGCCGTTCGACGGCAAAGCCTTCCGGCCCTTCCTCCAGATAGATTCGCTCCCATGATTTGATTCGATCTCTGCTGTTTACCTCAAATCTACGACAGGTTTCGCTGTAACTTAATTTCTCTTCCTGCATGGTTTCAATCACCAGTTTTTTGAATTCCGGCGTATATCGTTTGTTTGGTACTCCTTTTGGCATAGAAAAACACCCCACTTATTAGATAGTATACCATACTGTCTAACAAATGGGGTGCAGTTCAAAAGGCGCGTCCTTTTTGTTTATATGCTTTTGTTCAGCCTTACTTTTTTGTGCCATAACTACCACATCTAGTGGGTGATATGCCCATAAAAAACAAAAAACAGCGAAAACTGTGCTAAATGTGTTCTCTCAACAACAGAAGGAACATAAAACGCGCAGGTTCGCTGTTTTTAAATTTTGTTATAGCTTGATTTGTTATACGGTAACTGAAAAATTCGATTTAAATTTCAAAATGTGCTGAATTGTGTTCTGTGCAGGTGCGGTAAACCATAATTCTGACCCCGCAAATTCGGCGCCAATTTGCCCTGTTTTTACCGCCAGGTAAAGGTGAACATCCCATACAGATAGATGAACAGGATCGCCGCAGGTACAAAATAGCAGAAGATGGGCTTCATCCAGGGGCGCACTTTCAGGCCCTTGCCGGTGTTGGCTTCGGCAACAAAATTGTCCCATCCCCAACCAAAACGGTTGCAGCAGAACAATGCCAGTACCAGGCTGCCCAGCGGCAGCACATTGTTGGATACAACAAAATCCCAAAAGTCCAGCCAGGCGGTGCCGGGGGCGAAAGGCTGGAAGTGCAGCACGCTGTAGCCCAGGGCCGTCGTCAGCGCCAGGGCAAAAATACCCACGCCGCAGATGGCGCAGCCCTTGGGGCGGGACCAGCCGGTCAGCTCCCGGATCATGGCTAAAATATTCTCGCAGACGCCCAGCACGGTGGAAAGCGCCGCAAATACCATAAACAGAAAGAACAGTGCGCCCCACCAGCGCCCGCCCGGTATGTGGGTAAAAACACTGGCCATCGTGTCAAACAGCAGGCTTGGCCCGGCAGTGACTTCCAGATCGTAGGTGAAGCAGGCCGGGAAGATGATGATGCCTGCCAGCACTGCTACAAAGGTGTCCAGAAAGATGACATGCAGCGATTCGCCCACCAGGCTGTGGTCTTTGCCGATGTAACTGCCGAAGATGGCCATGCCGCCCATGCCGACGGACAGCGAGAAAAACGCCTGGTTCATGGCGGCTACCACCACCGAGCCGTCGATAGCAGAAAAGTTCGGCACCAGGTAAAAGCGCAGCCCTTCGGCTGCACCGGCAAAGGTCAGGCTGTGGACCGCCAGCACCAGCATCAGCACCAGCAGGGCGATCATCATGCCCTTGGTCACCTGCTCCAGCCCGCCCTGCAGGTTGCAGCTTAAAATCAAAAATGCCACCAGCACTGTGATAAGAAGATAGGTTACGTTGACCTTTGGGTCAGCAATCATCTGGGCAAAGCCGAAATCGGCGTTGCTGCCGGTGAGGAATTTTACAAAATAGTAGAAGATCCACCCCGTGACCACCGTGTAAAAGGCCATCAGCGCAATGTTGCCGATGAGGCTGAACACGCCGAACACGCCCCACTTGTGGCCGGGCTTTTCCAGCCGCTGGTACATATAGATGGGGCTGGCCTGGGCGGCGCGGCCCACGGAAAACTCCATCACCATAACGGGCAGGCCCAGCACCAGCAGGCAGAGGATGTAGAGCAGCATAAAGCTGCCGCCGCCGTTGCGCCCGCACATCCAGGGGAACTTCCATACATTGCCGCAGCCGATGGCACACCCGGCCGACAGCATGATAAAGCCTAAGCGGCTGCCAAGACGTTCACGATTTTCCATAGTCTCACACAAATACGTAGGCGCTCAGGCGGTTGAAAGCTTCCTCCACCAGGGCGCGGATCAGGGCCAGATTCATGCGGATGGCGCAGGGGTGGTGGAACATCCGGCCATCCTGCCAGGCCACGCCCACATCCCAGCCGGCGTGCAGCACGTCCTCCGGCGTTTTGTCATGGGCAGCGCACCAGTCAGTGCAGTCCAAAAACAGCATGTAGGTGCCCGCAGGTTTGGCAACCTGCACACCCGGGAAATGCCGGGTGATGAAGTCGCAGGCAAAGTTCATGTCCGCGACCCACATGGGGATGACGGAAAAGCCGTCCTTAGGATTGCCCGGCGCAAAGCCGCCCGGCTGGCCCAGGGCATCCACCGCCAGCGCATCCATCCCGCGGCGGTCGTACACAGTGGTAAAATCGTATTTCATAGTGATACCTCAAGAATCGGTTAGATTGTTGAAAATATACTTGTAGAGGTGTTCTATACCGAAAGGCTCCCCTCAAGGGGAACCATTAAGGGCAGGATATATAAGGCACCACCGCACAATTCCCGCCTGACGGCTTAAGCACCGCTCCGGCGGCTGCGGCACGG
>SAUS01000126.1 GCA_004000625.1 Candidatus Cibiobacter qucibialis | reverse complement strand
GCATGCGTACCGAGATCATCAAGCTGCACAAGAAGCTGGCTACCACCTTCATCTATGTTACCCATGACCAGACCGAAGCTATGACCATGGGCGACCGCATCGTTGTTATGCGTGATGGCGTCATCCAGCAGGTCGATACTCCGCAGAACCTGTACGATTACCCCTGCAACATCTTCGTTGCCGGCTTCATCGGCAGCCCCCAGATGAACTTCCTGGACGGCACCCTGCAGAAGAATGGCGATACCTATGCCATCGATCTGGACGGCACCGTGATCCCCCTGCCGCAGGAAAAGACCGCCGATGGCAAACTGGCCGCTTACGTTGGCAAGAGCCTGAAGGTTGGTATCCGTCCTGAGGATATGAAGGATGACGAAGAGTTCCTGGAGAAGCATCCTTCCAGCCATATCGATACTGAGGTTGAAGTTTCCGAGCTGATGGGCGCTGAGATCTATCTGTACCTGACCTACAAGGGCCAGAACCTGATGGCTCGCGTTGCCCCGACCTCCAAGTCCCGCCGCGGCGACAAGGTCACCATGGCTATGGATACGCATAAGATCCACCTGTTCGATCCTGAGACCGAGCTGACCCTGCTGAACTAATCAACAGTAATTTGAACTTTTTAGGCGGCTCCGCTCTTGTGCGGAGCCGCCTTTTGTTAAAGCAAAAGCGCAAACAATTGCGCAAGCGTTGCACAGAGGCAGTGCAGCGGGTGTAAGAGCAAATGGGCAGGGGAAAGCCCTGCCGAGGGGGATGCCTGAAAACAAAGAGAATGGCGGTTGTGTTTGTAAAAACAGGCTGCATTTTCGGCTTTTCGGGCTCGTCCCAGGATAGGATGTTTGAAACAAAGGGGGACAGCCGACCGATGCAGATCACAGATCTACTGGTGCCGGAACGCGTTGCACTGAATGTGCAGGTGACGGATAAGGCCATGGCCATCCACGCAATGGTGGGCATGCTGGACAGCACCGGATGCCTGCGGGATGCAGTCGAATACGAAAAAAATGTGCTGGAACGGGAAGCCCAGGGCACGACCGGCGTTGGCGGCGGGGTGGCTATTCCCCACGGCAAAAGCAACGCGGTGCTGGTACCCGCGCTGGCGGCAGTAACGCTGCGGGAGGCGATCGACTACCAGGCACTGGATGGTGCCCCGGTACGACTGCTGTTTTTGATCGCAGCTCCGGATGGTGCAAACGACCTGCATATCCAGGTGTTGGCGCGGCTGGCTCAGCTGCTGATGGAACCGCTGTTTTGTGAGGAATTGAAGCAAGCAGCAACCCCGGAAGAATTTCTGGCGGTGATCGCTAAGCGGGAACAGGGCGAGACCGCCCGCGAGGCCCGCGCTGAGGCAGTGGCCGAAGCTGCGCTGACCGAACCGCGGCTTGCCCCCCGCGTGCTGGCTGTAACGGCATGCCCCACCGGCATTGCCCACACCTATATGGCGGCCGAAGCGCTGGAAGCCGAAGCGGCAGAAATGCATATTGCCATCAAGGTGGAAACCAACGGTGCAGACGGGGTGAAAAACCACCTGACCGAACAGGAAATTGAAAACGCAGAGTGCATCATTGTGGCGGCGGATAAAGCCGTGGAGACCGCCCGCTTTGCGGGCAAACCGGTGCTTCGTGTGCCGGTTTCCCAGGCGTTGAAAGACCCGGAAATGCTGCTGCACCGCGCGCTGTCCGGCACAGCTCCGCTGGAACCGGAGGATGAAAGTGTGCCGGGCATGGGGTGCAACCGTAAAGCAGGCAGCGCAAAAGATGGTGCTGCCGCCACGCAGGAATTTGGGCGCAAGCTTTACACCGACCTAATGAACGGCGTTTCCCACATGATTCCCTTTATCACCGGTGGCGGTATATTGATTGCGTTAAGCTACTTTTTGGACCGCGGTAATGCGGGCGCAGAAATGTTCGGGCGGGGAACGTCCCTTGCCATGCTGGTGCGCACGATTGGTAATACCTCATTTAATCTGATGTACGTTGTGCTGGCCGGGTTCATTGCCATGTCGGTGGGGGATCTGCCCGCATTGGTGGCCGGTATGGCGGGCGGTATGCTGGCCATCCAGGGAACCTCGCTGGCACCGCAGACGGAATGGGTGTCCTCCGGCTTTTGGGGCGCTATGATTGCGGGCTTTGCGGCAGGCCTTGTGGTAAAACTGCTGCGGACGGCATTCAAGCGGCTGCCATCGGCATTGGTGCATATCAAAACAGTACTGCTATATCCGGTGGCCAGCCTGGCCGTGGTCGGCTTTATGATGGTATTCCTCGTCAATGCGCCGCTTGGACGGTTTAATACCTGGATATACCAGCTGTTGGCCAGTATGCAGGGCGGCAGCCGCGTGGTGATGGCCGCGGTGCTGGGGGCTTTGATGGCCGTTGACTTTGGCGGGCCGATCAATAAAGCGGCGTATCTGTTTGGCACGGTTGCCCTGGCCGGCGGCCAGGAAGAATTTATGGCTGCCGTTATGGCGGGCGGCATGGTGCCGCCGTTGGGCGTTGCTCTGGCGGGAACCCTGTTCCCGGAGCGTTTTACTACCAAAGAACGCCACACCGCGATGACGGATTACCTGATGGGGGCCTGCTTTATCACCGAGGGGGTCGTCCCCTTTGTGCTGCGGGATCCGCTGCATGTCATTCCCTCCTGCATGGCGGGTGCATCCCTGGCGGCGGCGCTGTCCATGCTGTTTGGTTGTGCCGTACCGGCCCCGCACGGCGGCATGTTCTTGCTGCCGCTGAACCCGCATCCGTTCCGGTATCTGCTTGCCTTACTGATGGGCAGCCTGTTGACGGCGGTGACCCTTGCGGTTTTACGCAGAAAATACCCGCCTAAGGATGAGGAACAGCCAACAAATTGACCTGATGATTTAGGGCAATACCGCACAATTCTAAGTGCCGATACGGCGAGCGAGGTGCGGCAGATGCCAAGCCAAAAGCGCAGATAATACTGGATG
>SAUS01000036.1 GCA_004000625.1 Candidatus Cibiobacter qucibialis | reverse complement strand
GGCGGCGCGGCGGCTGGGGGGTGGGCTGGGGCTTTTGCTGCCCGCGCGGGGGTTGGCCGTTCAGCTGCGGAGCCACAGGGCGGGCCTGATTGGCATTATTGGGGCGTGCAGGGCGCTGGGCCGGTTTGAGGGCAGCGGGCTTTGCCGCATTGCTGCGGTTGTTCGGGGCTGCCTGCCGGGGCGGGCAGGGGCGGGATGCATCTTTGGGCTGTGGGGCCCGTGGGGTGGGGTTCTGGGCCGGGGCATCCCCATGGGGGGTGTGGCGGCGGCGACGGCGGCGCGCTGCTGTGGACTGAGCATCGCGCACGGCGGGCTCAGCGTTTTTTTCGTTGTTCGGCATAATTGGCTCCCTGTATCGTCAGTCCGGCATGGTCAGACTGCGGCATTCATTATAGTAACGTTTTTCCTCGGCATGGCCCATGCTGAAAGTCTTGCGCGGCAGCACGCCGCCCAGCACAACACCTTTGAACAGGTCTGCTTTGGCAAAGTCCGGCATCAGCAGGGCTGTGGCTGGTTTGGCGGGGTCTGCAGCCATGGCGCGGGCAGCCGCGGCACCGTGGATGTAATCCACCGTCACGCCGGGGTTCTGGGCCAGATAATCCCCAATAAAATGTTCCGCGGTGCCCACGGCCAGCGGGTCCGGGGTGTTGGCGGCGTCAAAGGTGATCTCTGCACCGGCACCGGCCAGCACGATATGCTGGTCGCCGCCCTGGAGGGCTGCGCCGTGCTGTTCCAACCAGCTGCCAAAGTCTGCGGCAACGGTGTTGGCGTCCACGCCAAACAGCACACGGTGGATGGGCTCAATCTCAATCGCCGGGGAATGCACGTTGCACACTTCTGCCAGGCACCAGCGCGCCGGGTGTGTCTGCTGCTGTTCCGGCGGCAGGGTGGGTTTCAGTTCTTCCCAATAGGCTTTTGCTGTGGCAAGGGAATGGTTGCCATCACCAACCGCCAGCGTCATGGGGGGCTGGCCGGCTGCGGCAGGCCAGCGTGCGGCAAAAGCAGCGGCATCGCCAAGGTTTGCCAGCGCAGTGTTGATCTGCTCCACCAGCGCGGGGTCCTCCACGGCCCAACCGGCCAGGTGGCCGCCGTTCAGCATCAGCGCGCCATCATACAGCAGCGGCAGCTCCGCCTTATGGGCGGCAATGGGTTCAATCAGGGTACAGGCTTCATCGTCGGCCAACATCATCACATGCGGGGTTTCCAGCTGGGCCCCGCGGCGGATCTTGAGCCGGGGCGGGATGCGCGCCACCACTGTGCTCTCGCTGGGGCGGATGGCGGGCTTGCTGCCTTTTTTAAAGCTGTACTGTTCCAGGTCCACAGCACCAACCAGACCCTGGCGGATGGTACCGTCCATCTGGGTGCGCTCCACATACACATAGCCATGTACACAGCGGGTCAGCAGGTTATCGCGGTAATCCTGCATGGCCGCACGGATCGCTGCAAGGCGCGATTCTTCCTGCGGGGTTCCAAGGTAAGCTTCCGGCAGAACAATGTGCAGGGTGCTGGGTTTACCCTTTGCCAGTTCCTCCGCTTTCTGCCAGTATTCCGGCTGGGAGGTAAACTGATCCACCGCAATGCAGGCCCACGGGTCCAGCGGGGTCGCTGCACCGGGCAGCAGGATATCAGCAGGGACAAAACAATTCTGCATGGTAATCACTCCTCTTTCACGGATGCCGTTTTTTACGTCCGGGCGCGGCTCAATCCACAGTGCCAACCAGCCCGTAAATTGCCAGCGAGAGAATGCCGATATAAATCAGCACACTGGGCAGGCCGCGGAATATATGTGGGATATCTTTGCTGCGCAGCCGGCGGCGGCCTTCATCCACCACCAGCACGGCGACCAGGTAGCCCACGCCGCTGCCAAAGCCGAAGCCGATGGACTGCAGCAGGTTATAGTTCTGGCTGGCTGCAACCAGCAGGGTGCCCAGCACGCAACAGTTGAAGGTTGCGCCGGGCAGCTGTTCGCGGCAGGCATCGCGGCTTTTGGGGAACAGGCCCAACAGCAGCCACACAATGCCCATAGCGATCAGTGAGCAGTTCAAAAATACCAGCGGGCGCAGGGCGTTGACCGGCAGCCAGCCGGGCAGCACCTTTGCCAAAGCGGGCAGCGTTAAGCTTTGGGCAGCCCAACCCATGGGGGCGCTGATGGTCTGTACCAGAATGATGGGAATGCAGTACTGCCATGTGCTGATTTTGGGGTCGTTGACCAGCTTGTTCAGACGGGAAACGCCCAGCGCGCGGAAGAACACTGCATTCTCCGCAAACACAGCCATGACGGCGTAGGTCAGGAACTGCGCCACAGCCTGCAAAACGGAAAGCTCAGCGCTTGCATTTATTGCCATACAGATGACGCACCTCCTCGATCTTATAATGCACATAGGCACCGCCGATAGCGGTCCACACGGCGGCAATCAGGCCAATGATGATAAACCCGGTGCCCGGCTGGTCGGCCAGCGGCAGCGGTGCCACGGGAAATACCACGTTGCCGAACACGGTGCCTTCCGCCAGCAGTTCACGCACAACCCCAACCAGCAGCACCGAAAAGCAGATACCAATGGTATTGTTGATGCCGCGGCGGAACGCCTCGCCCACCGTTTCCAGGTCGTTGGATTCCATACGTTTGATCACGGCGGGTTCCACTACCAGCATGGGCAGATAGATCCCCAGCAGCGAAAGATCCGCCCCAAACAGGTTGTACAAAATGATATAAGCCGGGATATACACAATAGCGGCAGCGTAAGAGTATACCACACCGCGGAAGCGGTTGTCGGTCAGGTGGCAGATTGCCACAGCCAACATACGGGTTGCCGTTACAAGCAGAATGGTGGCAGCGCACAGCATCCAGGCATTCTGGCCGCTTACAGCAGCCGCCACAATGGGTGCCAGCCCCAGACCGCGCACCATAACGGGGTTATTCAGCCACAGGTGGTCATCATGGATATTCTGGGCCAGCTCTTCCTCGGCCTCTTTGCGGGTCTTGGGCTTATTGGCGGGCTGGACCGTTTTGGGCTTTTCGGCCGTAGGTGCTTCCTGCTTGCTTTCTACCGCTTTCTGCTCCGCCTGGGCGGCGGCCAGGGCTTCCTGCTCGATCTGCTCGGCGGTTTTGCCCTGCTCTGCGGCGCGGCGCGCCTGTTCCAGCATTTCGGGGGTCAGCTGGGGGATGATAACGGTTTGGGAATGTTCCTGCAGGGTCGGCTTTTTGTTGCTGTTCTTACGGTTCTCTGTGTTGGGCAAGGCGCTTTTCCTCCTTCCGCATGAATCTGATCCTTTCTGCGCGCTGGGCCAGGCGGTCCAGCCATTCGGGGAAAGCACCAGCCAATACAACGGCAAAGCATACGCCGGTTTCGTATACGCTGTAATAGCGGAACGCCGTTGCCATTGCGCCCAGGAACAGGCCGTAAATCAAACGGCTGCTCCAGCGGTTGGGCTGCACCACCGGCTCGCACGCCAGGAATATCCCGCCAAACAGCATGCTGCCGGAAAGCAGGATATACTTTTCCAGGTAGATGCGCTGGCGCACATATTCCCATGGGGCACTCAGGGCTGGAAGTTCGTTCAGGTTGGGCAGCAGCCAGGGCACCAGTACGCATACCGCAAGGTACGGCACAAAGGTAGAAAGCTGCATGTGGCCGCGCACCAGCAGGTACAGCCCACAGGCCACAATGACCAGAATAGCGCAGCAGCCCAGCGGCCCAGCCACATTACCGGTCAACAGATTGATGGTACTGTCAGACGGCAGGCCGCCGGCAGACAGGGTGGTGTTGCTGCCTTGGGTCAGCACCACTCCGGTGCTGCTGAAAAGTGCCAGCACTGTACCCGGTGCCGGGTAGGACGACATGTCTCGCGGCCATGCCAGCGTTGCCGCCACCAATCCCACCGCCGCCGGGTGGAAGGGATAGTGCCCCTCTCCGCCGAACGCTTCTTTGACAAGCACGGCAATGATCGTTGCCGTGACCACCATATAATACGGGGCCGAAGCCGGCATCATCAGCACAATCAGCGCAGCAAAAGCTTCGCTGGAAGGCTCATGTGCGCGGTAGCCCGCCGCATGCAGCGGGGTAACAACACAGTCCGCCACATACGCAGTCAGCAGCCCGGCCGCCATCATCAGCAGCGGGCGCGCCCCGTAATAAAAACAACTGACCGCCAAAAGCGGGACAGTGCAAAACAAAATGTCCCAATAATAATCATAGTTTACACTTTTGGTGATCTTATCATGACGTTTTGGCATGGATACTCCTTTGGGGTTACAGCGCCCGAACCTGTTTGGCCAGCGCGGTACGGTCCTGCGCCTTAAAAAACGCGCTGCCCATGACCAGCACACTGGCTCCGGCCTGGGCACACAGGGAGGCGGTTTCGGTGTTAATGCCGCCGTCCACCTCAATGCGGGGGGAAACACCGCGCCGGTTGCACTCTGCCTTGATGGCTGCCACACGGCTGACGGTTGTGGGGATGAACTTCTGCCCGCCAAAGCCGGGCTCCACCCCCATAACCAGCACCAGGTCCAGTTCATCCAGGTAGGGGAACACTGCCTGCGGCGGGGTAGACGGGCTGATGGTCAGGCCCACCAGGCACCCAGTCTCCCGCACAGCGGCAATGGTCTGCCCCACATGGTTGGGCACAGCTTCAATGTGGAAATTGATCAGGTTTGCCCCTGCTGCCGCAAAATCCTGTGCATAGCGTGCAGGGTCGGAGATCATCAGGTGAACATCATAAAATGCTTCCGGCACGGCCTTTTTCAGGCATTTCAGCACCGGCGCGCCATAGGTGATGTTGGGTACAAAGTGGCCGTCCATCACATCAAAATGCACCATGTCTGCACCGCACACCATAGAATCGGCCGTTTCGGCGGCAAGGTTGGCCAGATCGGCAGACAGGATGGAAACACTCAATTCCGTCATTGCTTTGTCCTTTATCTCAAATTGCACAGCATCATTCCCGCCGCAGCGGTATTTGGAATCATGCGTTTTTGCTATAAATCCTGGTTTACGCCTGCCTTATGCTTTGTACTGGTTGATCTTATCCATCTGCACAGCAACGCAGGCCAGCGCGCTTTCAATTACCTTGTCCATATCATAGTACTTATACTCGCCCAGGCGGCCGCCGAACACAACGTGCGGCTCGGCATCGGCCAGTGCCTTGTACTTGGCGTACAGGGCGCTGTTCTTGTCATCGTTGACCGGGTAGTACGGCTCGTCGCCCGGCTTCCACTCAGCGGAGTATTCGCGGCTGATGACCGTCTTGGTGCCCGGCTCGGTGGAGCCGAACTCAAAGTGCTTGTGCTCAATGATGCGGGTGTACGGGGTTTCGGCATCGGTGTAGTTGATGACAGCGTTGCCCTGATAGTTGGGGCAGGCCAGCGTTTCGGTTTCAAAGCGAACGCTGCGGTACTGCAAGGTGCCCAGGGAGTAATCAAAATAAGCGTCAATGGGGCCGGTGTAGATCACACGGTCAGCCAGAGCATCCAGTTCAGCCTTGTTAGCCAGGTAGTTCACGCCCAGGCGAACTTCCACACCCTGCAGCATGTTGGCCACCATCTGGGTGTAGCCGCCGTTGGGAATACCCTGATACAGCGCATTGAAGTAGTTGTTATCAAAAATCAGGCGCACCGGCAGGCGCTTGATGATGAACGCCGGCAGCTCAGTGCAGGGGCGGCCCCACTGCTTTTCGGTATAGTGCTTGACCAGCTTTTCGTAAATATCGGTGCCGACTAGGTTGATGGCCTGCTCCTCCAGGTTTTTTGGCTCGGCGGTAAAGTGGGCAGCGCGCTGCTCCTCGATCTTTGCCTCGGCCTCGGCGGGGGTCACAACGCCCCACATCTTGTTGAAGGTGTTCATGTTGAACGGCAGGTTGTACAGTTCGCCCTTATAGTTTGCCACCGGAGAGTTGGTATAGCGGTTGAACACAGCGAACTGGTTCACATAGTCCCACACTTCTTTATTGTTGGTATGGAAGATATGTGCGCCATAGCGGTGGACATTGATGCCCTCAACATTTTCGGTGTAGATATTGCCGGCAATGTGGTCGCGCTTATCGATCACCAGGCAGCTTTTGCCTGCCTTGGTAGCCTGCTGTGCAAACACTGCGCCAAACAGACCAGCGCCGACGATCAGGTAATCATACTGTTTCATGGGGAACCTCCTTGTTATTTGGCAGAATGGCTGAACGGATCAGCGGAACGGTTTTTCCACTGCTGCACCTGCTGCAGGTGGAATTCAAAATCGCGGTCATCCTTTGTCAGCTGGCTGGAAAGGATCACGCCGGAAATAAACAGCAAAAGCGCCGCCACCAGTACGCAGGCACACACGATCAGCGTAGGGAAGCGCGGCACTAGGCCGGTGGCAAAATATTCGCCCAGAACAGGGGCCAAAAAGCACAGGCTGATAATGCCAAGCACCGCAGCCAGGGTGCTGAAAAAGCCGAACGGGCGGTAGTTTTTATACAGCCGTGCAATGGTGCGCAGCACGCGGAAGCCGTCCGAATAGGTATTCAGCTTACTTTCGCTGCCTGCGGGGCGGTCACGATAGTCAATGATCACATTCTCCACCTGCATGTTGCGGTGCAGGGCGTGGATGGTCATTTCGGTCTCGATTTCAAAGCCGCGGCTCAGCACCGGGTAGGTTTTGACAAACTGGTAGCTGAACGCACGGTAGCCCGTCATGATATCCTTGATTTGGCCGCCGAAGAGGTTGTTGGTAAAAAACCGCACCAGGTCGTTGCCAAAATTGTGGAACGGGCGTTTGTTCTGGGTGTAATAGGTGGAGGAAAGCCGATCCCCCACCACCATATCAGCCTGGTGTTCGGTGACGGCTTTGACCATTTCCGGGGCCGCTTCCGCCGGGTAGGTATCGTCGCCGTCCACCATGATATAGGCTTCGGCGTCAATTTCGCGGAACATGCGGCGGATGACGTTGCCTTTGCCCTGCTGGTATTCGTGGCGCACCACGGCACCGGCTGTGCGGGCCAGCTCTGCCGTGCCATCGGTAGAGTTGTTATCGTACACATAGATCGTAGCTTCCGGCAGAACGCGGCGGAAATCCATCACAACCTTTTGTACTGTCTGAGATTCGTTATAACAGGGGATAAGAACTGCTATTTTATCCAATGATATTCACTTCCCTTTTGCGGGTAGATTTTTGTGTTTCAGGTGCGTGATTTTGGGGTATGCAGCGGGGTGGGTTATACAGCTTGATGCACGTAACATCTGTGCACAGCGTAGGCGCACCGCATGTCCCCCTGCGTAAGAGGTATCTCCCTATCCTGCAAGGGCGAGGCAGCTCCACCCTGCCGAACCGTTATGTGCTTCTATTTTTCGGGAGCTGTCCCAACTGCTCTTACGCTTCCGCGCACTTTTTGATCTCGTCCAGCCAGAACCGTGCGGTTTTCTCCCAGCTGTACTTGGCCAGCACTTTGTCCGGCGGGGCCGCAGGCTTGGCAAACAGCGCGTCAAGGTCCACATCATAGTCATAGGGGTCAAAGTAGCGGGCGGTATCGCCATACAGCTCCGGCAGGCAGCTGGCACGGGCCAGGGCGATGGGTGCCCCCAGGCTGAGCGCTTCCAGCGGCGGAATGCCGAACCCTTCAAACACAGCAGGGTGCAAAAAGCCTTTGCAATTCTGCATCAGCGCTTTGTTCTGGCCGTCCGTCACATAGCCGGGGTAAAAGATATTGCTGGTGTTTTGGGCAGCATCTGCTTCGGCGCTGCCAAAGGCAGCAAGGTCCTTGCCGCCGGCCACAACAAAGGTTTTATCCGGGTTGCGGGCGGCAACCTCGCGCACCCACTTAAAGTTTTTGTGCCCGGCCAGGCTTCCCAGTGCGTAATAGTATTCTTTTTTCTTCACACCAGGCAGCTTGTCAAACACCGTCATGTCCGGCTGGACGTTCTGCAGATGCTCCCAGCCGTTATAGGTCACACCGATCTTATCCAGTGGGATGCCCAGTCGCTCGCTGATCAGGTGGCGCTGGTTATCACTGACAGTGAACACCCGCTGGGCAAACCATTTGGTGGAAAGGCAGTGGAACCAGAACTTGAAGCGGAAAAACGCACGGTCGGTTTTCATTACCAGGGGGCGGATATCATGCAGCACCACCACGCTGCGGCGGGTCATGAGCATATCGCTGGCAAGGCCAACGTAAAAAGCGTGGTGTTTGCGCAGGTAGCGCGGCAGCACCACCAGATTGTAACTATACTTAATGGCCTTGAGCGGAACAATTTTGATGTTTTTCAGTTCGGGCAGGTGCAGCGGGCGGCCATCGTCCCGGTAGCACAGCCGCACATCCAGGCCGGTGCCTTCCAGCAGGGGGTCCAGCCGGGTCACAACTTCATACACAAAGCGCGGAATGCCCGTGATGGGGTCACACAGCACTGTGCCATTGATCACAATGGGGTTCACTCTTCGGCCTCCTTGGCGGTTTCGTGGTGAGAGCAGGCTTCCAGCTCACGCTGCCAGTCCGCATAGCGGCGGGTGCAGTAATCCTGCAGCTCGTCCTCAAAGCGCTGCTCGCTGAAGCTGCGGCTGTGTTCCCGGATCTGCTGTGGGGGATAAGCCACGCCTTCGGTCTCAAACTTCTGGATGCAGGCTTCCAGGCTTTCGGGTGTCTGCTCGTCAAACAACAGGCCGGTTTTGCCGTCCAGCACAGTCTCACAGGCGCCGCCGCGGCCAAAGGCCAGCACCGGGGTGCCTGCGCTCTGGGCTTCCACAGGGGTAATGCCAAAATCCTCCTCGCCGGGGAACAGGAACGCCTTGGCTCGCAGATAATAGCCGCGCACCTCTTCATCGCTCAGGCCGCCGCCCAAAAAGCGGATGGTCGGGCCAGCCATGGCGCGCAGCTTGTCGCCCTCGCCGCCGCCGCCGATCACGATCAGCGGCTTGTTCAGCTTGGTGCAGGCTGCCACAGCCAGGTCAATCCGCTTGTACCAGGTAAAGCGGCCCACCACAAGGTAAAAATCCTCTTTGGGCACAAAGGGTTCTTCGTTGATATGCACGCAGGGGTAGATCACATCACTGTCGCGCCGGTAATATTTTTTGATGCGCTTGGCAATATAATGCGAGTTGGCGATAAAATAGTCCACCCGGTCCGCGGCGCACTTATCCCACTGGCGCAGCTTGAGCATCTGGCCGGGCATGACCGCCCGCACCAGCGCGTTGGCATTGTTGCGGTAGGTATAATAAAAATCCCAGACATAGCGGGTGGGCGTATGGCAGTAGCAGATATGCACGGCGTCCGGCCGGGTGATCACGCCCTTGCTGCAGGAAGAGCAGGACGAAATGACCATATCGTATTCCGAAAGATCCAGTGCTTCAAACGCGCGGGGCATCCACGGCAGCATGGCACGGTACAGCTTGGTGGCAAAAGGCAGCTTTTGGAGATAGGTGGTGCGGATATCATAATCCTTGAACCACGCAGGCATGTTGTTTTCGTCATAGACGAGGGTATAGATGGGTGCATCAGGGAAAACATGGTGCATACAGTCCACCACGCGGTCTGCACCGGCGTATGCCACCAGCCAGTCATGCACAATGGCTACCTTCGGCTTGCCGTTTTTCATCCTCAGCCCTCCTTTGGTTGGTTACTGGATCTTTTCATCGTTGACCATTTTGCCGCCAAACACGGTGCGGAACAAAATTTTGATATCCAGTGCAACGGTCCAGTTTTCGATGTACCAGATATCATAACGGATACGCTCCGCAATATCAGTGTCACCGCGCAGGCCGTTGATCTGCGCCCAGCCGGTCAGGCCGGGGCGCACCTGCTGGCGCACCAGGTAACGGGGAATTTCTTCCTTAAAATGCTCTACATGGAACGGGATCTCTGGCCGCGGGCCAACCAGGCTCATATCCCCTTTTAATACATTGAAAAACTGCGGCAGTTCATCCAGGCTGAATTTGCGGATAATGCTGCCGAACCGCGTTTTGCGCGGGTCGCTGTTGGTGCTCCAGGCCGAATCCTCGGCGGCGTTCACCCGCATGGAGCGGAACTTATACATCATAAAGGGGCGTTTGTTCAGCCCCACGCGCTCCTGCTTAAAGATGATCGGCCCAGGGCTGGACAGCTTGACACCGATGGCTACCCCCAGCATGATGGGGCTGGTGAGCACAATCAGCACCAGGCTGCCCACCACATCCATGGCGCGCTTGATAAAGGCGTTCAGGATATTATCAAACGGCGTCTGCCGGATGTTGATGAGCTTACAATCGCCCAGCACATCAATGGTGGGGCGGGCGGGCAGGTAATCGTTATAAAACGGCACCATGGTAATGCGGGTGCCGTGCTTATCGCAGGCGGCAAAGGCGCGGGTCAGCATGTGCATCTCGGCGGCATCCAGGGCCACCACCACCTCGTCAATGCCGGGTTCATCCAGCGTGACTTCCATTTTGTCATATCCGCCCAGGTAGCGCACATCCAGGTCCGGGTTGGCATAAGGCGCCAGGTAGCCATCCACATGGAAGCCATAATACGGGTTATGTTCGAGTGCCAGCAGGTACTTGGCAGCCATATCGCCGCCGCCGACCAGCAAGATATGGCGCAGGTCCTCCCCTTTCCGGTTGCGGGCACGGTCATACCAGCGCTTGATCATCCGCTTGAAGATCAAAAAGCCGGTGCTGAACCCGTACAGCAGCAGCATGACCCCGCGGGAGAAGTTTTGCAGGCGGAAAACGAAGAGCAGCGCCATAAAGCCCACCACGCCCAGCGCGTTGCCGAACGCAATGGTGGTGCTGCGCTGCCACAGCCCCCGAAGGCGTGAGGGGTTATACAGCCCGCGGCTCCAATAGAGCAGCACCATCACCACGGCGTAGCCCGCCCACCCCAAGGCAACCATAGGGCTGCGGGCAATATCCAGTGCCGGGCCGGCGCCGCCCTCCTCAAAAAAAGGCAGCCAGTTAAAGCGCAGGAAATTGGCCAGCAGGTATGCGGCAATCAGCAGCACAATATCAATCACACTGCTGATCAAGCCCCTGATACGCTGATTTTCACTGAGCAATCCTGCTGCCCCCTCTCTGTACGCCATATTTCAATCATTTTAGTATATCATAAAATCCATCCGGTTTCAACCAACGGCGGTTTTGCTGCGGCGCTGAAGCAGATTTTACAACTTTCCACTCCCGCTGCCGGACCTGCAGTTTTTTCCGCGTTATTCGAAAAAGTACTCCCAATCCTGATACGTCGCATTCACTTCAACTGCGTTTACCTGCGGGTACACGGTGCCGCTGCCGGATTTTGCCGTCAGCAGAATTTGCCCCACACCGTTGGAAATGGTGATAGGCACCTCGTAACTGTCGCGGTCGGTGGGCAGGTAGAAATCGCCCTGGTTGGTGTCGCGTTCCGCGGCGGCGCAGAGTTCGTTTTCCGTCACACAGGTCACATGCAGGAACTGCCGGTCAAACGGGTGGTCCATGCTGTCAGAGCTGACCAGCCCATAGTGCAGCGTTACATCCGCCACACCGCAAAAATCCGCGTCCGCCGCCGTTACGGTCACCAGCACAGTGCCATCTCCCTGCAGGGTGGCAGCGGTCGTGGCTTCCACGTTCAGATTGTTATCGGTTCCGGTGCGCTCCCAGAAAAGGTGCATGCCGCCGGACTGGAAGGTGTTTGCCACCGGCTGCCAGTAACGGTACAGCTCCCGGTAGAACCACCAGTTGGCGTTGCGGCTCCACCGCTCCGGCGGGGCCACCTTGGGGCTGGGGGTCACGACAATGTCAAAATTTCCCTGCTGGAAGGTTTGCAGGTACGCCAGGCGTTGGCGATCCCCCAAGGCATGGATGATGTAATCCGTGCCGGTAGGCTGCAGCTGGCCAGTCATGGCTTCCAGCGCACTGGAATAGGTGCCAAACAGCCGCTTGCCCGCCGTCAGTTCCTTTTCGGTTGCCAGCTTTTCGGCCTGGTCACCGATCCAACCGCCCAGCTCCGGCACAAAGGTATAGCCCTCGTGCCCGCCAATGCGGGTCTGCACCTGCCCAGCCATGCCGACGGCCAGCACAGCGGCCCCCAGCACCGCACAGCCTGCGGGCACAATGCGCGCTGCAACCTGCGGAAAGCTTACCTTTTGGCAAACCAGCAGCACCGCTTTGATGATACACGCCGGGGCCAGTACGGCAGCCAGCGCCGCCGCGCCGCCCGTGGGCCCATTGTTGGAGGCACTGATCATGCCGTACAGCAGGTTCCACAGCACCATGCCCAGTGTCAGGGCAAAGCCCCCGGCCGCCAACACAGCAGAGCGTTTGCTGCGGCAGACAAAAATACCGATGGCAAACGCCAGTGCCGCCGCAAGGCAGAACACTGCCGCGCCCGGCCAGTGCAGGTCTGCCACGCTGCACACCCGGTCGCTGAGGGTATTGCCGTAATACCAAGTCTGGTAAGCGCTGGTTCCGCGGGTCTGGCGCAGCCAGGCCAGCGGGTGCCCCCAGCTGATGAGCAGCACCGAAACGCCAAGCCCCACCACACTGGTAACGATGTAGCGCAGTGTCTGCACCACAATTTTACCGATGGAACTGCGATACAGCCGGATGAGATACAGCCCATACCCCAGCGCAATGGAAATATAGGCAGCGCCGCCCATATCATTGCTCCAAGGCACAAAAAAGCCTGCGGCAAAGGGCACCAGCACCGCCGGGGCCAACAGCCGCCTGCTTGTATCCTGCTGCCAGAAATGCAGTCCCAGCAGGATGACCAGTACCGCCAGTGTTAAAGCGGCTGAGCGCATCATGCGGGCGCTGTTGCCGTTGGCGGCGGCATAGCTCAGCAGGGTGTTCACTTGACCGGCAAACGGCAGGTTTGCCCCCTGCACATAGGCAAAAAACACGCTGCACAGCGCCAGCGCTGCCGCGCGGGCCGCACGGGCAGTGCCGATGACCACCAGGCAGACCGCCAGCACCAGCAGCTCAAAATAGAACCAGGTGCAAAAGTTTGTGGCAAACATGCTGCGGCCAAAGCTGTTGCCCAGCACCAGCAGCAAACCGCCCACGCTGTACAGCTCGCCCGCACCAAGGTAGACGGTAAAATCACGATAAGGTACCTGCCCGGCCAGCAGGTGGCGCACCGGGTTATAATTCTGGAAGTCGCCGTTCATGATCTCGTACCCGATCTCATAATTGGCGGCAAGACCGCGCACTGCGGCAAGCCCGGCCAGCACCAGCAGCAAAAACAGCCACGGTGCTGCGCGTTTGAGCTTTTGTTTTGCTGTCTGCATCAGCGGTAAAGGCCCTCCAGCTCATCCAGCTTTTTCTTCATTTCTGCACGCACGCTGGGTGGGTTCAGAATTTCGATTCCTGTGCCAAAGCCGGCCACCCAGCCGTAAAACCGGGGGCTGACCTGCACATTTACCACCACATTAAAGTGGTCGCCATCCGGGTTGCGCACCAGGGTAACCCCCGTGCCAAACCGGTCGATCATCGCCCCGGCCAGGCGGTTTTCGCACCGCATGGTCACTTTGCGCACCGGGCCGTTGAACATATCAAACATCTGCTGCATATACTGGTTTACGTCAAATTCGGCGTATTCCTCAGCGCCTTCACGTTCGGTATCCGGCAGCAGCTCCACCTTGCGCATTTTATCCACGCGGTAGTGCTTCAGACGGCCTTCGGTATAGGCGATCATATAATAGTTTCCGTTTTCCCACACCATCACCCAGGGGCTGACGGTGTACAGCTGGCCTTCATGACGGGGCACCATCTGCTTTTGCAGGTCCCAGTCACAGTATTTGAACCGCACCTGGTTGCCCGCGGTGATGGCGCTGTGCAGGGTATCCACGCTGTAAAGGATCTTTTCCTCCTGGCTTTTCACCCGGCCGGAAACCAGCACCTTGCGGTCCAGCTCCTCCTGACGGTAGCGGGAGGTGAACCGTCCCAGCTTTTCGATCAGCACCTTGCTTTTGCGCGCAGTGATGAACTTGCTGGCATACACAGCGTCCACCAGCAGTTTCAGCTCCGCCAGTTCAAACGGGGTATCCACCATATAATACCCGCCCCCGCGGCCGCGCTGCTGCACGATCTCAAAGGGGGTATCCGGCATTTCGTTCAGGGTCTGGATATCGTCATACACGCTTTTGCGCTCTGCCACAATGCCGCGCTCTTTCAGCAGTTCTACCATGCGCGGCACACTGATGGGGTGCTTTTCGTCGGTTTCCCGCACAAAAATTTCCAACAACGTAAGCAGCTTTAATTTTTGTCCTTCTTTACGGGGCATAAAGGCCGCCTCCCTTCCGGCAAAACAGACCGGCTTCCCGGTTATTTTTTATCAAATGCCTTGCGGCGCTCGGTGGAAAGGCGGAACATTTTTTCCAGCCCTTCGCGGTCGTCATCCACCAGTTTCTGGCGCATGGTGGCAAGTGCATCACTGAACATATCGATCTCACTAATCAGATTATCCTTGTTCCACAAGAACAGCTCCGCCCACATTTTATCGTTGATGCGCGCAATGCGGGTCAGGTCGCGGAAAGAGTCCCCGGTATACTTGGCAAGCTCGGTGTTATCGCTGGCGCACATCAGGCTGACGGCAATGGCATGGCACAGCTGGCTGACATAGCCGATCATGTGGTCATGCTCTGCCGGGCTGAGCACGCTAATGCGGGCAAACCCCAGTGTGCGGGCCAGGGTACGGCACCATTCAATGGCTTCCGGGGTGTTTTTTTCGGTGGGGGTAATGATAAAGTTTGCCGGGGCAAAGTTGACCTCGGCACTGTGGGCCACGCCGCTGGTCTCACGGCCGGCCATGGGGTGGCTGGCAATGAACTCCACGCCCTCCGGCAGCATCTGCTGCACCGGCTCCACCACGCCGCGCTTTACGCCGGAAACATCGGTTACCAGCGTGCCGGGGCGGACCAGGTGGCCGTACTGCTTGACCCATTCCAGCAGCACAGTGGGGTACAGGCCAAAGATGATGTAATCCGCGTTCCGCACCAGGTCGTCAAAGTTTTCGTTGCGGCCCTCGCAGATATAGGCGTGTTCCAGCGCATAATCCAGCGTGCTCTGGCTGTGGGTAATGCCGGTCACGCGGTAGCCTTTCTGGCTGAGCACCTGGGCATATTTGCCGCCCAGCAGGCCCAGGCCCACAATTAAAAACGTTTTGTTTTTATCCATCCCGTCCATTTTGCTTTCACCCCTGATTTGTTACATGGGCCCCCAGGCCCTTGATGACCTCAAAGAAATCCGGCCAGCTTTTGTTGACCGCGTTGGCCCCCTCGATGACCGCCGGCTGGCCTGCGGCCAGGGCAGCAACGGCCATTGCCATTACAATGCGGTGGTCGTTATGGCCGTTCAGCGGCGCCGTGGGCTTGTGCAGGGCGCCGCCCTCAATTGTCAGGGTATCGCCGTCCGCTTTTACCGTACCGCCCATCTTGGCAAGCTCTTCCTGCATAGCGGCAATGCGGTCACACTCTTTAATGCGCAGCCGCCCGGCGTTGCGGATGATGGTGGTGCCGCTGCAGAAGCACCCCAGTGCGATGAGCACCGGGCCAAGGTCTGGGCAATCGGCCAGGTCGATCTCCACCGCCTTCAGCAGGCTGCGATGGAAGGTCACATGGCTGCCGCTGCGCTCAAACTTTGCGCCGCACTGCTTTAAGATATCCAGGATCACCCGGTCTCCCTGGTGGGAACCGGAGGGCAGACCCGTTATCGTAATGCCGCCCACAGTGCTGCCCAGCACGGCCAAAAACGCCGCCTGGCTGTAATCGCCTTCAACATCCATGTCTGCTGCCGCATAATGCTGCGGCGCTGCCACTTTGTAGGTGGCGGAGCCATCCTTGCGGGCGCGGGCCGAAACTTTAACGCCAAATTTCTGCATCGCGTCTGTGGTCAGGTCCACATAGCTGCGGCTTTCAAAGGGAGCGCGCACCTCAATGGTGCTGGGGGCTTCCATCAACGGGGTGGCAAACAGCAGCCCGCTGATGAACTGGCTGGACACATTGCCCGGCAGCGTAAAGGTACCGGGGCACAGGCGGCCAAAAATCGTAATGCCCTGTTCGTTCTGTTCAAAACGCAGCCCCTGGCGCTCAAACAGCTGGGCATAAATTTCCTGCGGGCGCTGCATCAGGCGGCCTGCGCCGGTAAAGCGCACTTTTTGGGCCGTCAGGCTGAACAGCGGCAGGATAAACCGCAGTGTGCTGCCGCTTTCGTTGCAGAACACCGGGCGGGTAATGGTGGCAAAACCGTCCGCATTGCCGCGGCCGGTAATGGTCAGCTCATGCTCGCCCCGCTCCACCTTGGCCCCCAGCTGCTGGGCAGCCCCCAACGTGGCCAGAATATCCTGCGAAAATTCCACATTGCCAATGTGGCTGGTACCGGCGGCCAGGGCCGCGCACACCACAGCGCGGTGTGCCGCGCTTTTGCTGGGCGGCACGGCAGCGGTTCCGGCCAGGCGGCCCGGTTCAATGGCTGCAACGGTTGCTTCCACGGTGTTCCCCTCTTTCGTGCCGTTCAGGCATCAAATGTTGTTTCAAACGCCTGCACGGCGGTTTCTACTGTGTTTTCCAGGCGGCCGGTGTTATCCACCGCGGCATCGGACGCTGCGCGGTAAAGCGGCATCCGCTCGGCTTCCATCTTGCGCAGGGCGTCCAGCCCGGTGGAAAGCGGCCGCCCGCCGGTTGCCAGCCGTTCGACCGGGCGTTGCACCCACAGCACAGGGCCGTTCTGGCGCAGGGCGCGGGCGTTGCCCGGTGTTTTGATCACCCCGCCGCCGCAGGAGATGACCTGCCGTGTCTGCTTGCTGATCTCCGCCACAGCCTGAGATTCGTACTTGCGGAACGATGCCTCACCTTCACGCGCAAAGATATCCGGGATGGGCATTCCGGTGTTTTTCTCGATCACTTCATCCAGATCCACATAGGTTTTGCCCAGCGTTTTGGCTAGGGCACGCCCGATGGTGGACTTGCCGCAGCCCGGCATTCCGATGATGGCCACGTTGGAAAGATCTCGCTTGAGCTTGCGGTGGGTGTCAGCGATCACAGCTTCCGGCAGCTTTTGGCCGGTAAAGTGCTCCGCCGCGTACACTGCCTGCGCCACCAGCATCTCGAACCCACAGTAGGCGGGCACGCCAAGTTCCTCCGCACGGAGCAAAAGTTCGGTGCGGAACGGGTTATAAACGCAGTCCAGCACGGCTTCCAGCTTGGGGAAAGCATGCAGGTCCAGCAGGCAGCTGCCGTTGTTGGGGTACATGCCCGCCGGGGTGGTGTTGATAATGATATTGATTTCCGGGTGCTGCTGGGCTTCCTCATAGGTCAGGGCACCGTCCTTGCCGGTGCGGCTGGCGGTCAGCACCTGTTTGGCTCCGGCGTCCTGGCAGACAGCCGTGACGGTGTTGTGGGTGCCGCCGGTGCCCAGCACCAGCACCACAGCCCCGGCAAACTTCACGCCGTGGCAGCGGGCCAGGTAGGCAAAGCCGGTATAATCCGTATTATAGCCATACAGCTTGCCATCCCGGTTGACCACGGTGTTCACTGCGCCGATGGCCGCCGCACGTGGTTCCACCTCATCGCAATATGGGATGACCAGCTTTTTGTACGGGATGGTAACATTGATGGCTTTGAACGCCTTTGCCTGCATAAAGGCATGGGCTTCTTCCTCCGTGGGCAGCGGATGCAGCTCATAGGAATAGCCGCACACGGCCTCATGGATGATTTTGGAATAGCTGTGGCCCAGTTTGGCTCCGATCAGACCGTATTCCATATTGCGCTTCCTTTCTGTTTGCTTCGGCTGTATTACTTTTGCCCCAGCGTACCGTAACGCACGGTCAGCAGGTCCAGCACGGCAAATGCTGCCAGGGTGTTCTGCACCACAGCAGCACGAGGCACAATGCAGGGGTCGTGCCGGCCCTTGATCTGCAGTTTTGCATCTGCCTTGGCGATATAATCCACGGTATCCTGTTCTTTATAAATGCTGGGGGTGGGCTTTACCGCCGTGCGGAACACAATGGGCATGCCGTTGGCAATGCCGCCGTTGATGCCGCCGTTTTTGTTGGTGGCCGTTACCACTTTGCCGTCCCGCATGGTAAACGGGTCGTTTGCCTGGGAGCCGCGCAGGTCCGCAAAGGCAAAGCCCGCGCCAAACTCAATGCCTTTGACAGCGGGGATGGCAAACGCCAGGTGGGCGATCTCACTTTCCACACTGTCAAAGAACGGTTCGCCGATGCCCGCGGGCACCCCGGTGATGACAGTTTCCAGAATACCGCCCACGCTGTCGCCCTCGGCCCCGGCTGTGCGGATGGCTGCCTGCATGGGGGCTTCTTTTTCGGGGTCCAACAGGGCAAAATGGCCCGGCTGTGGTTCTGCCATAATCAAACCGGCAGAGCTGGAAAGCGGAGCATCCTCCACCCCGACACAGCGGGCAATGTGGGTATACACCTTAATACCGCGCTGTGCCAGAATGTGCTCACAAATCGAACCCGCAGCCACGCTGGCTGCGGTGATGCGGCCGGAAAAGTGGCCGCCGCCGCGGGCATCCTGCCAGCCTTCATATTTGGCATATGCCGTGTAATCCGCGTGGCCGGGGCGCAGCAGATCCGCCGTTTTTGCATAATCTCCGCTGCGGGTGTTGGTGTTGCGGATCATCATGGTGATGGGGGTGCCGGTGGTATGGCCGTTGACCACACCGCTCAAAAACTCCACCACATCCGGCTCGGTGCGGGCGGTGGAAAGCCCATCTCCGCGGGCGCGGCGGCGGTCCATCCTCTCGGCGATGTACGCTTCATCCACCGGCAACCCCGCGGCCAGGCCGTCCAGCACAGCGCCGACGGCGGCACCGTGGCTTTCGCCAAAAATGGTCAGGCCCAATGCATTGCCAAAGGTATTTTTCATCGGCTCAGTCCTCGTTTTCCTTGATGCCAAGCAGGGCGGGCAGTTCGGTCATAGGAATCTTATCGGCGCGCCAGCAGCCCAGGCCGGGCACCTTGATGACGGTAATGGTGCTGCCCGCGCTCTTTTTGTCGTGCTGCATATAGCTCAGCACCTTATTTTTGTCCACACCCGTGCGGGTGGGCAGGCCCAAAGTGCGGTAGATGGCGCGGGTGCGGCGCACAAGGGATTTATCCTCGATCATAGGCAGCATGCCAAGCGCCACGCACTCGCCATGGAACAGGCCGTTGGTGCGGCGGCTGCGCACCCCCTTGACAGCCTCAATGCCATGGCCGATGGTATGGCCAAAGTTCAGGCAGGCGCGCTGGCCCTGCTCGTGCTCATCGTTTTCCACCACGTTCTTCTTCACGCGCAGGGAACGGTAGATGATGCGCTCAATGTTTTCTTCGGGGTGTTCACATTCAAACAGGGCAAACAGCTCCGGGTCAGCAATCAGACCCGCCTTGATGGCCTCCGCCAGGCCGTTGACAAAGTGGCGGCGGGGCAGCGTTGCCAGGGCATCAAAATCCACCAGCACCACCTTGGGCTGCCAGAAAGCGCCAACAATGTTTTTGGTTTCGCCCAGGTCAATGGCGGTTTTGCCGCCAATGGAGGAATCGATCTGGGAAAGGGTGGTGGTGGGGCAGTTGACAAAATCAATGCCGCGCATATAAGATGCCGCGCAGAACCCGCCCAAATCCCCCACAACGCCGCCGCCGACGGCCACCAGCAGGTCCTTGCGG
This sequence comes from Candidatus Cibiobacter qucibialis, assembly GCA_004000625.1. Taxonomy (GTDB): domain Bacteria; phylum Bacillota; class Clostridia; order Oscillospirales; family Ruminococcaceae; genus Gemmiger; species Gemmiger qucibialis. Next base: position 8,889 of record SAUS01000036.1, on the reverse strand, counting down.
GTCATGTTGAACTCCAGCATGGCCTGCAGCACCTGGCCATACACTTTCAGGCTTTTGCTGGCTTCGCCCTGGGGCACAGTGTACACCATTCCATTGGGGCACTGGGCCAGCACGGTCTGGGCATACTGCTCCGGTACGCCGGAATCCGTCAGGATAAACACCTTGCGGTTGGCAACATTGGCAAACTGGTACAGGTTGGCCAGGCACCCGCTTTTCAGGATGATATCATAGCTGCGGCTGCCAAGCTGCATGGTCAATTTCATAACAATTCCTCCCGTGTTTTTCCGTCATTTACAGGTCAAATACACCCAGTATCCGCACCGTGCGGCACACGTTTTCCAGCTCATGCACCAGCTTGGCGCAATCGTCCGTTGCGGCATTGGCCGGGCAGACAAGCTGAACATAAAAATAATATTCAAACTGAACATGGGGCAGCGGACGGCTTTTGATGGTTTCCATGTTAAAGCCGCGCTCACCGATGATCTGGATCACCCGCGCCAGCCGCCCCGGCTTGTGGTCCACCGTAAACAGCATCGAAAGCCGCTGCCCCGGTGCGGCGGCGATCGGCTGCCGCTGGGCGCCCTCTTTTTCAATCACGATAAAGCGGGTGGTGTTGTCGCCGTCCTCGTTCACGCCCTCGGCCAAAATCTGCAGCCCGTACAGCTTGGCTGTTTCGGCGGAAGCGATAGCTGCCAGGGTTTGGTCGCCCTGTTCCGCCACATAGCGGGCGGCATCCGCTGTGTTGCCCCAGGCTTTGGTAGCAAAGTGGTGCAGTTTCAAGAATGGCCCACTCTGCGCCAGCGCCTGCTGGTGGCTGATGACCGTTTTGATCTCGCTCAGCTGCGCGCCCGGCAGCGCCAGCAGGTCCTGCCGGATGGGCAGGTCGCACATGCGGGCAACTTTCAGGCCGGGGTGGGCATACAGCAGGTCCAGCACAGCGGAAACATCGCCCGCGTTGGAATTTTCAAACGGCAGAACGCCGCAGTAAGCATCGCTCCGCTCCACGGCTTCCACCACCTCGTTCCAGGTGGAGTACGCCTGTGCCTTGGCAAAGGGGAACAGCTGACGCAGCGCAATGTGGGACCACGCGCCCTCCACCCCCTGGTAGGCGGCAACATCCTGCCCAATCAGAACATGCTGGTACGCGCGGGAAACCGCCAGCGCTTTTTTCAAAAATTCGCGGTAATAGGGCTGAAGTTCCGGGTTCTGCACGCGGGCGGTATTCTTTTCCAGCACAAGGGCTTCGCGTGCCGGGTCAAACACCTGTTTGCCGGTGCGCGCCTTGTACTGTGCCACCTGGCCCACTGCCTGCATACGCTGTTCAAACAATGCGGCCATCTTTGCGTCGATCTCGTCAATCTGTGCACGGGCCTGCTGCAACTGATCCATAGACAGGTTCCTCACATTCCATGGTTATTCATATTTTACTATACTATAAAACGGTCTGTATCGCAATAGGGCACCATCAAAAAAAGCAAAAAAGCAGGGCCGAAGCCCTGCTTTTTGATTGAAAGAATAGTGAATAAAGAATAATGAATAATTTTGGTGGACCGCGGCGCGCAGCGCCGCTCAGAAAACATAAACTTCCTGCCATTCTTTTATGCGTGCCCGCAGCCTGATATCTCAATCCGTGCCGCAGGCACACCTTCATTTTTCTTTATTCTTTATTACTTTTTAATTTCTTTTCCTCTTCCCTCGCCTTCCGCACCAGATCCTCAAAGCTTGGCATGGGGGTAAAGATGCGGTGGTAGGGGTTTTCCGGCATGGGGGCCGGCTTTTTTACCGGGCGGTAGCGCATCACTGCTGCCCCACGGTGGAAACGGCACCCGCGGTCAAGATGTTCCACAGGGCATCATAGGTTTCGCTTTCCAGCGCGGTTTTGTCGGTATAATACGCGCGGCGGCCTATGTAGGTGTTTTTCATGATGTCCTGGTTTTCGCCCTGGAGGTCATCCACCATCGTCAGGCCGGTGTAGGTGCCCAAATCCAGACCGGTCAGAGCCGGGCAGTCCGTCCAGCGGTAAACCATCTTGGTCCAGTCCACGATCACATTATCATTTTCATCCACATTCTCCGTGTCGGGCATGGTGCCATCCAGGTACTGCAAATCGCCGGTGGTTTCCGCAAACTGCTGCGCGTAATCGGTATCCTGCATGATAAAGATGTAAGGCCCGTCCTCACTGGATAAATCCGCCGAAAGCCGGGTCACATCAGCCATCTGGGTGTATGCATCGGTGTTTTCGCTCTCGGAATCAAAATCCAGGTTATACTGCACCAGCTCCACTACCACCTTGCCGTCGCCATTGCGGTCATCACAGTAGGCGGCCAGCGTGTTTTCCAGGGCCGTTACCGTATCTGTCGGCAAGTTGCTGCTGCCCACATAGCCAACGCGGTAGTCCGGCCGCACCCGGGTAACAACATCGTGCACCATCCACACCACCAGCACCACGGCGATGACCGCAATGCCAACGTACAGCTTGTGGTAATACCACCAGTTGGCAGCTTTTTCCTGTTTGGTATATTCTTTTTTCGATTCGGGCGTTTCATACTGTTCAACGCTGTCTTTTGTGACCCATGCCATCTTAAAAACTCTCCTAATCTTTTTAACGTAAGTGGTATTATACCATAAATTTATGTTGGAATTGTAAAATTATTTTGACCATCCCGTGCCCGCTGCCTTGCATAACCCGCTAAAAAACGCTATGATAAACTTGTAATATTATAAGCAGGGCTGCAAAAGCTGCGGCAGCGCACTGCCGCCCAGTCCGCTTACCCCCAATTAAGGCAACACCGCACAATTCCCGCCTTGCGGCTTAAGCACCGCTCCGGCAGCTGCGGCACGGCATCTGCGTTGCCAAAATGCTCGATAAGACATCCAGTATTATCTGCGCTTTTGGCTTGGCATCTGCCGCACCTCGCTCGCCGTATCGGCACTTAGAATTATGCGGTATTGCCTTAAAGACACAGAAAGGTCATTTTTGAATATGGCAATGGAAGACAAAAATCCCCCCGTGCAGCCCGATGCTGTGGAGGCGACCGAAACCCGCGGACGCAAAGTTGGCGCGGCCCGCTTTTTTGAGCTGCTGGGGCGCGATTTGTGGCCGTTTTATAAAGCCAGTATTTTGTGCGTGCTAGGCTTCGCCCCTGGCTATGTTGCTGTTTTGTTCAGCACTATGGCCGCCAGCCTGCCGCTGTGCCTGCTGTCCGGCGCTGTAGGCGGGCTGATTGCCGCACCTGTTTTTTGCGGCATGCTGGATACCATCCTGCGCGCTCTGCGCGATGAACCCGGCTACTGGTGGCACACCTACCGCATGGCCTGGAAGCAGAACTGGCGCGAAAGTCTGCTGCCCGGTGCCGGGGTGGGATTTTGCCTTGGGCTGTGGGCCTTTTTGCTGTACGCCCTGCCTGATCTGGAAAACGTGCCTATCTCGGTATGGATCTGCATGGTGCTTGGCATCTTCTTTTTGCTGGTGTTCTGCCTGTATCTGTTTGCGCAGGTGGTTCTGGTCAGCGTGTCCCAGGCGGAGCGGCTGAAAAACGCCGCGCTGTTCATGATCGGATTTTTGCCGCGCACCTTGGCAGCCGGGGCAGTGCTCTGCATCTATTGGGGCGTGATGCTTGCCTGGATGCCCTACACCATCCCGGTGGTGTTGATTCTGGGTTTCTGGCTGCCCTGCACCCTCGCTTTGCAGATCATCTATCCGGCACTGGATAAAGCGTTCCACCTGGAAAAGACCATCACCGCCCGGCGCGAGGATGAGATCAACGACCTGATGGAGCAGCACGGGCACACTTCCGTTTGATATCAACCAGATAAGGCGGCAAACCTATGGAAAGTAAGAACACTTTTATCCTGCATGAAACCGAAGCGTTTATGCGGGGCGAGCTGGATAACGTTACCGTTTCCCACGGGCGCATTGTGTTGGACCTTGTCTCCGGCGGGCATGTGCCCTATGGGTGCTACACCAGCCCCGCCGTACCGCTGCCCACCTTTGACGCCCTGCGCGTGAGCTGGAACGCCGGCACCCCGCCGGGAACTGCCGTGGAAGCCCAGGCCCGCGTGATGGTGGACGGCAACTGGACCAGCTGGTCCAGCTTTGGCCGCTGGAGCCCCTATCTGGAGCGCGAAGGCGCAGCCCCCGTGACCAAAGGCGCTGTAAACCTGCTGCCGGACAGCCTTGTGCTGGACAGCAAAACCGCCACCCAGGCCCAGCTGCGCATCTACCTGTATACCAAAGACGAACACACCACCCCTTCCGTCAGCCTGGTGGGGGTCAGCGTGCGAGCGGTAGATGTGATCCCCGCGGGCGGGCGGCCCATCAACGCACGCCTGCACCTGATGCCCTATGCCGTTGCGCGGCGCGCCCCGGCGCTGCAGCCCGTTATGGACCTTGCCATCTGCCTGGCCAGCCTGACCAACCGCTGGGGCGCAGATATCCTGCCCGAAGAATTTGCCCTTGCCATGCGAGACTGCCGCAGTACTGACGCTGAGCGTAATTTAAGCTTTGCCGCCGCCGCCGCCGGGTGCTGGGGGTTCCCCTGCTGGGCCTGCTGGGGCAACCTTGCCTTGCTGCGCAGTGAGGTACGCGCTGGGTACGGCGTGATCGTGGGGCTGGAATCCACCCCCGCACAGCAGGCCGCTGGAATGCCGCCGCTGCGCTATGCGGCACTAAGGGGCTTTCGCCAGGGGGCACAGCCTGCCGCCCTGTTGGTGGATCCCTATGCCGCAGCGGAAGATTTTGACACCGAAACCGAGCTTTTGCTGGATGACTTTTTGGTTGCCTGGAACAACACCGCCCTGTGCATGCGCAAGCGTGACCCGGACGGTGCCCTGCCCGGCTGTCCAGCCCGCACCTCCGCCTGGCTGCGCCGGGTGCCCAAGGTTGCACCGGATCTGTTTGCCATGTACATCGGCAGCACCCAGCACGTTCTGCCGGATGATTTCTGCGCTGCACTGCCTGCCCCAGCTGCACCCGCCGCGCCGGAAGAAGCTCCGGCAGAAGATGCCGCCCCCACCGATGCGCCGGATACTCCAGATTCCCCGGCCGAAATCCCCGTTCCGCAGGAGACTGCCTCCCAGGCAGCACCGGTACATGGCGGCATTCTGGCGTGGTCCACATTGGATGAGCACCCCCATGCCACCACTGCGCACCGTCAGTTCCACTATGTCACCCCGGAACAGGGCTGCATCCGGCTGGCCGTTCCCCCGCCGCCGGGTACCCGCGCAGAACCGCGCAAGTACACCGTTTACGCCATCGAACCTTCCGGCTCTATGCTGGTGGGCGATGTGATGATTTAAGGCATTTCCCTGCTTTTTCCAATATTTGGTCAGCGGCCGCACAGCTATCTGTCACAATATACCGTAAAAAGGAATGAGCCTCCCCCATGAAAATACCCACATTTGCCCCAAATGCGGCAGCAAAGACATTTTTGTGATCGACGGCCATGCCGATGCTTACGATGCTGGCAACAACATCCCGTATGACTCAACAATTTTCATCTACATTCCGGCAGACCGCTATATTTGCGGTGCCTGCGGCTGCAGCTAAGAATAGCTCCGCCAGGAAGATCTTGAAAAGGCCCCCCATTCCAAGCGGGTGCATGAATAAAATATTTTTTCACATTTCTCACCTTTCCCTCAGAACATTTGCCAACAATCAAAAAGTGTCCATCCCACAACGGCATGTCATCCGCCGCATGTGGGGTGGGCACTTTTTGTTTTGTGATTTTATCGGAGCACGGTATTTCCATCGTTCGGGCATAAAAATTTTCCTGCCGCCGTTGCCCGCGGCTGGGGAATCATTATCTTATGAACAGATTAACCTGCGCAACCAAGCCCCGGCAACTCTGCCTTGATTGCTTCGCTGTCATATTCATTGTCAGGCTCTTTGACCAGCTTTACCTTTTGCCCAACCGCAAAAGGCTTGCTGCCAAAATGGAACTTCAATCCGGTGATCGTGATAAATGCTTTCATAGGGAACCTCCTGTCATTTGCATAAACTGTTGTGTTACCAATCCAACTCGTCCATAGCGTCATCTACGCCTGCTGCGTAGTCCGGGTCGCTGTCGTAGCGATCCTCATCGTAGTCGTCATCATCGTAGATGGCATCGTAGCCATCGTCATAGGAATCATACGTCTTGTAGGATTTTTTGCTGCTGGAGTAAGAACTGCTGTACGAAGATTTGGAGCTGTAAGAAGCGCTGCTCTTGGTGGAAGATTTGGAAGGGCGATGTACCCAGCAGTAAGCTGAGTCCTTATCCGCTTCTCTCGTGCAGCCGTCCTTGATGCAGGTGTATTTATGTTTTGTGCTGGAGCTGCCGGACGGTCTGGAGCCGCTGCCGGAGACGCTGGAATTGTTCTTAGTAGGTTTATGTACCCAGCAATAGGCGGAGCCCTTAGCCGCCTCTCTGGTGCAGCCACTCTTGATACAGGTATACTTGGCAGCGAATGCGCCGGTGCACAGGACGCAGGCGGTCAACGTAACGAGCACTGCGCAAAGAATTCTTTTCCAAATAGTCTTTTTCATGGTAAAGCCCTTTCTGTCATGTACGATATTTTACCGGTGACGTTTTCCGTCAGAAATCATCACCGCTGAAATCATCCGAAACAAAGTCGTCTGAACTAAAGTCATCAGAATCAAGGTCGTCCGAATCGAAGTTGTCCTCATCGTTATCGAACTCATCCATGAGCGCCTTACGGTTTTCCTCTTCTTCCCGGATACGATCCATTGCCAGAGAATAGTGAACATATCCGTCAATTCCCTTACCGTAGACCCCGAAATCCATATCCTTCAGCATAGTAGTTACCTCTTTTCTACTTGGAAAGGGAACCGTTCCCTTCGATACTTCTATTATAAATCATGGCCTGTCCTATAATTCGGACTTTGAACACATGACGCGAAATTATACAATTCTCTGCTTTAATACAAACAAGCGCTCTCTGTAAATTCACCTTAGATGATTGCAGAGAGCGCTTGTTAGATTTACTATTACTGCTTGCCGGGCTGGGCGGCTTTGCGGCTTTCCTTGCGCTGCTAGATGGTAGCTATGCACAGGCAGCGGCTTCGGCGATTGTGGCACTGTTACTGTGCCCATTTGCAGTACCGATGCTGTTATCCTTGGCAGGAAGTGCCTTGATTGTCGCTGCATCGGTAATATTTGCTTTGTTGTTCTGAAAACAGAATATGACGATGAACCGCTGTCGGCTGCGCAGCGGTTTTTCTTTTTTTCAGATAGCATTCAAAAAGTCATAAAGTCGGGATACCTTAATTTATTTTTACCTGTCTTGTCCCTTCGGAACGAACCAACAAGAATCTCTTGTGAGTTGCCTCATAGTCCAGCTCACCGTTTTTGTATATTCCATCAATCCTCACCTTCACCATCGACTTTGAAACCGCCAAGCGTTACCGTGAAGCCAACAAGCTGCCCCACCAGTTCCGCCGTGCAGCGTGGACCGACCTGACCGTGGAGGTGTATCTGTGATGTTTCTGGAAAGCAGCTCCGTGTTAAACGCAATTCATCTCATACATGAGCAAACAAATAAGGCCCACCGCCAAAATTGACGGTGAGCCTTATTTTATGCTCGCTTTTTAACGATAACTTGCTATAAAAGCCTTACGCTCTGGGATTTTTAATAGCAGCCTGTGCGGCGCATTATGTATAGAGTGCAATGTAATGTCAGGGTCTATCTAACCTTGAATAAATGAATCGGTGCTTGCGATGTAATTCTAAAACTGAGCAGTTATTCTACTGTACTCTACAAACTTTTCATTATTCGGTATGTACAATAGGAGTGAATAATTTAATAACTTTGGTTCCCTACAGAATTCTTTTCAAGAGATCGTAGCGTGAAAAGCGCATTATCAATCTCCGAATTTTCTTGTTGTTCAACATATATAGCGTATTGATTCTTCGGATTCTTTTTTCGATTAGCCGACACTCGAATTACTGTTACTGCTTTTCTTGCATCTCTTGAAATTCTTCTTCCAGTCTTCCTGTATCCCACTTTCGTTGCTTTGCACATTTTTGTTCTCCTTTTTTATGTCCACTAATGTCAATCATCCGAATATTATTGGGCTCTTATCCGTTTTATAAATCACCTTTTTCTGTTCACCCAAAGGAACATTTGAGGATATCATAGTATAACTTGAAAATATCTCGTTTTTGTGAAGTAAATCGTAAAATGTTATGGTTGGATCATTCGCGTATACATCGAAAATCAGGGATAGTGGGACATATCTTCCTGTTTTAGAGAACCGTGTAAAGGCTCGTCGAACAGCAATTTCTCGATCCAACCTGACTAAAACGAGATGTACTTCATATTTGGCTCTTTGTAAGGACTTCGCAAGGGCAAGAACTTTTGAACTGACATCACCAATTTTAGGAATGACTATATTGAAATCATTTTGCACCGCATATTTCAAGAGGCTATCTTCAGATGCATATGGTTCTTTCCCGCCGAACACCACCATAGACGATTCTTCATGAACAATCGTCGCTCCACACTCTGCTTGATATTCGGGAAATTTTCTTTTCGCATAGTCTGAATCCAAAATGATTGCGCCATAATTGTCTGACAGTAATCCAGCTACTTCAGATTTTCCTGATGCAGGAAGGCCTATTACATAAAACGCCTGCTTATCTTTTTTCAATGCAGTATTAGGTAAAGCGCCTCCCTTTCCAAGAGTGATTTTTTCGTCATTAGCCAATCGCTTTTTTTGGCTAAGTTCATCAAAAATCCTTTTTCGCAGCGCTACTCTCGATTCATCAGTTTTGTACTGAGGCATTCGATAAGCTGTACTATCCAAGGTGTTTTTACCTATTACACGCTCTGTCATCATTTCAACAGAAGCAACCGCCACCACCGCATTATTAAACTTTTATGAGAGAA
>SAUS01000035.1 GCA_004000625.1 Candidatus Cibiobacter qucibialis | reverse complement strand
TAGCAGCTGCCGCACCTCGCTCGCCGTATCGGCACTTAGAATTATGCGGTATTGCCCTAACTTTTATTTTCGCTCTCAAAATACTGCCTCGGCGTTACCCCAGTGTTGCGTTTGAAGAACAGGATGAACGCCGACGGCGAGGCAAAACCGGTACGTTCGGCCACATTTTTGACCAGTTCCCCCTGGGCGATCAATTTCTTCGCGTGCTGCAATTTGGCCTCGTCGATCTGGTCGGAAAGCTTTTTGCCGGTATTGATGCGGTAAAAGCGGGACAGATACGACGGGTTGAAGCCGGTCATGCGGGCAAGGGCAGTCAGGGAAAGGTCATAGTTTTCCACGTTGTCCTCAATATAACGGTTGATCCGCTTGATGATGGCCTGGGTGCTGTGGGTTTCGTTTTCCTCGCGCTGGCGGCAGGTTTCGGCGCACAGGTCGGTAAAGCGGTGCAGCATTTCCAGCTGGGTAGCGGCACCGCTGCGCAGGTAGGCGTTAAACAGGTCAAAGCAGGCCGTATCGCGGGCGGGCTCTTCTCCCAGCTGTTCGGCAAAAATTTCCCGCCGCACGTTCAGCAGCAGGGTGAAGAGCAGCAGCTGCTGTTCGCTGTCCAGTTGGGGCGGTTCGGCAGCATCAAAAAATGTTGTCTGCATCATGGTGCATACAGTATCCGCAGTGCCTGTGCGCATCAGCTGGTCCAACTGCTGCAACAGTGCCGAAAACTGGAATTGGTTCTGGATGGAAGCGCTGCCGGTGCCCAGCAGCAGATCCGCGTAAGTATTTTCATCCACGATCAGCAGGCGACCGGCGCTCTGGTCCACCATGCGGTAGATGCGGTTCAGCAGGCTGTACTGCTCGGCCAGATTCTCAAACGGTCCGGCGTTGCCAACCACCACGCTGACCGGGCAGTTGGCGGTATCGCTCAACTGCTGCTGCAACGCTTCAAACACAGCATACAGATAATTGGTTGCAGGCGGGTTTTCCGGCGCAGCACCCTGCAGCAACCACACAAAGGTTCCGCTTTCCGGCATCAGGGATTCAAACACCAGCTGCGGGAACTGCGCGGCCAGGATGTTATCCGCCAGCATCAGGCTTTGCAGATGCTCCGTTGCCTCGGCTGCGGTATCTTTGCCCAGAACCATGGCCACGGGGCGGGTAGGGTCCAGCGTCATCTCCAGATTGGGCAGGCTATGCTGGATCTGCTGCCAGCTGCCGCCGCCACGCACAAAACCTTCCAGCGCAGCGCGCTGCAAAAAGCCCTGCATGCGGGCATAACGGCGCTGCATTTCGCCCTGCTCCAGCTCGGCGCGTGCTTCGGCTGCGCACTGGGCGATCTCCTGATCGATCTTGTTCAGTACCACCTCGTCGCCTTCCATTTTGAGCAGATACCCATGGTACAGCGGCGATTTGGACGCCTGATGGATAAACTGGAAATCATCAAAGCCACTCAAAAACACGAAATGGATGTGCGGCCACAGCACTTCCGTTTCCCGCTGCAAAGTCAGGCCGTCCATATCCGGCATGCGGATGTCAGACAACACCACATCCACCTTGTTGTTTTGCAGAATGGATAACGCGTGCAGGCCGGAAAAGCTTTTCAGCACGATCACATCACCGCCGTACCGGCCCTCAAACTGGCTGGCAAGGCCCTCTACAATATTTGGTTCATCATCCACAAGCAACAGTGTCTGCATGGCTGGTTTCCTCCTTTTGGGGCTGCCCGTTTTGCTGTTCGGTGTTCAGCGAGTGAGCGGGATGCAACGGCAGCCGCAGGCTGACCCCAAAGCCGCCCAGCGTGCCATGGCTCACCTGCAAGTCGCCGCCCTGCATCTGCATACGCAGCTTTACGTTTTTCAGGGCGGTGCACTCGGCCTTGCGGTCAGTGCTGTTCAAGTACTGGGTCAGTTTTTCCAGCTCGGCATCTGGGCAGCTGCCGTTATTTTCAACATAAATATTCAAAAATTCAGGTTTCATCTTAAACCGCAGCTGGATCAGACCGTTCTCCATTTTTTCCACGCCATGGTTATATGCGTTCTCGAACAGGGGCTGTAAAATAAAGCGCGGCACGGCGAGTTCGCGGTAAGGTTCCGGCAGGGGCTGCAGCTGCACCGTGATGCGGTCACCAAAGCGGATGGTCTGTATCTCGGTATAATCCACAATGTTCTGGTACTCCATCGCCAGGGTAACAACCGGCTGGGCACTGCGGGTAATATAGCGGTAGTAAGAACTTAATTTCAGGCTCATCTCGGCAATGCCGTCGGTGTCCTCCATTTTGGCCATTCGGTACAAATGGTAAAAGCTGTTGTACAAAAAGTGCGGATTGATCTGCGCCTGTAAGTATTTGATCTCGGACTGATAAGCGAGCTCTTTATTATGATATGCCTGTTCCAGCGTGGCCTGCAGCTGGCTGCCCAGCTGGGCAAAAGCGTAATGCAAAAAGTCCATATCATTGCTGATGGCAGGCCCGCCCTTGGGGTCCGGCAGTAGCATCCCGGTCTGCTCCATTGTTTGCAGCTGTTTGGCGATTTGGCGGAACGGTTTTGTGATGAGCCGCCAGACCAAAAACAGAAAGATTCCTACCGCCAGCAGCATAATTATCGTCTGCACGCCGATCCACACTGCAAAGGAGGCTGTTACTTCCCGCAGTGCATCGGTTCCAGCGTAATTGGCAGTCCACAAGCTCCACGAACCAACAGGCTGCACGATGCGCAGATATTCAGCAGCATCCACTTTGGTTTCCGTGCTACCGGTGAATTCATTCAACACGGCATCCTGGATATCCACCACCAGGGCGGCGGGGGCTGATGCGCTGCCGGGGCTGCGCACCGTAAAGATGTTGCTGCCGTCCGTACAATAGATGGCCGTGGTCTGGCCGTTTTCCGCATATTGGCTGCACAGGCGGGTCAGTGCGGCGGTGGAAAGTTCCGCCCACACCAATGCGGTGGATGTTTTATTGTTGAAACTTGTGGCGTCCGATACCAGATACAGCCGCCCGCCCACCGTCAGCACAGCACTGTGGCCGGGCGCAGCGTAATATGCTTCAATCAGCTGCTGCTCCAGGGCGGTGGGGTCGTTGTACGTGCCGGAAGAATGAATGGTTTTATTCAGCAAGGGAAAATACGCTGTGGTAGATTGGATCAGACTACTGGTATTCTGCATGGTGTATACCTGCTCTGTCATACGCAGGATGGAATCATACAGCGCGGGAAAGCTGGCCTGCCGCGGAGTAAGGGTCAGCCGCAGGGTGACAGAACGGGTCAGGGTATATTTCATCTGGGTGCGGATGCGCAGCAGCTCAGTGTTCAGCTGATCGGTAAAACCCGCAGCCTGGGCAGTGTAGGCGGCTTGCCAGTCCTGCATAGCGCTGCGGCGCAGGCGCAGGGTAACGGTAATGCCGGCAGTGTAAACCGCCAGCACCGAAACTAGAAAGATGCTGATAAGCCTGCGGGACAAATTGAAGGAAAGCTGCGGGGTGCGGTCCTGCGACATGGGGCGGGCCTCCTTTGAACAAAATTCGTGCGTTTTTACCATTATAGACGATTTTACCCACTTTGCAACATAACGAATTGTTGATATCGCATCATCAATTCTTTATAATGCCTTGCAGAAAGCCCCAAAACCCGTATGATGGAAGCATGAAACAACGCCGGGCCGCCCGCTGCCCCGGCAAAAAACGAGCCAAACGGAAACCCAAGAAAAGAGAGAAGGAGGCGCCCCATGCTGAACGATGCCCAGAACCGCAAACTGATCGGCAAACTAAAGCGCGCGCTGGAAGTGTTTGAACCCTATGTGTTCACCAAAATCGCCCAGCTGCCCTATACGATGTACGAAACTGCCGACCGGCTGGAGACTGTGCCGGATGCCACCCTGGCCGCTGTGCCCGAAACCCGCCCCACCGGCAAAACCTGGGGTGGTGAGGGCCGTTACTGCTGGTTTTTGACCCAGTATACCCCACCGAATGAGCTGGCCGGGCAGCCGCTTTACCTGTACCCGGAGCTTGGCGGGTATGAGGCCATGTTGTGGGTGAACGGCGAACCCTATGGTACCTTTGCCACCAAAATTGTCGTAACCCGCCATGGCAACCATTATTGCGACTGCTTTACCCGCGCTGCCGTTCCGGGCACCCCGGTGCAGCTAGCCATTGAATTTTATGCCGGGCATTATGTCATTGGCGAGCAGCCGTTTGAGGAACGCCCCCACCGGGATTTTCGGTTTACTGCGGACAAAATCTCGGTCTGCACCAAAAACCAGGATGTGTTGGACTTTATTCTTGACCTGCGGGTCCTGCTGCAGCTGGTGGAGAAACTGCCGGAAACTTCTTTCCGCCGCGCAGATATTTTGAACGTATTAACGCAGGTGCATCAGGTGCTGTACTATGACCCAACGGCCACTGATGCCGAGACCTGGCACACCAGCCTGGCCGCAGCACGCCGCGTGATGGCCCCCGCCCTGGCCCAAAAAAACGGTGGCAGCGCCCCCACTGCGGACCTTGTGGGCCACAGCCATATTGATACCGCCTGGCTTTGGCCGATGGACGAAACGATCAAAAAGATTGCCCGCACCGCAGCCAACCAGTTCAACCTGCTGGACCAGTACCCCGAGTATCGGTTCATCCAGAGCGCTGCCTACCACACCTGGCTGATGGAACAGCACTACCCGCAGGTATTCCGCCAGCTGCAAAAGCGGGTAGCCGATGGCCGGTTTGAGCTGAACGGCGCGGTCTGGGTGGAATGCGACTGCAACATTCCCTCCGGCGAAAGCCTTGTCCGCCAGTTTTTATGGGGCACCCGGTACATCCGGGATAAGTTCGGCAAGGAGCAGCGGGTATTCTGGCTGCCGGATACCTTTGGCTACAGCGCCGCCCTGCCACAGATTATGCAGGGTTTTGGTGTGACCGGATTTTTGACCACCAAGCTCGCCTGGAACGATACCAACCGCTTCCCCTATGAAACCTTTGTCTGGAAAGGCATCGACGGTTCCAGCGTGGTAGCGCACTTTTTTGTGATCGATACCTGGCCCGACCCGGCTGGGCTGCTGGAACGCATTGAGGGCATTGGCTACAAGGACCACATTGCCCGCAAGCAGGCGTTCCCGGAGCGGCTGGTGGCCTTTGGCTATGGCGATGGCGGCGGCGGACCGCAGTTTGAGATGATCGAAGCCGCCCGCCGCCTGCAGGATCTGGAAGGCTGCCCCAAGGTCGAATATACCTCCGCCGATGCCTTTGTGCAAAAGCTGGAAGCCGCCGCCCCCACCCTGCCCGTGTATGACGGTGAGCTGTATCTGGAGCTGCACCGCGGCACCCTGACGGCCAAGCAGCAGATCAAAAAGAACAACCGCATGGCGGAAAACCTGCTGCGCATGCTGGAGCTCTGCCTGACCCGCAGCGCTGTTGCCACCCACACCCCTGCGGACGGCACTGCCCTGCGCCCGCTGTGGAATACCCTGCTGGTAAACCAATTCCACGATATCTTGCCCGGCAGCTGCATTGCCGCCGCTAATGACCGCAGCCTGCATGATATGGCCGAGATGCTGCACACCGGCAGCGAACTGCTGCGCAGCTGGTTTGCCCCCGCGCAGAACTGTTATACCGTGCTGAACCCGCTGGATGAACCCTGCCGCGATGTGTTCTACCTGCCGCAGATTGCCTCCGGCTTTATAGCCCAGGAGCCCGGCGTGACGCTGCAAAATGTGCTTCTTGCCGATGGCACCGCCGCCACCGCTGTGTATGGGCTGGAACGCCCCGCGCTGGGCGCTGCCGTGCTGCATTTTGTTCCCGGTGAACAGCCCGCCCAAACCAGCCGCTTTGTGTATGACGGTAAAACGCTGACCACCCCGCTGCTGCAAGTACAGTTGGACGAGCTGGGGCGCATTACCTCCCTTGTTACCCGTGCAGACGGCATGCAGTGGGCGGACGGCCCAATGAATACCCTGCTGATGGCAGAGGATGTTTCCGCTGGCTGGGATGGCTGGGATATTGACGCCGACTGCATGATGAAATTGCAGCCCGCCGCCCGCCTTACCAAGCAGACCGTGACCGCCGATGGCCCGCAGGAGTTCCGCCTGCACAGCCGGTATGAACTGGGCACCGCAACAATCCTTGAGCAGGACATGATTTTCCGCGCCGAAAGCACGCTGGTAGAATGGCAGACCGTACTGCACTGGAACGAAAAGCACCGTGTGCTGAAAGCGGCATTCCCCACCAATCTGCGCGCCAAAACAGCCCGACACGAGATCCAGTTTGGCTACATTGAGCGCCCCACCACTGCCAACGATACCCGCGAGCAGGCCATGTTCGAGCGCTGCAACCACCGCTATACCGACCTTTCGGAGCCGGGCCGCGGGCTGAGCATCTTCAATGACTGCAAGTATGGCATCAGCGTTCAGGGCGGAACCATGGCCCTGACGCTGGCCAAGGGCGGTACCCGGCCCGATGAGCGCGGCGATGTAGGCACCTACACGTTCCGGTACGCCATCCAGCCCCATGCGGAAGGCTTCAGCGCCAAGGTGCCCCGCCGCGGCATGCGGTTCGACCGTCTGCCCACCGTGCTGGCTGCCGATGCGCCCTCCCCTGCCCTGCTGACCACCAGCTGCCGCAATGTAGTGGTAGAAACCGTAAAGCCCTGCGAGGACGCCCAGAACGCCCTGATCGTGCGCCTGTATGAATGCGAAGGTTCCCACACTGCCCCCGTTGCCCTGCGTCCCGGCTTTGCCGTGACCGCCGCCCACCAGTGCGATATGGCAGAAAACGCCCAATTCTCCGTTGACCTCACCAACCTTGCCCCGTTCAAACCGTTTGAGGTAAGAACGGTGAAAATCGAATATTGATAAAAGTAGGAGTTAGGAGGGAGGAGTCTGGAAATCATTGAAATGTTGGATTTGCCTGTCAGCATTGATACTGTCTGGCGTTTTCTTCAGAAAGCAGGATACCGCCGGAAGAAAAAGTCTCTTCATGCCCGCGAACAGGAGCGTCCCCGATGTGGCGCAGAAGAGAAAAGACTGGAACGACCTTATATCTGGATTCAAGGCAAGTGATCTTTTGAAAAACTTTGGTCGAAGGTGAAGGCTTTCCTTCGTAAATTCAAGGCGAGGACGCTGGATGCCCTTCCAAATGCGATTCAGAATGCTTTCCACGCTGTTACTGTCACTGATTGTTCCGGCTGGTTCCGCTCCTGCGGATATGCGCTTTAATTTTGAAAATTGCTATAAGAGCTGAAAATGGACCATTCCTTATAGATATTTTCAGGCTCCATCATCAGGCTCTGCCTATTCAACTCCTAACTCCTACTTCCTAACTCCTAACTAGAAAGGGGCTTGCCCATGAACATCTCCAACCGCCTTATCTCCACCGCGGCGCGCCAGCGGGCTGCGGCATTGCTGAAAGAACTTTCGCTGGAAGAAAAAGTCCGCCAGCTGGGCTGCACCATGCTGGTCAGTGAGGACACCGACCTGACTGCCAAAGATCTTTCCGGCGGCATCGGCGAAATTGCCCTGCTGGATATCTGCGAAGAACCCGAAGCACTGGCTGCCCGCCTGCGGGATGTGCAGCAGTATGTGATGGAGCATTCGCCCCACCGCATTCCGGCGCTCTTCCATTGCGAAGCACTGGGTGGGCCGGTAGTCCCGCATACCGTGCTTTACCCCAACTCCATCGGCCTGGGCGCCACCTTTGATACCGCCCTTGTGCGCGATATGGCCAATACCATCCGCACCCAGATGCGCGCCATGGGCATTCTGCACGCATTATCGCCGGTATTGGACGTTGCCAAGGACCTGCGCTGGGGCCGCGTGAATGAGACATATGGCGGCGACCCGACCTTGAGTGCCGCTATGAGCTGCGCATTTGTGCAGGGCCTGCAGGGCGACGACCTGAGCACCGGCGTGGCCGCCACCGCCAAGCACTTTTTGGGGTACTCCCAGACTGTGGGCGGACTGAACCTGACCCGCACCCAGGCCGATGCCCGCGAACTGCGCGAGGTGTTCGCCAAACCGTTCGAGGCTGCCATCCGCAAGGCGGGCATCCGCACCGTGATGAACAGCTACTCCGAATGGGAGGGCCGCCCCGTCTGCGCCAGCCGCAAGCTGCTGACTGACCTTTTACGCAGCGAACTAAGCTTTGACGGTTTGGTAGTCAGCGACTACCGCTCAGTACAACGCCTGCTAGACGATATCTTGGCCACTGCGGATGATATCACCGATGCCGCGCTGCAATGCCTGACCGCGGGCTTGGACATGGAGCTGCCCGACCGCCTTGGCTATGCCGATGGCATGACCCACGCCTTTGCCGAAGGCAAGGTGGATATTTCCTACCTGGACCGCGCCGTTCTTCGCGTGCTGACGCTCAAATTTGAACTTGGCCTTTTTGATGAGCCTTACCCCCAGTGGCAGCAGTACCACGCCGCTGCGTTTGCCCCCACCGCTGCTGCCGAGCAGCGCGCCACGCGGGAAAGCATTGTGCTGACCAAAAATGAGGGCAACACCCTGCCCCTTACCGACCGCAGCATCAAGCTGGCTGTCATTGGACCCGGTGCCAGCAGCCTGCGCCTGCTGTACGGCGGCTACACCCAGCCCTCTATGCTGGAAATGTTCCAGGTGGTGCAGGATTCCAGTGCCATGGCAGGCGTGGGCGATAAATCCACCGCCAAGCCAGTGCGCAAGTACGACCTTGCCGCCACCGACCGCGAGATTCACAAATCCCGCCCCGAAGCCAAAACGATTTTTGAAGCCCTGCAGGAGCTTTACCCCAACTGCACCTACACCCAGGGCTGCGATTATCTCGACCCCACCCAGACCGACTTTGCCGCCGCCCTCGCGGCCGCTGAAAGCGCGGATGCCGTGATCCTGTGCCTGAGCGGAAAAAATGGCTGGGGCCGCCACTGCGACACCGGCGAAGGTAACGATGCCGCCAGCCTGGACCTGCCCGGTGCGCAGGAAGAACTGGCCCGTGTGGTGCTGGCTGCAAACCCGCGTACCATCGTAACCCATACAGATGGCCGTCCCCTGACCAGCTCCCATATTTACGCCAACGCCGCCGCCATTCTGGAGGCATTCACCCCCGGCACCTGGGGCGGCACTGAGCTGGCCGCCCTGATTGCCGGTATCCACAGCCCCGCAGGCTGCCTGCCACTGCCGCTGCCCCGCACCGCGGGCCATGAGCCGATGTTCATGGCTGAACACCGCGGGACCACCGGCCAGAGCTTTGTGGCGGGTTCCCTGAACCCGGACGGCTACTGGCAGTCGGACTTCCGCCCGCTGCGCCCCTTTGGCTATGGCCTATCCTACACAACCTTTGCGTATGAGGCGTTGAACCTGATCGTGGACCCCGATGGCACTGCCGAAGCGTTGGTCACGGTGCATAACACCGGCAGCTGCGACGGCGAGACTGTGGTGCAGCTGTATGGCCGCGATGCCATCGCCACCATTGTGCGGCCGGAACTGGAACTGTTGGGTTTTGCCCGCATTACCGTACCGCAGGGCCAGCGCCGCACCGTGCGGTTCTGGTTCAATCTCAACCAGATGGCTTTCCCGGACGAATACAGTGTCTGGCACCTAGAAGCCGGGCGGTTCACCATCTCAGCTGGCCCCAACAGCGCTGACCTCCCTCTGACCGCCGACTACATTCAGCCCTGCACCCGCGAAATCTTGCCCGAAGCACGGGAATATTTTGCGGAGTGGGATGTAGTGGAAGAATAAAGACGAGTTTTTGCCCTGTAGGGCGCGCTCACCCGACCGCGCCGGAATGGTTCGTTTTTTCTTTATAAAACATTTCACGGCACGTCATTTTGGGAGTATCCTCCCGTAGGGGCGCACACAGACGTATCGTCCTATCGTCGAACAAAATATCAGCCTGATGTCCATTCCAATTTATATGGGCTTTAGGTTGGCAACACATCGCGCACATTTCTTCCTTGCCCGCCCTGCGGGTACCTCATCTGCCGTCTCCTTCTTCTTTTTTGAGGGGTGGGTTTTGATACAGGAATCCCCGCCGCCAAAGCTACTGTGCTCTGGCGGCGGGGATTCTGTTTGCCCGGCATTGAATCAGCAGGCCGTTTTTGGTATACTGTTGGATAAACGAAAGATAAGGAAATGGGGAAGAAACATGGCTTCTTATACATTTGAAAATCACACATTCCGCATGGTAGACCGCACCGACGGCAAGGATATTAAGGTACCGTCCAACATGTACCCGCTCAACCGCGAAGCACAGCTGTTTACCACCGAAACTACCGATACCATCAGCGATGCCCATGTGCGGGAGATTGTGAACTGCATTGACGGCCGCATGAACAATACCTACCAGAATGCCGAACAGGTAGTACGCACCCTGAACGTGTACGGTATTCCGGCTGTGCAGTATGTGGGCTGGGTGTTTATATCGGATTCTGCCCCCATGTGCCAGTCCTTTGCTCTGGTCAAGGGTGACCACGGCGGCCCGGCCATTATTGACCTTTCGGTGGACCCAATCTGGCCCCAGTGGGAACAGGAAATGGCCCAGTACACCACCCCCGACGCGATGCGCGCCGCCTTTATTGAAAAGCAGTCAAAGCGCTGGGATGTGCCAAACACCGAGCGCTGCGTGTTTGGCCAGGTACCGGATTATATGGTGTATGTTGCCAGCATGTGCACCACCGACCAGGGCTTGAAGCTTTACCAGAAAGTCATGCGCGCCTTCCCCAAGCATCCCGCCAACCTGGAAGCCGAGCACGCACAGCGCGCCATGGTGGAGAGAGTGATGAAGGGGAAGATTTAAGTTAGGAGTTGGCGGCGGGGCAAAGGCCCGGCGTTTTGAGGCTATTTACCGGGACTATTTCAGTCTACAGGTACGCAACGAGAAACTCAAAAACATGCGAAACATTGGCAGTTATTATTATTACGACCCCGTTCATTGCAGAAACGGCGGATTTGATGCAGCTTTGGAATTTTCCGATGGGTATGATATCTTTGAAGTGAAATATTATAGCCAAGCCATGACTTTAAATGAGATTCATCATGAAGCGCAGCAAGTTGCAGCAATCAAAGAGCCGAACGTCCGCCATCTCGGTTTTATTGCAATCCATGGATTTGTTGTCCGGGAAGTCCCTTATCTGTACCTTGACGAAAATGACATTTTGTAAAATGATACGAAATACCATTTAATCATTTTCTTTGTAACGCATCTCGAGTTTTATTGTCTACGCCGCCATTAGCGGTATTTGCCGGTAAAAGGCAGAAGTTATCGGAAGATAATTCGACAGTCAAACGTAGATAAAAGTCAGAAAAGCATGCTTTTTAACGTCAAAACATCGCAATTTGAACCCATTTCAAAATGCTGATTTTTCGGGAAAAAAGAGAGAAAAATGGGCATTTTCGGCACGTCGGCGAGATGTAGGAGAGAAAAACAGGAGAAAACAAAAAGGGGCGATTTCCCTTATTATAATAGGTGTTTACGTAAATGCGTTGATTAAAATTTATGCAAAAATCCTCTTACCCCAAAAATCAAACCGCCCCTACCTTCTGTTGATAATTTCAAATAGCGGACGGTGATTATGGAAACAATATCCTCCGAATGTGACCGGGAGGACGCTGTTTTTATAACCCTATTTCAACTGCTGACAATTTGTCACCAGTTGGCACACACCTACTTCAATGCCCTATTAAATCGAAGCATTTGGATTCTGCCCTCAATAGCGGCAGTAATTTTCGCAGCCCGCCCATCATCAAACTGGGCAGCATTCTCCAAGATGTCCCTTGCCTTGCCAGAGAATCCATCAAGGCGAACCAGCGGCAAGTCTATATAGGGCGCAATCAGCTTTAGCTGGGATTGCTGTGATGTTTCAAACGGCTTTGCCGGAACCATTGCGTCCGCACTGATGGAGCGTGTGAGAGTCATCTGCCAAAGGCTTGTGCCGCTGTCATAGATGGGGGCAAGGCCTTTCCATTCCAGCGTTTCAGAATCCCGCAGAAAGCCGAAATTTCCAAGGTGGCGGTCTGTGTTGGCTAGGATATAATCGGCGGCCAGCATATTGCAGACTTCTTTTTGTACATCCGATAGCCCCCCTGCATTGCAACAATTATTAAAGTGCTGCCAGTTAGAAACACCCTGTTGCTGCGGCTGTAACCGCATAAATTGGGCAGCCGTAACAAGTTCCGTATGCTCGTCGGTGAAGCACTCACAGGCAGACATGACCTGTCCGCCCTGCTCTACAAGCCAGTAGGAAACGTGTGGCATACCGAGGGCCTCATACAGTGCCGTTGCCACAAGTTCATTATACGGCTCTTGTTGGTAGATGCCGGATCCTGCTTTTAACAGAATTCGTTTTCCGTCGGCAATACGCCAGCGCTTTTGCAAAAAGCCATCCGAGGTATTGCACGGGGAACACAAATCCGGCTGCGCAGATAAGACACCCTCACCAAACAAGGCCCGCCCTACATCTTCTGAAAAGTCGTTCTCATAGAAGTTTACATCGTGCCAGTTTTGCAGGGCATCACAGGGCGTGACCCAGTATTGATCGGAAAGGCTTAGGCCGCTGCATTTGACGAGGAGCAGTTCAGCATAAGGAACGTGCAAATGTTCCAGCGCCTGTTCCAGCCCGGAACGGCTTGCCGGGATACCACGTCCAGCCCACCATTTGCGCAGGGAGAGAACGTCAAAACTACCATCAATGTGCCTTGCGCCGAGGGGGATTCTTTGCTCCGAAAGGACCTCTACTACATCAATAATATCGCCGGTCTTTTCGGCAATTTCAATAACTGCAACTTGATGGTCACGCTGCATCAAAAAAAACCGCACGTCTGCTCACCTGCCTTACCTTATCATAGTAGATTATACCTTATAAAGGGTACCTTTGCAACGTGAGAAATCATCGCTGACAATAGTAGGATGTTTGCATATCGATATCCATACCGACATCGGCATCGTTTTCTGCAACACCATGTGCTATCAGTTCATGAGTGGTTGCATAATCCGTAATAACGACACCATCAAAGCCCCATTTTTTGCGCAGTGTGTCTTGCATCAGCCATCCTGTGTGGTATGGCCTTGAACAGGATGCCCGATAAACCGCAGGACTTGATTGCCGCACAACAATAAAGCAAATAAAAAACGAGCTTTACCATTTTTTCTCTGGCAAGGCTCGCTTCTCTGCTTTGTTTGTTAATCCAGCCGGAACACCTGCTCCAGCTTGGGCTGGGCACCGGTCACGGGGTCCATTTCCAGCTCCAGAATATCTTTCATATACTCATTCCAGCGGTCCACAATGGGGCTTTCTGCCTGCACTTTTTCAGCATAGGCAACGCCTTTTTCGCATTCATAGTAGCCAAAAAGTTCATCTTTGCAATAAAAAATGCTGTAATTGCAGATGCCTGCCTCTTTCAAAACCTTGACCTTCTCCGGCCAGATCTCTGCGTGGCGGCGCTGATATTCTGCCTTGCAACCGGGTTTGATGCGGCCTTTCCATGCCATATGTTCCATGTTGATTTCCTTTCCGTACAAACATTTTTATTTTGTATTACGTTAAAACCAAAGTCAAAAAACAAGGTTGCATCCGCACCTTATTTTTGGTAAAATTACTGTAGTGTTACTATTCTTTTCATTTACATTATATTGCTTTTTTCTGATCTATTTCATACCACAAAGCACTGTTTATTTTGTGATAATTCTACTGAGGTGATCCCTTATGTTGACCTATAATATGGACGTGGAAGAGCGCAGTGTGTGGCTGCGTGCAACGCCAAATAACGCCGTGTTGGCACAGCCGTTTTATGCAACGGAAGCCGGACTGTTTTATGGGCGTTCCCACTTTGCCACAGCCCGTACAGACAAGGAAAGTTACATCCTTTTTTATACCCTGGCCGGGGCTGGCTTGATTGAGCAGAACGAACAGCACATTGAGCTGCCGCAAGGTGCCGCACTGCTGATGAACTGCCGCACACCGCAAAGTTACTGCACGGCCCCCGGCTATGATGTATGGGAGCACTACTGGGTACACCTTGACGGTGTTGGGGTTAAAACGTTAGCCGATTCCGTACAGTCGCAGGGGCGGCTTACCGCTGCGCATGTCAGCCGCATGGAGATGCAGCCTTTGTTTGAAACACTGTTTGCCGAGTGGAAAAAGGAAACCACCACCGCCCAGATCGAAATTGGGTTGACACTGCACAAAATGCTGGCACTGCTTGCCCACCAGCAGCTTTCCGGGGACGAAAGCCGTTCCAACCGGACCATGATCAAGCAGATTGCAGATTATATCCGTGCACATTATGCGGAGCCCATCAATCTGGATATGCTGCTGGCGCAGATCCCTGTCAGCAAAAGCTGGTTTTTGCGGCTTTTCCGGCAATATATGGGCACAACACCGTACAATTTTTTGTTATCCACCCGTATTACCCGCGCAAAAGAACTGCTGGTTCTGACAGATTTCCCTGTCGGCGAGGTTGCCCGCCAGGTTGGCTTTGAGGATGAAAGCAATTTTTCCACCCGCTTTTCTTCCATGACAGGCCAAAGCCCGCAGCAATACCGCAAAAGCGCACTGAAGCCTTTTGCCCAAAATTCATAAGCACAAGACAAAGCACGGTCTCATGATGATTTTTCTATCGCAGAGCCGTGCTTTCTTTTATTTCTCACCGGTTCAGATCAGCGTTCGCTTCATCCATTCTTTGCTGTAATACCGCACCACCGGGATGATACAGCCGGAAGCCCAGCTTAACGGGGTGGCAAGCCAGATGCCCCACACACCCAGGTGCGGCGCCAGCAAAGAGGCAAACGCCAGCCGGGCCCCCATCTCAAACAGGCCTGCAACCAGGCTGACATTTACATCCCCTGCACCGCGTAGCACGTTCAGATAACTGTTCATTACCGCGGCAATAATATAGGCAAACCCCATTACACTGAGAAAATCCGCCCCTTGTGCAATGCTGGCAGCATCGGTGGCTGGGTCAAGGAAAATCGACAGCAGCAGTCGGCGCGATGCAAACACCGCGACGGCCAACACCAGGCAGATCACGCAAAGCGCTTTCAGCGAATCACGCAGGCCCTGGCACACGCGGTCTATATCGTGTTTTCCCATATTCTGCCCCGTGTAAATGGCCAGTGCATTGCTTACCGATACCACAACCTGAATCGTCAGCGAATCGATCCGCTGCACAGCGGTGTAAGCCGCCATGGTCACACTGCCAAAACTGTTTACAATTCCCTGCACGGTCATACCGCCAAGGGTTATCATGCAGCTTTGCAGCGCCGTAGGCAGGCCAAAACGCAAAATCAGGGCGGCATCCACTTTGTTAAAACAGAGCCGTACCGAGGCAAAGGCAAAGGGCTGTTTCTGCCGCCATAGTTCGCAAAGGCAGACCCCTGCAGAAAGGAACTGTGCCGCTACCGTTGCCAATGCTGCCCCGGCTACCCCCATGTGCAGCCCCAAGATAAACCACAGGTCCAACACAATGTTGCAAAGGCTGGAAACCACCATAGCGGCCAACGGCGTGCGGGAATCCCCAGTGCTGCGCAGCACAGCGCCCGCGGCGTTATACAGGGCATTGCCCAGCAAAAGCCCTGCTGTAATACGCAGGTAAGTCACACCGGCATCCAGCAGATTTTCCGGAACTTGCAGCAGGCGCAGCATTGGCTCAGCCAGCAGCACCCCCAGCAGTGACATTACAACGGATGCCGCTAAAAGCAGCGTCAAAAATGTTCCCAACAGGCGGCGCAGTTCATCATACCGTTCAGCACCCCAGTATTGTGACACAATAACGCTGACACCTGTTGCAAGCCCAGCCAGCAGCAGAAACAGGCAGGCATTGATATTGCCTGTACTGCCCACTGCCGCCAGCGCGTCTGCACCAAGTGCCCGTCCCACGATAGCGGTATCCACCACATTGTACAGCTGGTTGAAAAGGTTCCCCATCAGCAGCGGCAGTGCGAAAGAGAAGATGACATTCAAGGGCCGCCCTTGTGTCATATCAACGTTGGAACGCAGAACCTGTCCACGAATGCTCATAAATTTACCATAGCCCCTCCATAGGGCAGTGCATTTCCCCGCAAGCGGCACAGGGAATGAAGGGCCGATTTCAGTGTATTGGCCGCAGCACATCCCACTGGCATAAGGAACCGTGGGGTTTCCGTTGGCATAACGTCCGGTGCTGATCAAAATGTGCACCGGACGTTATGTTTTTAGTTTTAGGGCAAAATTTTGGTTTCCAGCCCATCCAGCTCAACGGCAATATCGCCATCGGGGGTCTTGACCACTGTAGATTTCTTCTGCGTGCTGTTATTGATGACAACCAGAGTTTTGTCGGCGGGGAACCATGCGGCCTCGGTTTCGGGGTCCGTGGTCAGCCAATCGCTGTTCAGCGGCAGCCCCTTGGCCCACAGCAGCAGGTTCAACAGCATGCGGGCGTTGACAGGGCTGTATTCAAACCCGGCCATGTACACACCGCGGCCCTTGCCGAACGCATGGGCAGCAATAGCGGGGGTGCCGTCCACCTCAGCCAGCACACGGGTACCGCCGTCGGTCATGTACAGGTGGTCGTGGGTTTTCAGCGTTGCACCGTCCGGGATCAATCCATCCACCGGTTCCGCCTGCACCGGCCAGCGGCCATGGCAGACACGGGCACCGGTATCCTCGTCCACGCCCAGGATGCGTGCCATGCGGAAGGTATCGCCGTAACCGCTTACTGCGGACGGTTCCTCTACCCCCAGCAGCACGCCGCCGTTGTATACCCACTTGTTCAGCGCGGCAACCAGGGTTTCATCCTGCCAAGCTTCGCCGCCGCTCCATGCGCTGCCCGCGCGGCCTGCGTTGATGATAACATCTACATCGTCAGGCACGCCGTTCTTCACATCGTCAAAGTTGATGAATTTCACGTTCACCGGAAGCCCTGCCAGCGCTTCGTTGATGTGGATAAGGGTGTGCATATAAGTCTCATGGAAATGGCCGGACAGCGTCCAGGGGCGCAGGCTGCCCCAACTGTGCAGAACCGCCACCGTCAACGGCAGGGTCGCCGCGGCACCATGGGTATGCAACTCCTTAATAGCGCGGAACTCGTCAGAAATATCCGCGATATACTCCACAAAATCCGGGAAGTCATTCAAAAGGTGCAGGTAGCCGCCCAGGCCGATGCGGTCGATCTTGGCCCGCAGCAGGGCGCGGCGGACATGGTTCCAATACTCAGCTGCATCGCGGGTAGGGTTGCCGCCCGGTGCAAAGGTCGGTGCACCGCCCAGGCCCACCGGGAACAGGTACGGATGGAACCGCAGCTCATGCACCGGCGTATCAACGCCCGCGCACATCCGGGCTTCATAACCAGAAAACACGCACTTGATGACGCCGTCAAAGCCGAATTCCTTAAAGTGCGGGCCGTAAGGTTCAACGCCCACCCAGCTATCGTCATAAAATACATAGGCACGCTTGCCGTAACTGTGGACCAAATCCACCAGTTTTTTGCCGTACCCGGCCACAAACTGCTGGGTAAACTCCATGTAATCCCGCTTGTGAGCCGTCGGCGGCATGTGGGTCACCTGCAGGCTGCCCTTGTTGATAAAGTCCTCTGCCGTCAGGGTATACCCATACTGGGCCGCAAAATCATCCAGCGCCTTTTCCGATACGGTAAAGTCATAGCTGCCCCAGTCCGTAAACAGATTCTGGTTGCGCTTATCGCTGCCCCAGATCCAGACGAAGTTATAGAACATACTGGTAAACCGCACCACGTTAGTCTGGGGGTGGGTCTCGCACCAATTTTTCAGCCAGTCGTACAAAAAGTCCTGAGCTTCCTTGGTGCGCGGATCAACAGGCAGCAGGTGCTCACTGGTCCAGCTGTTGGTAACATGGTTGTACATGTTGATCTCTTCCCAGGTGCGCCATGCCAAAAAGCTGACCGTGTAAGCATGGAACGGCACTGGACTTGCCACAGTCACTGTACCTGCGGCAGCATCCCACTGCCATGTGTTCGCAGGCAGCAGCTTGTTGGCCGTGCGGTCCCAAACCTGCCAGTAACGCAGGGCTTCGGGGCGGTCATTGATCTTGAACTGCTCATCAAAGAACCCCGCCATCGGCTTAACGGTCAGCGGCTCTTCGGCAGCAATGACCGGCTCTGTGTTCAAAAAGGACTGCTGTAAACATTCCGGGTGTTCCTTTGCCCAGGCATTGTGGTCACGGATGATGCAGATGGTGGAGTAAATATCGTACCCGGCGTCGAGAATTTCATCGGAAAGCTGGGTGCCATCACTATCGCGGATCACATCCGCGCCCCATTTTTTTGCCAGTTCCAGCGTAAGTTTTTCCTGCCCAGATTCACCCGGCAGCGTAAATCCGCCGCTTGTATGTTCAAATTTCATCTCCAGTCACTCCTTTATTCAAATATGCAGGCGGCGGCAGATTTCTGCAGCGTTACTGCGGTTCAGCGGTTTTGTCAGGGCTTCGGGGGCAATCAGGCCTTCCGCCACAGCCTGGCCCACTGCCCGCTTTGCGTAAACGGGCACAGAATCCGGCACAGGCACGGCATCCGCCAGCGGGCGGCGGCCTGCAGCACCGGGAATCAGCACAGCCAAAAAGTCAGCCGCTGTTACTGTCTGATTCGGGTAAAGGCTGCCATCCGCAACCCATTCCGGTGGGATCAAGTCATTCTGCGCGGCGCACTGTATGGTTCCGGCATACGTTTCATGCCCGACAATATCGCTGTACAGGTCATTGTACACATTGATGGGAAACAGTTTAAGCGCCTTGATTGCCAGTTCCAGCGCTTCGGCACGAGTCAGCGTATCGTTGGGGCGGGTGGCATCGTAATCGGCAAAGGGATCGCCTTCCGGCGCAGGAATCGCGCAGTCTGCAGGAGCTTCCAGCGGTACAAACGGCGGTGTCGGCGTCCACTCCGGGGCATCCGTCACCATCAGCCCCAGCGCATCGCCCAGGGCATGGGCCACAAAACCCGCCATTTTATAAGCACCAAAATCATTGGTGTGGGTATAGTCGCCTGGGTAAAACCACCGCTTAGCCGTTTCCAGCCCATCCTGCTGCATCAGCGCCATGGCCCAGGTGTGCAGGTCAAGAACCATCACATTTTCAGCTTTGCCCAAAGTCAGCACTGCATCAGCAAAATCTGCCAAAAAGTCGTTATAGTGTGCGGCATCTTTCCAGCTGTTGCGCGCCAGCGGTGTGACCAGCACCGGCACAGCTCCGGCTGTGCGGGCTTCTTTTATATAGGTACGCAGGCGGTCGGTATAGCCGCCGTATGCCTGTAAATGTGCTAATTTCTGGTCATTGTGGCCAAACTGGTAGAGGCAGATATCCCCTGCCCGCAGCCGCGGTTTGACAATATCCCAGTGTCCTTCGCTCGTAAAGCTCTCGGTGGTCAGGCCGCTGTGGGCGTGGTTGGTGATGCAGACATCCGGCAGATAAGCGGGCAGCATCTGCCCCCAGCCGCAATAGCTTGTGCCCAGTGCATAGGGCAGATTTGCCGTCTGATCGGTCACAGTTGAATCACCGCACACCCAGATGCGGCGGACATCCGGGGCTTCGGCCACCGCTGCCGCCGCCAGTGCGCCCCCCACAACCGTCACGTTCACAGCGGTACTTGGCACGGCATCTACCTGCCCGCGCGGCACGATGGGAAACACATCGCAATACGCTGTTATGGTTTTGTTCTCCCCTGCTGCCAGTGTACCGCGCCAGACAAGACGGCGGCGGCCGATGAATACCAGCACTTCCCCTCCATCTGTACCGGTCACGGTAATTTTGGTACGGTAAACACCCTCTGCAGGAACATCTACCCGGAACCACACCGGCAGGCTGCGGCATTCCAGGTCCTCTGCCCGTACTGCATCGGTGGCAGTTGCCTGCACGCCGTATTCCGTGCAGGTCACATCACAAATTGCGGTACCCGCGTACCACCACTGCGGCAAAAAGCTGCTGTTCGTTTCCGGAATGCGCAGCGCCGCATTGGCGTTATACACCGCACCGATTACAAAACCGAAACCCGTTTGTTTGTTGTAGGAAGATACGCCTTGCGCGATGTTCCATGTAAACTGCATCTTATGTACACTCCTTTGTACATTCAACAAATGGCATATACTTTCCGTGGGCGTTGACGGGTCGGTGCAGGCACCGTCCCTTGCAACGGTTGTTTTGCATAAAAATTGGGGCCGCTGCCCGGCAGCGGCCCCAACAGCGCATGATGTATACGCGATTTTAAATTTTCTTACTTGACAACCAGGACATTGCCATCAGCAATCAGGCTTGCCTTTTCATCGAGGATTTCCTGATAACCGGCATCCAGATACTCCTGGCAGTACTCCTCATACTTGGACTCAAACTCATCGGGGCTGCAGGTAACGCAGTCAACATAGGCTTCCTGCCACAGGCTGTTCAGGTCAGCGCTGTATTCGGTGGTAGCTTGAACTGCCTTGGAGAAGATCGGGGTGATGATACCGCCGCTCTCGCCCTTCTTTTGCAGGTCGTAAGCATCTTGGACAACCCAATCATAACCGGCGGGAGCCAGGGTTGTCTTGTTGGCCTGCAGGTCAGCGGCCTCGCCGCCGTAGTGCTGGACCTCCTGAACGAGGCACCAGTAGTCCTTGTTATTATTGTTGCTCAGCTTGTCGTCACCGGTGTAGTCGGTGTTGTAAACATTGATGCCGTCCACGACGTTATAGGTCTTGCCCTCTTCGCCGTACTGGAGGTACTTCAGGTTATCGGGCTGGCTCATCCAGTCAAGGAACATATATGTGGCGGCGCGCTCCTCAGCGGTGGCGTTGGCGTTGATGCCCATAATCATGCCGTAGCTGGGATACTCATAATAGTGTGCGGTGAAGCCGTCGGCAACCGTGCCGGAAGCGGTAGAACCCATAACGGCTACTTCGGCGTTGGGGTCGTTGGCCAGCAGGCTGCTGAACACGTCGGTGCCGCTGGACATATAGAAGCTGTACGTAGCGCACTGACCGGAGACAAACTTGCCCTTGGCCAGCGTGTCATCGGTGGTCAGGTAAAACTCCGGATCAACGATGCCTGCGTTGTACTTCTCGTTCATATCCTGCAGGTAATTCTTGGTGGCGGTCCAAGTAAACGGTGCAACGTTCAAATCAAGGTACTGGGCCAGCTCGTCATCGCTGGTGCCCTCGGGGATCCAGTTGTAGAAGTAGGTGAAGCTCTTGGTGATCAGCGGAGCGTTCTCAACACCAAGACCCGCGTCCTTGAAGGCCTGCATGGCGGTCTTGAGTTCCTCGTTGGAGGTGGGCACATCCAGCCCGACCTGATCCAGCCAGTCCTTACGAATCAGCGTGACCCAGTTGTAGTAGATGGGGTCGCGCTCTGCGAAGATGAAAGCATTTTCACCGTCCAGCTTGCCGTAGGTCTCGATGGTGTCCTTCATGTTATCCCAATAGGTAGGGGCATAGTAGGCAACTTCATCCAGATCGATGGGCTGCTCAGCACCTTCGGACCAGTAGTTGACAGCAGCAGGCATATCATAATGGAAGATAATGGTGGGGGCGTTGCCGGCGGCAATCATCTGGTTAAAGTCCTGCACCTCATTGGAGCGGGCGATAGCAACGTATTTGACGGTAACGTTATACTTATCGCCGAACTCGGACTGGATCCAGCGGGTGTAGTAGTTGTCTGTGGGGTTCCAGTTTTCAAAGCCGCGGTCATAAACCGGGATCTGGATGGTGACATTCTCCGGGAAGCCCGCAGAATAATCAGTGTAGCTGCCCGTGCTCTCCGCAGTGGAAGCAGCCGCAGTAGAGGAAGCGGTGCTTTCGGCTGTAGAAGCAGCGGCAGAGGAAGCAGCAGAGCCAGAGGACCCGCCGCATCCGGCGAGCAGGGT
Source organism: Candidatus Cibiobacter qucibialis (assembly GCA_004000625.1). Lineage (GTDB taxonomy): Bacteria > Bacillota > Clostridia > Oscillospirales > Ruminococcaceae > Gemmiger > Gemmiger qucibialis. The sequence goes on along the minus strand of SAUS01000035.1, from coordinate 6,817 downwards.
TGCGGTCATGGCAGCAGCCATACCAAGTGCAAGTGTCTTTTTCATTGTTTTCCTCCTTTTTGAAAAACAAATTGTTTAACGTTTTTGGCGCCGTTCTTGGCGGCAGTGTTTCATAAAGTTGTGCGTGAGTTGTCCTCTTTGCGGTATCCTCTTGCGGCGACCCGCATCGCGCTTCGGGGTTTGTGTGCCCTCGCGTCCTGTTTCTACCTCAGGCAGCGGCCGGATTTTTAACCTTTGACAGCACCAACCATCGTGCCCTGGACAAAGTATTTCTGGATGAACGGATATACGCAGATGATAGGCACAGCGGCGAAGATGATGCAGGCAGCTTTCAGAACTTCGGGATTCGTCATAGCAACGGTGGAAACACCCTCGGACTGGAAGCTTTCACTCGCGGCAACAATCAGGTAATACAGTTTGAGCTGCAGCGGGCGCAGCGAGACATTCTGTTTAATGTAGTACAGCGCATCGGAGTAGGCATTCCAACGGCCAACTGCATAGAACAGGGCGATGGTTGCCATGATGGGTTTGGACAGCGGCACAACGATCTTTGCCAGAATGGTGAAGTGAGAAGCACCGTCCAGGCGGGCGGACTCGATCAGGCTTTCGGGGATAGAACCCTGGAAGTTGTTCTTCATGATCAACAGGTTGTACGGTGCAAAGCACAGCGGCAAAATCAGGCACCAGATGGTATCCAGCATGTGCAGCTGGTTCATCAGCAGGTAGTCAGGGATCGTACCGGCGGTAAAGTACATCGTGAACATGATCATAAAGGTGAACACCTTGCGGCCATGGAATTCCGGGCGGGTCAGCGCATAGGAGGCACAAACCGTAAGAAACATACCGATTGCTGTAAACACAACGGTAACCAGGGCGGTGACCCACAAGGACTGCATAATGGTGGGGTCATGGAACACCTTATTGTAAGCATCCAGATTGATGCCGGCATCACTCATTGGCAGCAGAATCACGCGGTTTGCAACAACGTAAGCATTATCGGACAAAGACTTTGCCAAAATATGGATGAAAGGCAGGATACAGGTCAAAGATGCTGCACCAACGATCACGAAGCAGAAGATGTCGATGATCAGGTCAATCACGCGGGCCTTGGTCCAAGGCTTTTTGCGCTTTTCAACAGCAGGTGCTGTGGCAGTGGTCATATCTATCTTCCCTCCTTACAGCAGGCCATCCTCGCCAAGTTTTTTGGCGACACGGTCGGATGCGATAACCAGAATCACGCCGATCACAGACTGGAACAGGCCAAGCGCTGTGGATTCGCTGAATTTGTTGCCCTGGAACCATTTGTAAACCAGAACCGGGATGGTGGTGGTGAATTCGGTTGCCTTGGCATTGGACAAAGCAACGATACGTTCGAAGCTGCCGCCCATCAGTTTGCCAAGCTGCATGATCAGCATGACCACGATGGTGGAGCGGATGCAAGGCAACGTAACATGCAGGCATTGCTGCCAGCGATTGGCACCATCGACCTTGGCAGCCTCGTACAATTCAGAATTGACGTTCGTGATGGCGGCTAAGTAAATGATGGTTCCCCAGCCCATGGTCTGCCAAACGCCGATCAGCACATAGCTGAACAGCCACCAGCCATCTTCCTGCAGGAACGGAATGGGGCTTTTGCCCGCATTGGCAATCAGCGCATTGACAACGCCGGACTGCGTTGCAAACATCTGGTAAGCAACAGCGCCAATGACGACCCAGGACAAGAAGTGCGGCAGATAAAGCAGCGTCTGGGTCGTGCGCTTGAACCATTTGACGCGGATCTCATTCAGCAGCAGCGCCAGGATAATGGGCATCGGGAAGCTGAAGATCAGATCCAGCACGTTCAGCAGCAGCGTATTGACAACGGCTTTGGTGAAATCACGGTGCTTAAAAACTTTCTCGAAGATCTTTAAGCCAACAAACTTGCTGCCCGCGTAACCTTTGCCGATCTTATAATCCAGGAACGCTACAGACAAGCCCGTGTAGGCGAAGTACTTGAAAACGATGATGAACACCATTGGCAGCAGCATCAGTGCGTACAGCTGCCAGTCCCGCTTTAAGTAGTACAATGGTCCCTTTTTAACGAGCCCCGGTATTTCTGATTGTGCAGTGGACTTTTGCGGTTTTGCCATACTGGGTCGCTCCTCCTTTTTCCATGTGGTTTGATGCAAAAGCCTGAACCGTTTTGCATTTGCACCAGTTTTTTTCCTCTTTCGTTGTTTCTATTATGTACTTTGTTGCAGCCATTTTCTCACTACTTTTCTTCAATTACTATGCAAAAACGCTCAAGAATTTCAATTTAGAGCATTCATATTCCCTGTATATTGAGAAAACACGCTTATTTATTTGGATTATTATCGTAATGCTGCACCTTGTTTCCTGTATATCACTTGCTTTTATGGTCGTTTCAGCTATATCATATTTCTAACAAGGCGTTTTTGCACATGATTAGTAGAATAAAACAAAAACCCAAGCAGATTTTTTCATGGTACAATAGAGACAGCATAGAAACCAACAAAGGCAAGGAGGCTTCCGCCATGGGCCGCCACAGCAAAACCGTTATTGAATACCGGAGTTATGAGTTTCCTCCCCACTTCCCTCTCCGGGTCATTGCTGGTGAGGAATGGCGCATTTCCGATGTACCTTCCGGCGTACTGCATTTCCACAACTGCCTGGAAATCGGCATTTGTGAAAGTGACAGTGGGAAAATGAACTTTTCCGGGAAGGTTGTCCCCTTCAAAGCCGGGGATATTACCTTTGTTGCCGGGGATGTTCCGCACACAACGTGGTCTGACCCAGGCTGTGCCAGCAAATGGAGCTATATTTTTACCGATGCAGAGGAGCTGCTGCGCCCCTTCTTTGACCCCGCAGCCCTGCCAAACAGCCGCCTGCTGACCCAGGTACTGCATGGCTGGAGCGGCATTTTTTCCTCTGCCGACCACCCCGCGCTGGCAAATTATGTCAAGATGATCCTGCAGGAAATGCAAACACGTTCCCTGAACTATGAGATCAGCGTGCGCGGGCTGTTTGTTGCCCTGATTACCGAAGTCATGCGGCTTTCCACCGAGCAAAATGATTCTGCCTCAGCAAACCGCATGGTCATTGCACCTGCATTGACCTATATTGATGAATTCTATATGGAGAATTTCAGCATCCGCGACCTTGCCGATGCGTGCAGCATGAGCGAATCCCATTTTCGCAGGGTGTTCCGGGAGCTTGTCGGCATGGGGCCGCTGGACTACCTGAACCGGACGCGCATTGCAAAAGCTTGCAGCCTTTTGCGCATGACCGATGATTCGATCCTGACCATCAGTGAAAAAGTCGGCTTTGGCTCCATGTCCAGCTTCAACCGCCATTTTTATGAGGTGATGGGCACCGCCCCATCGGACTGGCGGCGGGCCACAGGCACCGGCATTGGTACTTCTATCTTGAAATACAGCGGCTGGCTGCGCCCGCCAACCCCATAACTCCCGAAACAAAAAGGGAAGCCGTTCTCTGCAAACGGCTTCCCTTTCAAATTATCGATTGCGGCTTATTTGCTGATTCTGTCGATCGCTTCCAGTTCCTCTGCCGTAAAGCTCGTGTTCTGCACTGCTTTGATGTTATCCAGGATCTGGCTGGTTTTCGATGCACCGATCAGCACGGTCGTAATCTCATCATGGCTCAGCAGCCAGGCCAGGGCCATTTCAGCCAGCGTCTGTCCGCGGGCCTGGGCAATATCGTTCAGGGCATTGATCTGAGCGATTTTTTCCGGCGTAATATCCTTTTCTTTCAAAAATCGCCCGTCTGTGTGTACCCGGCTGTCAGCCGGAATCCCCTGCAGATATCGGTTTGTCAACAGTCCTTGTGCCAGCGGACTGAAGGTGATAATTCCCTTATGCAACCGAGCAGCCATCGCTTTCAGGCCGTTATTTTCAATCGTGCGGTCAAAAATCGAGTAGCGGTTCTGATTGATGATAAACGGCACATGCAGTTCGTCCAAAATCGCAGTGGCTTTTTCCAGCGTGGGGCCGTCATAGTTGGATAGGCCGACATACAGCGCCTTGCCGCTGCGCACCGCCTGGGCCAGCGCGCCCATTGTTTCTTCCAACGGGGTGTTAGGATCCATGCGGTGGTGGTAAAAAATATCCACATAGTCCAGCCCCATGCGGCGCAGGCTCTGATCCAGGCTGGCCAGCAGGTATTTGCGGCTGCCCCAGTTGCCGTAAGGGCCGTCCCACATTTCATAGCCTGCTTTGGTGGAAATAATCAGCTCATCGCGGTAAACGCCAAGGTCATCGTGTAGGATCCGGCCAAAATTGCGCTCGGCAGCACCCGGTTCTGGGCCATAATTATTGGCAAGGTCAAAGTGGGTAATGCCGTTATCAAACGCCGTACGGCAGAGCGCACGCATGTTCTCATACGGGGAGGTATCACCAAAATTATGCCACAGCCCCAGCGAAACAGCGGGCAGTAGCAGGCCGCTGTTTCCGCAGCGGCGGGTTGGCAGGGTGTTGTAACGGTTTTGTGCAGCCTGGTACATAAATATCTGCCTCCTTACAAGGATTATTGAATTTTTTTAAGGTCAACTGCACTTTCCGTACAGTCCTCCAGTGTTGTAACTTCGCTCGCCCACGCTTCGCTTTTATCCGCATAGCGCACGGTGCTGTCCTGCACGGTCAGCTGTTTCACACTGCGGGCATACAATGCGGGGATCGCATGGGAATACACATGCCGCACCGATGGCTGTTCATCAAACAAGCCTCCCAGCTGGGTTCCCTGTCGCTTAAAAGTCATGTGCAGGTCCCGGATGCGGATATCCCGCAGGCAGCTTTCCGGCTCACCGGCCAGGAACGCACAGCTTTCGCAGGTAATGGACAGGTTATCGAATGTAACATTCCGGATGGTTCCTGTCTTTGTCCGGCTGTTTTTCCTGGGGGTCGCACTGATGAAAATCGGTTCGCCCTTTCCCCACCAGCCCGGTGCACCCGGCTCGGCATAGCGGTCTGCATAGCGCAGGGTGGATCCGGTCAGGTGGTGAATATGGATATCCTCCACCGTTCCTCCATCGCGTACCCAGATACCCACCGCACGGGAGCAGCGGTCAATAATGCAGTCGCTTAAAGTTACGTTGCGGATCGTTCCGTGGGTCTCGGTGCCAATTTTCAAGGCGGAATCGCGGGAATGCAGCACGCAGTTCGTGATGGTGATATTCTCACACACACCATACCGGCGCGACATGGGGCCGGTGGATTTTACCACAATGGCGTCATCACCCGTTGAGACAATGCAGTTGGCAATTACCACATTGCGGCAGCAATCCGGGTCAATGCCGTCGTTATTGGCTCCGCGGTCATCGTTCAGGATTTTTATTCCGTCAATGCGCACATTCTGGCAGCCTGCCATATGCAGTGTCCAAAAAGCGGCATCTTTCAGCGTTACATCGCGCACGGTAAAGTTTTCCACATCTTCAAACAGCATCATGCGCGGGCGGAACGCTTCGCAGGTTTTGGGGCATTCATGGAAACCGTTATCTTCGTTTTTGTCCAAAAACACCTGGTCGCCCTGGCCGTAAATCGTACCCATACCGCTGATGGTCACATTTTTGGCGTGGGATGCACCCAAAAAGAAGCCGCTCTGCCAGCCATCGGCAGTATCGTCAGGGTTCACGCCGTTTCCCCCTTGGGGGAACGGTTTGATATCTACAGGGTCCAGGCTGCTGATAAGGACCGCGCCGCTTTCCAGGTAAAGTTCCACATTATCTTTCAGCAATACCGACCCACTCAGATACTGCCCGGCTGGGATGATGACACGCCCACCGCCTGCCGCCGAGGCCGTATCCACAGCGTTTTGGATAGCAGTTGCGCAGTTTGTCCTTCCGTCCGCCACCGCACCGCAAGAAAGAATGTTGTATTCCATTGTTCTGCTCCTTCCGGCAGGAACTCTGCCTAAATTGTGCTCATCATAACACAGTTTTTATTGTCTGTAAACTTCAATTATCACAAAGAATCCGTGCATTATACAAGTTGCATTTTTCCGGCTGGGCGGCTTACAATAAAATAAATAAGTCGTATTGGGGGTAGGCAAATGCCGTCAGAAAGCCTTACATGGCAGCTTTGTCCTGTGGTTCGCGCATCATTCCATGCTGTGCTGCACAGTGGAATCGATGCGGTATCTCTTGCTGCTGCCATGCAGGAATTTTCCCAAACCGTTGAGGGGCTGCGCCAAGCACACCAGCTGCTGACAGCTTCGCTGTTTCGGTATCAGGCGCACTTGTTCCTGTACCTTGAATCTGTCGGCACAGCGCTTGCGCCGGATGGGTTGTCGCCCCTGCTGGATGCACTGCTTTGCCCATGGCCCGCTGCCGTGGGCGAAGCCCTGCCCCGCCGCTGGGTAGCAATGCAGCCGTATTTTTACCACGATATCCCCACCACTGCCGGCGATTGGCTGCGTGAGCGCCATTCCGGTGCACAGCATGGGCGCATTGCCGTTTTGAAACCGGATAAATGGTGCAGCTACATGGAGTACCATCTAAAGCTGGTGAGCGAGGGCTTGCTGGAGGGGGATCGCTGGCATCTGATCAGTGTACAGGAAAACCTGCTGTTTTCTTATCTGGAAGAACCGCGTACCCATGTAAATATCCGCCACCAACCCGGTGTATCAAGCGCCGAGCTGCAAGAATGGCTTGCTGTTGCCCCAGAAAGTCACTTTGAGCATTTTGCCAAAGAACAGCAGGGGCCGGATGCTCCAAATTTTGTTTATCTTCCCCGCTGTGCAGGTACCCACGAATAGACTAACTATTAAAAGTCAAGCCCGAAATGCGGAGGAGTGGTGAAAAAAT
>SAUS01000125.1 GCA_004000625.1 Candidatus Cibiobacter qucibialis | reverse complement strand
ACCGCAACCCGACATTATCGAGCATTTTGGCAACGCAGATGCCGTGCCGCAGCCGCCGGAGCGGTGCTTAAGCCGTAAGGCGGGAATTGTGCGGTGTTGCCTAAAGTCGGTCCTGAACTTGACGGTCCGGCCGGGGTGGCGGTTCTTGCTTTTTACCGTGACTGCTATGGGGAAACCCAAAACATGAAAAGTCAGAGGTTTTGGCATGGCTCTCACCTCCTTTCTGAAGTGGGGCCAACCGCCTGCCGTTGTGTGCAGTGCCTGCTGCAAAATGCAGCACTGCCAGCATACTGTATTTCGCGCTTTTCCACAAACAGTCAGCCCCCGCCGTACAAACTTGTGCGTTTTTAACGGAAAAAGCTCGCAATATTAGTCGAATCTGCCATTGACGGCATGCTGCCGTATGGGTATTATAGAAATACCATATGCACCGATACGGAGGGAAGGACACATGACGTTTGAGGATCTGCTTGACATTTTGGCGGAGCAGTTCAGCTGTGACGCCGCCGAACTGAGCAAGGACACCAGCTTTGAAGACTTGGGCGTGGATGCAGAAGACCTGGTGGAGCTGGCCTGGCAGCTTGGGGAAGCTACCGGTACCGAGGTTGAAGAGGACCGCTTAAAACAGCTTGGTACCATTGGCGAAGTTTGGAACTTGGTCCGCGAGCTGGAAGAAGAAGCTGAATAACCGCTGCCCCTGTGCGCAGGCGTTGTGCACAGGGGCATTTTTTACGTTTTATCTCTTTCCATATCTGGTGCTGCGCGGTATAATAATTATATTTAGTTCTGTTCACGCAGGGAAAGGGGGCCGCAGATGCCACAGCCGGAACAACCGCATACCATTTTGCTGGTGCACTGCCACTACCGCCTGCCCGGCGGCGAGGACGCCGTGTTTGCCGCGGAGTGCGCCATGCTGCAAGCCCACGGCCACCGCGTGATCACCTATGAGCGCAATAATGATGCCGGCGGCCTGGCCCAAAAACTGCTGCTGCCCCTGCGGGCCATCTACAGCACCAAAACCGTGCGGGAAGTGCGCGCCCTGATCCGCAAAGAACAAGTGGATTTGGTGCATGTGCATAATACCCTGCTGACCATCAGCCCGTCGGTGTTCCAGGCATGCTTCAAAGAGCATGTTCCGGCGGTGCAGACGCTGCACAACTTCCGCATTTTCTGCCCCAACGGCATCCTGATGCGGGACGGCCATGTGTGCGAGGAATGCCCGCAGCATGGCCTTGGCTGTGCGGTGCGGCACAGCTGCTACCGCGGCAGCCGTGCCCAAAGTTTGGTCTGTGCGGGCATTTATGCGTTCCATCGCCTGCTTGGCACCTACCGCAAGGTGAACCTGATCACCCTGACGGAGTTTGATCGCAGCAAGCTGCTGGAATTCAACCGCAAAGCTTCGCGCCCGGTGTTTACACCGGAGCGGCTGTACTGCAAGCCCAACGGCGTGGCCGCGCCGAACCATTCCCCGCTGCCCTGGGCACAGCGCAAAAACCAGATTGTTTTTGCTGGGCGGCTGGAAGAATTAAAGGGGCTGCGCACCGCCATCGAGGCCTGGCAGCTGCTGGGGCCGGACGCACCGCAGCTGATCGTGGCCGGTACCGGCCCGCTGGAAGCCTGGGCCAAAGAGAACGCCCCCGATACTGTAACCTTTACCGGCCAGCTCCCGCATGGAACACTTACCGAGCTTTTGGCCCAGAGCCGCGCCGCCCTTTGCCCCAGCCTGTGCTATGAAAGCTTTGCCCTGATCCCGGCGGAAGCCCATGCGGTGGGCACCCCCGTGCTTGCCAGTGATCTTGGCAACGTGGGCGCTGCCGTGCAGGAGGGGATTGACGGCCTGCACTTTGCCCCCGGCAATGCCGCCGCACTGGCGGATGCCGTGCGCAAGCTGCAAAACGTGGGCGAAACCTTTGATTTGACCGCCATGCAGCAAAAAGCCTGCCAGGCGTATAACGCGGAACAAAACTACCGCGAACTGATGACAATTTACCGGGAAATCATGAGGAACGAAAATTCATGAACCAGATCTACCGTGCCCTGCATATGCCGCCCAAGCGTTTGATCAAAAAGCTGAGCGGCCAAAAAGAAATCTATACCATTGCGGTGCGCCGCGCCCCCAAGGGGGAAGGCTGCGACCCGCTGCCCGCTCTGGGTGAAGAACCTTACACCCCGCTGCCCTACATCCCCGGCACCTGGTATGCCGACCCCCTGCTGTATGAGGATGACAACGGCAAACGCTGGCTGTTCTGCGAAGCATTCAATATGGCGGAGAACCGCGGTGATATTGCCGTGGCGGAGTTTGATGAAAACGACCACCTGCTGCCGCCCCGCGTGGTATTAAAGGAAAACTTCCATCTCTCTTTCCCCACCGTGTTTGACTGGCGCGGGGAAGTGTGGATGCTGCCGGAAACCAGCGCCGACCACAGCCTGACCCTTTACCGCTGCACCCAGTTCCCGGATAAATGGGAGAAAGTGCAGGCGTTCAGCGTGGGGCGCGAACTGTGCGACAGCATTATTGTGGATAAAACCCCCGAAGCCCTGACGGTGCTGTGCAGCGAAACCAGGCCGGACAACCAGCTGTACACCCGTTACCGCCGCTATACTGTGCGCGAAAACCCCGAAGCGGAAGAGCGCGATGATGTGGATGAGTTTATCCTGGATGAGGATGAACCCTTTAACCTGCAGCACCGCAATTATGAGCTGGGCAGCCGCAATGCTGGCCCGCTGTTTACCAACAACGACCAGACCGTGCGCCCGGCCCAGGTCAGCACCAAGGTGGATTACGGTGTGTACCTGCAATTCTGGGTGCGGCGCGGTGCTTCGGAAGTGCCACTGTGCGCCGCCATGCCGCAGAACGTTGCCATTGCGGGCATTGACCCGGCGGATCTGATCGGCATCCACACCTATTGCCGGGATGCGGACATTGAGGTGATCGATGCCCGCTACCTGCGCAAGGTGTGACCAAAAGCAAGATACACCCTAAGGCAATACCGCATAATTCTAAGTGCCGATACGGCGAGCGAGGTGCGGCAG
>SAUS01000034.1 GCA_004000625.1 Candidatus Cibiobacter qucibialis | reverse complement strand
TTATCGAGCATTTTGGCAACGCAGATGCCGTGCCGCAGCCGCCGGAGCGGTGCTTGAGCCGTTAGGCGGGAATTGTGCGGTATTGCCTTAAGGCAAAGAGCCTTGGAATCCTTTGTGGACTCCAAGGCTTTTTAACGCAAAATTCGGCGGTGCTTGTAGAAATAGATCAAATTTTCAACTTTTCAGATAAACCCTAAAACAGACCACAAACAACACCACCCGCCGGGCGTGTGGGAAAGCAGCGCAATGCTGCTTTCCCTGCCCCGGCAGGTGGTGTTGTTATTTTTATTGTTGTGTTTTGGCCGCTTTGTGCCGCAGCCAGGCAGTGACCAGAAAAGTGATGGCAATGCAGGGCAAAAAACCGAGCGCATCCACGCCGACATCCTGAATCATTCCGGCGCGGCCCGGGATAAAGAGCTGGTGGAATTCATCAGTGCCCGCATAGGCGGTACAGGTCACAGCGCTGATCAGTGCTTCTTGCACAAGCTGTTTGGCCCCGCCCGCTTTGCCTGCGCTGCCAAACAGATGGACGGTGACGGCGGTGCTGACACCGAGAGCACAGTAAATATAAACATGTGCCCACTTGCGAATGTTGGCATTATCGTTCTGGCTGCTGAACCACTTGGGGGTCAGGCGGTGAGCCGCGGTGGATTCCACTTTTTCCGTTATCTGCTGGCTGAGGGCAGAGGAGCTCTCCCCCGGCTGGGCGGAAAACAGAAAGATTGCCGTCATGATGGCCAATGTAACGCACAGCATCACCGCGCGCACAAGTTTCAGCTTATTGTTCTGCTCCGGCATTCCCGTACCTCCGCGTTCCATCGTGCCATCATGTACAATACACATGGCATACTTGAAAAGCATACCAGTTTTGCGGTGCAGAATCAAGCGAAAAAAAGACACATCCGCATGGATTGTACGATGTTATATTTATTTTATCTTTTACTTTATTATTTCTGCTCTTATTGGCTGCAAAACCGCAAAAAGGGCCGCAGCCCTTACGGACTGCGGCCCTACATATTACTTTATGCGGTGCGGCTATTAAATCAGTACATGCCGCCCATGTCACCGCCGGCGGGGGCTGCCGGTGCCGGGGGCTCCGGCAGGTCAGCGACCAGGCTTTCGGTGGTCAGAACCATAGCGGCAACGCTGGAAGCATTCTCCAAAGCGGAGCGGGTAACCTTGGTCGGGTCAACAATGCCGGCTTCGATCATATCGTCAACATATTCTTCCTTCTGGGCGTCATAGCCGTAGTTGGGCTTGCCGGCCTGCAGAATGTTGTTGATGATAACGCTGCCTTCCAGGCCAGCGTTTGCGGCGATCTGGCGCAGAGGAGCTTCCAGAGCCTTGCGGACGATCTTAGCGCCAGTGCGCTCATCGCCTTCCAGCTCGCTGACCAGCTTATCAACAGCGGGGATAGCGTTGATGGTAGCGGTGCCGCCGCCAGCAACGATGCCCTCTTCAACAGCAGCCTTGGTTGCGTTCAGGGCGTCCTCGATGCGGAGCTTCTTATCCTTCATCTCAACTTCGGTAGCAGCGCCGACCTTGATGACAGCTACGCCGCCAGCCAGCTTGGCCAGGCGTTCCTGCAGCTTTTCACGGTCAAAGTCAGAGGTAGCGGAAGCGATCTGGGAACGGATCTGGGCAACGCGGTCAGCAATGGCCTGCTTATCGCCAGCGCCACCGACGATGGTGGTGTTCTCCTTGCCAACCTTGACCTGGCGGGCGCTGCCCAGCAGCTGGATGGTAGCGTCCTTGAGCTCATAGCCCAGGTCGCTGCTGATGACGGTGCCGCCGGTCAGGATGGCGATATCCTGCAGCATTTCCTTGCGGCGGTCGCCAAAGCCGGGAGCCTTGACAGCAACCACATTCAGGCCGCCGCGCAGACGGTTGATGATGAGGTTGGACAGTGCGTCGCCCTCAACATCCTCAGCGATGATGAGCAGCTTGCGGCCGGACTGGATCACGGACTCCAGCAGAGGAACGATATCCTGGAACACGCTGATCTTTTTATCGGTGATCAGCACGCTGCAGTCCTCGTAAACGGTTTCCATCTTCTCGGTATCGGTGACCATGTACGGGGTAACGTAGCCACGGTCAAACTGCATGCCTTCCACTACCTCGGTGTAGGTTTCAGCAGTGGTCTTGTTCTCCTCAATGGTGATCACGCCGTCAGCAGTAACCTTTTCCATAGCGTCAGCGATCAGCTGGCCGATCTGTGCATCACCGGCAGAAACGGTACCGACACGGGCGATATCCTTGCTGCCGTTGACTTTCTGGCTGTGTGCCTTGACGGCCTCAACAGCGGTGTTGACAGCCTTCTGGATGCCGCGCTTGATGTCCATCGGGTTTGCACCGGCGGTAACGTTCTTCATGCCCTCGGTAACAAGAGCCTGTGCCAGAACGGTAGCGGTGGTGGTGCCGTCGCCGGCAGCATCATTGGTCTTCGTGGCAACTTCACGCACGAGCTGTGCACCCATGTTCTCGAAAGCGTCTTTCAGCTCAATTTCCTTTGCGATGGTAACGCCATCGTTGGTGATGACCGGGCTGCCGAACTTCTTGCCCAGAACAACGTTGCGGCCTTTGGGGCCCAGGGTGATCTTAACGGTATCAGCCAGCTGGTCAATGCCGGCGCAAAGAGCCTTGCGGGCATCTTCGCCCTGCTTAATCTGTTTTGCCATAAATCAGCATCTCCTTTTATCAGTAAGAACAGTTAAAGTTTACTCAACGATTGCCAGGATATCGCTCTGGCGGACAATGGTGCATTCCTCGCCGTCAACCTTGACTTCGGTGCCGGAGTACTTGCTGGTGAGGACCTTATCGCCAACCTTGACGATCATCTCAACGTCTTTGCCATCGACATTGCCGCCGGGGCCGACTGCGATAACTTCAGCAACCTGCGGCTTTTCCTTGGCGGAACCGGTCAGGATCAGGCCGCCCTTGGAGGTTTCTTCTTCTTCAACGAGTTTGATCACAACGCGATCAGCAAGAGGTTTGATTTTCATGATGAAATATCCTCCTATAATTAAAGTTTCTTTGAAACATTTTGTTTAGCACTCTTTTCTTCTGAGTGCTAAATCTATTATAGCGTTCCTTTGCCAAAAATCAACCCCTTGAAGTATAAAATTTTTGTGAACAGTGTTTTTTGTCGTTTATTCGTTGTAATTTATTAGCGTTCCGGGCTGTTTTCTATCTGTTTTTTGGTCTTGGCTGGCAGACTGCCCGGCTGAATGGCACACTGGCACTGCAAATAAAGGCGTGCTTTGGTGGGGATCAGCCTTCGCCGGGGCGGTGCCAGTGCAGGGTAAGCTCCGCCCGCAGCGCCCCCTGCGTGCTGCCATAACGGTTTTGCAGCCAGAAACACAGGTCGAGCGGGTCGGCATCCGGGCCGTTTATTCCGTACAGCGCCGTTATCAAACCATCAAATTCCCGGTTGGCGGCTGCGGCAAATGCCACCTGCAGTTCGGCATCCGGGCGGGCGGTGGGAGTCAGGTCTTTCAGTTCCACATCCCGCAGGGTCAGGTTTACCCGCACGCTGCCGGGGGCCAGTACCTGCACATCGGCGGCGGCTTTGGCGGCAAGGTGCAGGTCATCCGGCAACGTGCAGTCCAACCGATGGGCCTGGCCGCACAGAATAGCCGCCAGCTGGGCAGCCAACGGGCTTTGCGTCTGGCGGGCTGTATTGGCAGCGGTATCATAAAACAGCATAGCGTATTCCCCGCCCGCACTGACGGGCACAGCGGCGGTTTCGGCGTTATCAAACAGGGTTTGCAGGCCGCAGTGCAGCTGCTGCTTTTCTTCCAGAGCTTTCAAGTTTTCGTACAAGGTCGGCGTTTGGTCCTGGATGGGCATCTGCACAGCAGGATCCAGCACAAACACGGCGATTTCCGGCGCGGGGCGAGCGGTGCTTTGCAACAGCTGAGCGATTTCTTCTGCCAGCGGCCAGCTGCACCCGGCAGGCAGAACGGCAAGGTCCATCAGGCCGTAAAACGGCTGGCCGTTCGTGGTTTGGGCGGCGGCATTCCAGGCGGCAGCACAGGTAGCGCCGCTGCCGGTAAAGGTTTTGCAGGCGGCGGAATCCTCGCTTTGCTGGTCACTGGTCAAAAGCGTGACCGTGTAGCCGGCATCCTGCGCGGTAAAAAACACCGCCCGCACAATTTCCCTGTGGGAAAGCAGCTGCCCGCCGCAGCCCGCCAACAGGCAGCCCAGCAGCACCGCCGCCATCAGGCGGGATGTTTTATGCATGATACCAGCCATTGGCAGCCTCCTGTTACCATCACAACCGCAGCGAAGCCCCAGCAGACGGCACTGCGCCAATAAAATGCCTGTTCCAGCGGCACGGTGCGCAGCACAACACACAACAGAGCCATGCCGCCAAAGTACAGCGGGTAACGGTCCAGCCCGGCGGCAGCGCTGCCCGCCCCGGCGCGGCCACCCCACAGTTCCACCATGGCATACAGGTACAGTGCCAGCCGCACCGTGACTACCATGCACCACAGCAAAATTTGCAGCCATTCCAGCCGGTTAAAAATTGAAAGCGCCCCGCACTGTGCAGCCCCCTGCACCGGGGTTTGGCGGGTGGGCATGGCCGCGCCAAAAAACAGCTCCAGCAGCAGGTGGACCGCGGCATCAAAGCCCAGTGCTGACGCGGCAAATATTACTGCCTTGCGGCAGCACTGGCCGGGCTGCGGAGGCCAAAGGGCAAACAGCAGATATTCCGGCGGGAGCGCCAGCTGAGAAACAAACGCCGCCTGCCAGTCCTGCCCTGTCAGCGGTGCCGCATGCAGGTTGGGTACACGCAGGCGCGGCGCGACCGAGAGTACCATGATTGCCATACACGCGGCACCGAACACCAACAAGGCGTTGGCCGTCTGGCGCAGGGCGGGCTCCCGCCGGAGGTAGATGACCGGTGCCAGCACGACAAAACAGGTGCCCGCCAGCCCCAGTGTACCGGGGTACACGCTGCCAAACAGGGCGTGCAGGCGCAGAATTTCCAATGCTGAACTGATTGCCAGCAAAACACAGAGAACTCTTTGCAGCAGGGCGTTTCCCTGCCAGCTGGTCGACGCTAACAGAAGCACAGCGGCCAGCACCGCCGCGCTGGCGGGCAGAGCCAGCAGCCCTGCCCGCGCCCAATAACCGGTGTGCAGCCGCAGCAGCGTATCGGCCAGAATGCTGAGGAGCAGCACGGGGTAAAAATCCACATTACTCTTTTGCATGGCGCGGCAGCACCTCCCCTTTTTGTGCCAGGCGGGACCAGATAGCCCGCACAAAACCATCCCGCAAGGCTGCCTTGCCCGGCGGCATGAGCGGGTAAAGATAATCATAACCGAACGGGTCGCTGCTGCAGGCCATGGCCAGAATCAGCAGCGCCCCGCAGGCCAGCCCCGGCACACCGAACAGTCCCGCCAGCAGTATGACCGCAAAGCGGAACAGAATCGACTGTTCATACAGCGCCGGGACTGCCAGGGTGGCGATGGTGGCCGCCGCGGCCATGGTGAGCACCGGCACGCTGATGATGCCCGCCGAGACAGCGGTTTCGCCAATGATGAGCGCCCCCACAAGGCTGACGGTGTGGCTGATGGATTTGGGGGCGCGCAGCCCGGCTTCACGCACAATTTCCAGCAGCAGGGTCACGGCCAGCATTTCCGGCATGGGCGGTAGCGGCGTGGAGGCTTCGCCCTGGGCCAGTTTGGCCAGCAGATGCACGGGGATCAGCTCCGGCGCAAAGCTGACCGCCATGACATACAGCCCCGGCCCAAACACCGCCAGCAAAAACGCCAGATATTTGAGCAGGCGGATGAGACCGGCAAACACTGCGCCGGAAGAATAATCGTCCAGGCATTCAAAGTGCTCGGCAAAAAAGCTGGGCACCACCATGGCAAGCGGGCTGCCGGATACAAGGATAACGATTTTGCCCTCACAGATGCGGGCACAGGCGGTGGCCGGGCGCTCGGTATAGGCTGCCGCGGGGAAAAGGTTGAGCTTGTCCTGCTTGAGGAACGAGGCAAAATAGGTGCTGTCCAGCAGGACGGGGATTTGTACCCCGGCCAGCCGCTGCTTGAGGGTTTGCACCACATCCGCCGGGGCCAGGGCGGTATCATAACAAATGGCGTACTCGGTTTTGGCACGGGTGTTGGCGGTGCAGATCTCCGCCGTAAAGCTGCCGGTGCGGAACTGGCGGCGCAGCTGGGAAATGTTATTGCGCAGGTGCTCGGTAAAGGCATCCTGCGGGCCGCGCATGTTGCCTTCCCCGCTGGGGTTGGTCACGCTGCGGCCCGGCATATCCTGGGTGGAAAACGCCAGCGCCTGGCCGCTGCCCTCCACCAGCAGCACGGCCATGCCGCCGGCGAGGGCTTCCACCAGCTGGGTACGGGTGGTGATGGGGGTTTGCTCTGTGGGTAGGCAGCTTTGCTCTGCCAGGTACTGCACCAGCTGCGGCCCGGCCTTGCAGCCCGGCACGCCTTGACCCAGCGCGTGCAGCACCATGATGCAGAGTTTTTCCGGCGAGGAAAGCCCCGCAAACATGGCGATGCAGCAGCGGCAGCCGCAAATCGTAAAGCTTTTGGTATAGAAATCCGATGAGCCGCCAAACATAGTTTGCAGAAACGCCTGATTTTCAGCAAGGGCCTGCCCCAGCGGCTGGTTATCCGCAGTTGTCATGTAATCACCTTCCCTTGCTGTTCAGTGTGACCCAAAAACGGCAGGGATAAACGCAGGAGGTGTTTTTATGCTTGCATCGGTTTTGCATACCGTAATTATTTATGCTGTGGTTATTTTTGCCATGCGGCTGATGGGCAAGCGGCAGCTGGGGGAATTGCAGCCATCCGAGTTGGTAACAACGTTCATGATTTCCAATGTTGCCTCCATCTGCATTGATGAGCCGGATCTGCCGCTGCTTTCCAGCCTGGTGCCGATTTTATTGATTGCGGCGCTGGAAATATTGAACTCAACCGCCGCCTATTACCTGCCCGGCTATGCGGCGCTGCTGTTTGGGAGACCGGTGACGGTAATCCAGGATGGGCAGATCCGGCAGGATGCACTGCGGCATCTGCGCATGACGCCGGGCGATCTGATGGAAGCGCTGCGCGGCAAGGATATTTTTGACCCGCGGCAGGTAGTATGGGGTGTGGTGGAGCCCAGCGGGAGCATCAGCGCCGCGCAAAAAGTGGCGGACGACAGCCCGCTGCTGCCGCTGTTGGTAGACCAGGAAGTTTACCCCGAAAATCTGGCCCAGCTGGGGCGCAATGAAGCCTGGCTGGATACCGACCTTGCCAGGCGCGGGATGCGGCGGGCAGAGGTACTGGCTTACCTTGGCAATAAGGAAAGCTGCGTTGTGATACAAAAAAAGACCGCCCAGAACGGGCGGTCTGAAAAACCGGAAAGTACAGGTGGTTTTTGAATGAAGCGCAACTGGTATGCCATCGCCATTCTGGTCCTGCTGGCGGCGGTGCTGCTTGGCTGCAAACAGTATGTAAGCGCCACTGCGGGCAGCCTGCGCGCCCAGGTGCAAAGCGCTTATGCGCAGACACTGACGCAGCAGTACCCGCAGGCGCAGCAGGCTTTCCGGCAGGCCGCGCACAGTGCAAGGCAGGCCAGCAAAAAGCTGGGGCTGCTGGTGCGCCGCAACGCGCTGGATCGCATGAACGAAACCATGGCGGTTTTGCCGCAGTATGCCAACCCGGAAAACCAGGCCGACCTTGCGGTGGAAGCTGCACGGGTGCTGGCGCAGATCGACCAGCTGGAGCAGTGCTTTACGGGCACATTTTAGCCCTGCATGCCGCCGTTTTTGGCGCGGGAATCCAGCATGTCTTTCAGCTCATCCATAAAGGTGTTGACATCGCTGAACTGGCGGTAGACGGAAGCAAAGCGCACATAGGCAACGTCGTCCATCTTTTTCAGCTGCTCCATGGCAAGGTCCCCAATATAGACGGAGGTCACTTCCCTGTCGTAAGAGTTCAGCAGCACCTGTTCAATGCGGCTGACGGCGGCATCCAGCTGCTCATAGCTGACAGGGCGCTTTTCGCAGGCGCGCAGCATGCCGTTGAGCAGTTTCTGGCGGTCGAACACTTCACGCGAACGGTCTTTTTTGATGACCATCAGGGGCACAGTTTCCACGATCTCATAGGTGGTAAAGCGTTTTTTGCAGGAAAGGCACTCGCGGCGGCGGCGGATCTTTTCTCCGTCCTCCGTGGGGCGCGAATCAATTACCTTGGAATCATCGGCACCGCAGTACGGGCAACGCATAGCAAAGTTCCTCCTGGTTTACGCTTTCTTGGGGGCGGGGGCAGCCTTGCGGGTCTTATAGCTGACCCACAGCTGGGTTGCAATACACATGGTGCTGTAAACACCGCTGACCATGCCAAACAGCAGCGGCACCGCAAAGGTGAAGATGCTGTCCAGCTTGAAGATGATGGACACCACGCAGACGATTGCCAGTGCAATGCAGGTGGTGATACTGGTCATCATGGAACGGCCAAAGCTCTGGTTGATGGACAGGTTGACCAGCTCCGGCAGGGACATCTTTTTGCCGTAAAGGCCGGTGTTCTCGCGGATACGGTCATAGATAACAACGGTATCGTTGATGGAGTAGCCCAGAATGGTAAGCATAGCTGCAATAAAGTTGCCGTTGAGGGGAATGCGCAGCAGAACAAAGACGCCGTACACAACAAACATATCGTGCAGCAAAGCAACGATTGCCATGGCACCGGCGGACCAGCCGCCAATGCGGCGGAAACGCACGGCAACGTACACCAAAATCAGCACGCAGGCAGCCACAACAGCCACAACGCTCTTGGCCAGGAACTCGTTGCCGATGGTGGGGTTGACGTTGCTGACTTCCTGCTGGACAAACTGGTTGTCCGGGTAGGTGGTGTTCAGGGTTTCGATCATGCTGTCCAGCTGCTCGGTGGAAAGGGTCTCGCTGCCGGGCAGGTTGATGGTCAGGGTCTGTGCACCGGAAACATCAGTGCCAGTCTGTACGGTCAAGTTGCTCTGGCCCAGCTCGGCGGCTACCGTCTGCTTGACATTGTTCAGGTCAACATCGCCCTGGTAGCCAACGGTAACCATAGCGCCACCCTTGAACTCGATATCCATGGTAACGCCGAAGACAAAGCTGAACACCAGCACCACGGCAACCAGAACGCCGGAGAAGGTGTAGAACTTCTTGCGGTTGCCGACAAAGTTGATGTTGGGGCACTTGTAAGTCTTTTTGCCATCCTTGGAACCGCCATACAGAACGGGGTTGCGGAACACCTTGCAGCGGGATGCACCACGGATCATAATGCGGGTTGCAAACACGCCAAAGACAAAGTTGAGCAGAACACTGGTGAGCAGCGTGAAGCCGAAAGAGTAGATACTGCCAGCCGTGGAAGGACCAAACATGAAGAAGATGGGGTTGAACACCTTGCCCCAGAAGCCATCGGTGGGGCCAAAAGCACCCATCAGCAGGGCTGCAACGATGACGATGGTCACGTTGCCGTCAATGATGGGGGTCAGGCCCATCTTGAAGCCGCTGGCGATAGCGCCATCCAGCGTTTTGCCGTTGCCAAGCTCTTCTTTGATGCGCTCAGCGGTGATAACGTTGGCGTCAACGCCCATACCGATACCAAGGATGATACCGGCGATACCGGGCAGGGTCAGCGTGGAGCCATTGAACACGGTGAAGTAACCGGAAACAAATGCCAGCGTGGCGGCAACCTGGCCAAACAGAGAGATGACCGCAATGGTACCGGGCAGACGGTAACGCACGATCATGAGCAGAGCCACAAAGGCAAAGGCAATGATGCCGGCCAGCACCATCACATCCAGGCTCTTAGCGCCCAGGGTGGGGCTGATGGTGGAGAAGCTTTCGGCCGAGAGGGCAAAAGGCAGAGAACCGGAGTTAATCTGGTTTGCCAGCGCGGTGACCTGGTCCTGGGTGAAAGAACCTTCGATCACAGCGTTGCCGTCCGTGATGGCAGTCTTGACGGTAGCGGTGGAGATGTTCTCGCCGTCCAGCCAGATAGAGATGGTGCCGTTGGACTGGGCTGCCAGCTCGGTGGTGGCCTCAGCAAACTTTTTGGCACCGTCAGCGCTGAACTGCAGCTGAACAACATAACCGTTCTCCTGGTTGTAGCCTGCGGTTGCGGACGTCACATCGTCACCGCTCAGGATCTCTTCGCCGTCGGCAGTAGAGCCCTTGCGGAACACCATCTCGGCGGTGGTGCCGATCTCGTCAATGGCGGTCTGGGGATTAAAGTCGGTTTCGCCGGTTTTCCAGGGGAAACGGACGATGATGCGGTCCTTGTTATAGTCCACATAATCCTCATAGTCGGTAATGCCAAGGCCGACCAGACGGTCTTCGATGACGGTTTTGGCCGCGGTCATCTGGTCATCGGTGGCTTCCACACCGTCAGCCGGCATGAACGTCACGTCCACGCCGCCGCGGATGTCGATACCGAAGCGGATATCCTCCGCGCCCTTGATGTAGACGTTCTTGGTATCGCCGTATGTGTAGCTCACGCCGAACAGGGCGGTAAACGAGAACACGACGATCAGCAGCGCCGTGACAATCAGATGCCACGACTTCCCTCTCTTATTCATATGTACCTCCAAACATTGCCCGCGCACCGGCACGGGCGGGGTTTTATTACCGGCGTATGCGCGTTGCCGCACACCGCCATGCAGGGAAGCAGCCGCCTGCCGGAAAGCAGGCGGCTTTTTCCCTTTTTACAGGCGCACCCGGCCGGGAAAACCGGGCGTACCTGTTTTAACTATGTAGGATGGCTGCTTATTTTATTCTGCCAGCAGCTTTTCGACCACAGCCAGGCGCACGCAGACGGTGAGCAGCATGGATGCGGTTTCTACCTCAGACAGGCTGGGGTAAGTGGGGGCAATGCGCAGGTGGGAATCCTGCGGGTCAATGCCATAAGGGAACGCTGCGCCGGCGCCGGTCAGGGTCAGGCCGCAGTCCTTGCAGAGCTGGGCTACACGCTTGGCACAGCCGGGCATGACATACAGGCTGATGAAGTATCCGCCTTTGGGATTGGTCCAGTGGGCGATATCGCCGCAGGGGGTCAGCTCATGGGCAAAGGTGGTTTTGACTGCGTCAAAGCAGGGCACCAGGCGGCGGCGATGCTTGGCCATATGCTGCAGCACGCCGTCCTTGTTCTTCAGGAAGCGGACATGGCGCAGCTGGTTCATCTTGTCATAGCTGATGATCATGACAGAGAAGCGCTTGCAGATATAAGCCAAAGATTTTTCACTGCATGCCAGGGCAGAAACACCAGCGCCGGGGAAGGTGATCTTGCTGGTAGAGGTGAACATGAAAACGCGGTCCTCGGTGCCATACTGCTTGCTTTCATTCAGCAGCACCGGGGTCTCGATGATTTCATCGGTCAAGTGGTGGACAATGTAAGCTTCGTCCCAGAAAATCTTGAAATCCGGGGCAGCGGTCTTCATGGATGCAAAGCGGCGGATGGTTTCATCGCTGTAGACATAGCCATCGGGGTTGGAGTACTGCGGTACGCACCAGATGCCCTTGATGGTGTCGTCTTCGGCAACCAGCTTTTCCACCATATCCATATCGGGGCCGTCCGGCGTCATGGGGATCGTGATCAGCTCAAAGCCAAACTCCTCGGTGATTTTGAAATGGCGGTCATAGCCGGGGGCCGGGCAGAGGAACTTGCGGTGCTCCACCTGGGACCACGGGCAGGGGGATTCCGGGAAGCCAAAGGTATGACCCATGCTGATAAGGTTGTACATCAGCTGCAGGCTGGAGTTGCCGCCCACAAAAACCTCGCTGGACTTAACGCCCATCACATCGCCAAACAGGGCGCGGGCTTCTTCCAAACCTTCCAAGTTGCCATAATTGCGGGCATCATAGCCATTCTCGGTGGTATAGTCACTCATTTTCAGCAGATCCATGGCCAGGTCCATCTGATGAGGGCCTGGTTTACCGCGGGCCATGTTGAGCTTAAGGCCCTTGGCCTTGAACTCGGCATAGGATTGTTCCAGCGCAGCCTTTTCTGCACGGAGCTGGTCTTTGGACATTTCAAAATAATTTGCCATAATCATTTCCCCTTAGATCGTGGGCTGCCATGGTGCTGCACGCGCACAGGGCAGGTCCAAGTACGTTTCCCTCTTGTGTCCGCTTGTATGCACAGAGCATACAGTTTTCAGACATACATATTAGTATAAACGAAACGGCCACAATATACAAGCAGTTTTGAAATTTTTCCCACAAAAAGCAGGCGGTTTTTGGCCCAAAAGCAGGTAAAGAAGAATGGATAACCAGCCACAGATTTCTATATTGACCTTTCAGCGTGGACATGTTACACTTTTGTTGTAATAAGTTGTACGCATATTTATTCATGAGCTCAACTTTTGTCCGGCCGGGCAGCACAACTGGAGTATGGTTATGGAACAGCATGTCACCTTCCGGCGCGTGGCCGGTATGCTGGTGGGCATTGTGATCATCAGCCTTGGTGTTGCCCTTTTCAAGTTTGCCCATCTGGGCAACGACCCTTTCAACGCGCTCACCATCCGCTCTGCGGAGCTTGCCGGGCTGACCCTTGGCGTACAGAACCTGATTTATAACGCGGTATTTTTCACGATGCAGATGATTTGGGGCCGCAGATATGTCGGCTTTGGCACCGTTGCAAATGCCGTTTGCTGTGGGTTTATCATCACGTTTTTCTATGATTTCCTCACTGCGCATTTTGCACAGGCCGCTACCCTGCCCGCACAGCTGCCGTGGGTGGCTGCAGCGGTGGTGTGCACCTCACTTGGCATTTCGCTGCACCAGACCTCCGATTTGGGGGTTGCCCCGTATGATTACCTGGCGCTGGGCCTGCGGGACCACACGCCACTCCCCTATTTCTGCTGCCGCCTTTTTACGGATACGCTGTGCGCATTACTGGCTTTTTTGCTGGGCGGGCTGCTGGGGCTGGGCACCCTGATCTGTGCGTTCTGCCTGGGACCGCTGATCCAGTTTTTCAACACCCATGTTTCCGAAAACGTGTTGCAATATGTTCCAACCGGGCGGCAGGCATAATATTTACCAGCGGCGCAATCATAATTTTGCAGCGGCGGCAGCTTTGGCTTGCCGCTGCTTTTGGTTGTTTAATGGCATTTTATCTAAGGCAACACCGCACAATTCCCGCCTTACGGCTTAAGCACCGCTTCGGCGGCTGCGGCACGGCATCTGCGTTGCCAAAATGCTCGATAATACATCCAGTATTATCTGCGCTTTTGGCTTAGCATCTGCCGCACCTCGCTCGCCGTATCGGCACTTAGAATTATGCGGTATTGCCCTAAATTTGGTGTAAGATATAAGAAAACATAGATTTAGGAGCGTAACAAAACAAGATGGCACAACAAAACAAGAGCAATTCCCTGACCGAAGGCAGTGTAGCGCGCGGCATGCTGCTGTTTGCGATCCCTATTTTTATCAGCAATTTGTTCCAGCAGCTGTACAACGCGGCAGACTCGCTGATTGTGGGCAACTTTTTGGGCGGCGAGGCGCTGGCGGCAGTTGGTTCTTCCGGCAGCCTGATTTTCCTCTTGACCGGCTTTGTGAACGGCGTAGCGCTGGGTGCCGGTGTGCTGATTGCCCGCTACTTTGGCGCAAAGGACTGGGAGAGCCTGGAAAAAGCCATCCACACCACGGTGGCGCTGGGCTTGGCCGCCGGGGCGGTGCTGACGGTTGTGGGCGTGATTTTGACCCCGCAGATCCTGCACTGGATGGGCACGCCGGAGGATGTTATCGGCAACTCGGTCGCCTACTTCCGCACCTATTTTTTGGGTTCCATTGCAGTGGTCATGTACAATGTAGGTGCCAGCATTCTGCAATCGGTCGGCAACAGCCGCAGCCCTATGAAGTACCTGATTACGGCATCGCTCATTAACATTGTGCTGGACCTACTGTTTATCGGAGTACTGGGGTACGGCGTGGCTGCGGCCGCATTTGCCACGATTATCTCCCAGTCAGTCAGTGCCATTCTGGCATTCTCCAAGCTGATGCGCAGCAAGGAAGCCTGGGCTGTGAGCTGGCGCAAGGTTCGGTTTGACGGCCCCATGCTGCACGGCGTTATTTTGCAGGGCCTGCCCTCCGGCATCCAGAACTCGGTCATCTCGCTGGCAAATGTTATTGTGCAGGCAAACATCAACTCGTTTGGCGCACTGGCCATGGCCGGGTGCGGCTCTTACAGCAAGGTGGAAGGTTTTGCTTTCCTGCCGGTCACCTGCTTTTCGATGGCACTGGCCACTTTTGTCAGCCAGAATGTGGGTGCGGGCAAACCTGACCGCGTGCACAAGGGTATGCGTTTTGGCGTGATTTGTTCGATTACGCTGGCCGAGTGCGTCGGCGTTGCGGTTTACCTGCTGGCGCCTTGGCTGATTGGTGCGTTCAGCAGCGAGGCCGATGTGGTCGCCTTTGGCGTGCGGCAGGCACACACCATTGCGCTGTTCTACTTTTTGCTTGCGTTCAGCCACTGCTGCGCCGGCATCCTGCGCGGATTGGGCCGCCCCATTGTGCCCATGGCCGTTATGCTGGCGGTCTGGTGCGCATTGCGCATTACTTACATTACGGTAACGCTGCACTTTATCCATGATATCGGGGTCATCTTCTGGGCATACCCTCTGACCTGGAGCATCTCTTCTCTGCTGTTCCTGCATTACCTGCGGCATTGCACGATTCCCCGTGTCGGCGGCGGCGCACCGCACGATATGAAAGATGCGTGATGTGGGCGGATACAAAAACACATCACATATAAGGCAACACCGCACAATTCCCGCCTTGCGGCTTAAGCACCGCTCCGGCAGCTGCGGCACGGCATCTGCGTTGCCAAAATGCTCGATAATACATCCAGTATTATCTGCGCTTTTGGCTTGGCATCTGCCGCACCTCGCTCGCCGTATCGGCACTTAGAATTATGCGGTATTGCCCTAAAATAGCGGGTACACTGCCACATGAAGTGAGCTGCTTTGCCGTTCGCCGCAAATAAACCATTCGCTTTTTTACACTCTGGGCGGCAGGGCTTTGCGGATTGACAATTCCCCCGTTTTGCGCTACAATACCATACAGTTAGCCGCCGTGGCGGAACTGGCAGACGCAAGGGACTTAAAATCCCTCGGTGGAAACATCGTACCGGTTCGATCCCGGTCGGCGGCACTGGCTGAGCCTTACCGGATTTTCCGGTAAGGCTCTTCTTTTTTTGTGGGGTTCCCCTTTGCATAACCGCTGCAGCCACGGCCAACACTGATTGGAAAGCGGCGGGCGGGGCCAGCTCGCATTTGTTATGCCTAACCGCCATTTCTGTGGTCACCGGACACCAAAAATCGCCCGATTCGTCCATTTTTGGTGCAAAATTGCAGGGTTTGTACCAGTTTTTGCGGTTTGCCCTTGACGCAAAGAAATTGTTGGAATATAATAAGCACCGTTAATCCTAGAGTTTTTATAGGATATGAAAATAACAAAGGTGCCCGGCACACCGCCGCCTGCCTGCTTTGCGCTGCAAACGGATGGCTGCACCGGACGCCGAACCAAGCTGCGGGTTTGCCTGCGGCTTTTTGAAATACAAACGCTCACCTTATTATAAAGCGAGCAGGAGGCAGTTTTTATGGCAGAGCAAGTTTTGAACGTAACCGGTCTGGCCGCACGCGTGGAAGACAAACAGCTGTTGCACGGCGTGGATCTTACCATCAACAAGGGCGAAACCCATGTGCTGATGGGTCCCAACGGCGCAGGCAAATCCACCCTAGGCTATGTTTTGATGGGTGCCCCCAAATATACCGTGACCGGCGGCCAGATCCTGTTCAAGGGCGAGGATATCACCCATGAATCCACCGATAAGCGCGCCAAGGCCGGCATGTTCCTTTCTTTCCAGGAGCCGCTGGAAGTTCCCGGCCTGACGCTGGAAGGCTTTATCCGCAGCGCATTGCAGCAGAAGGTC
Organism: Candidatus Cibiobacter qucibialis; assembly: GCA_004000625.1. Classification (GTDB taxonomy): domain Bacteria; phylum Bacillota; class Clostridia; order Oscillospirales; family Ruminococcaceae; genus Gemmiger; species Gemmiger qucibialis. The sequence goes on along the minus strand of SAUS01000034.1, from coordinate 13,399 downwards.
GGCCATGTGCGTTACTATGACTTCAAGAAAGAGCTGGCCCGCTGCATGGACATTTTGCAGATGGATGCTTCTTACGCAGAGCGCAGCCTGAACGTTGGTTTTTCCGGCGGCGAAAAGAAAAAGGCCGAGATTTTGCAGCTGATGATGCTCAAGCCCTCCCTCGCCATTCTGGACGAGACGGACTCCGGCCTGGACGTTGACGCCGTGCGCCTGGTTTCCAAAGGCGTGGAAGAATACCAGAAAGACCACAACGGCGCTTTGCTGATCATCACCCACAGCACCCGCATTCTGGATGCGCTGTCTGTTGATTACACCCACGTGCTGGTCAACGGCAAGATTGCTGCAAACGGCGATGGCAGCCTGGTGGAAGAGATCAATGTGAACGGCTACGAGCGCTTTGAAAAGATGGCGGAGGCCTGAGAATTATATGGCAGAAGTAAACGAAGCAAAACGCGAAAAATCGCAGGTTGAGGACATTAACCGCAGCCTGTATGATTTCCGCTATGAGGAAAAAGACGCCTACAAGGTAGACGCTGGCCTGACCCCCGCCATTGTAGAGCAGATTTCCCGTGAGAAGAACGACCCCGACTGGATGTTGGAGCTGCGCTTGAAATCGCTGGAGATCTATAATAAGACCGGTATCCCGGAGTGGGGCCCGCCGATTGATGAGCTGAACATGGATGATATCATCACCTACGTGCGCCCCAACACCAAAATGAGCGCCAAGTGGAGCGAAGTGCCCACCGACATCAAGGATACCTTTGAAAAGCTGGGTATCCCCCAGGCCGAGCGCGACAGCCTGGCCGGTGTCGGCGCACAGTATGACTCCGAGCTGGTATATCACAACGTGAAAAAAGAGGTTGCGGAGCAGGGTGTTATTTACACCGACCTGGAAAGCGCCATGCACGGCCCTTATGCCGAGATGATCCGCACCCATTTCATGCACCTGGTTCCCCCCACGGATCACAAATTTGCCGCCCTGCACGGCGCGGTATGGTCTGGCGGTTCTTTTGTGTATGTTCCGCCGCATGTGCATGTGGAGATTCCCCTGCAGTCCTATTTCCGCCTGAACGCCCCCGGCGCTGGCCAGTTTGAGCACACGCTGATTATTGTGGACGAGGGTGCTTCGCTGCATTTCATCGAGGGCTGCTCTGCCCCCAAGTACAATGTAGCCAACCTGCACGCCGGCTGCGTGGAGCTGTTTGTGGGCAAGAACGCCAAGCTGCGGTATTCCACCATTGAGAACTGGTCCAAGAACATGTACAACCTGAACACCAAGCGCGCCATTGTAGAAGAGGGCGGCGTGATGGAATGGGTTTCCGGTTCTTTTGGCTCCCACACCTCTTACCTGTACCCCATGACCATCCTGAAGGGCAAGGGCTCCCGCATGGAGTTCACCGGCATAACCTTCGCCGGTCATGGCCAGAACCTGGATACCGGCGCCAAGGTTGTTCATACCGGCGCGGATACTTCCAGCTATATCAACACCAAGTCCATCTCCAAGGACGGCGGTATCAGCACCTTCCGCAGCGCGGTGGTCATTAACAAGGATGCCAAGAACAGCAAGGCTGCGGTTTCCTGCCAGTCTTTGATGCTGGATACCATCTCCCGTTCGGACACGATCCCCGCAATGGACGTGCGCACCCCCGATGCTGACGTGGGCCACGAAGCCCGCATTGGCCGCATCAGTGATGACGCCGTGTTCTACCTGATGAGCCGCGGCATCCCCGAAGAGGAAGCCCGCGCCATGATCGTGAGCGGCTTTGCGGATAATGTTTCCAAGGAACTGCCGCTGGAATACGCAATGGAAATGAACAACCTGATCCGCCTTGAGATGAAGGGCAGCATTGGGTGAGCAAAGGAGTTGGGAGTATGGCAAATGAAACAATGACCGTCAACCGGCTTCCCGCTCTGACGTGGAACTGGCTGAAAATGAATGCAGCCCGGCTGGAAGCAAACGCCCCCGCCGTGGGTGCCGCCCCCAGCTTTGTGCAGACCGCACAGCTGGCCCGCAGCAGCGCTGCACAGGACTGGGCCATGGAGACCGGCATGGGCACCGACGTTGACCGTTTTCTGGCCAACAGCCCAGCAGAGTACCTGACCCTGGGCGAAAACGAAGTGATGGATGCCCCCGCGGTTATCACCTATACCTACCAGCCCGGCACCCCCGCCGGGGACCGGCTGTACCTGGAAGCCAAGGCTGGCAGCACCATGCAGGTGGCTGTGATCCTGCGCAATGAGACCGCTGGCGAGGGCCTGGCCGCTTTGCAGATCAAGATCAAGGCCGAGGCTGGCGCTGTGGTCAAGCTTTCGATGGTGCAGGTACTGGATAATGGCTTTACCTGCCTGAGTGATATCGGCACCACCTGCGCAGACGGCGCAAGCTTTGAGCTGACCAAGCTGGAACTGGGTTCCGGCAAGCTGTATGCCGGTGCTGCCGCCGATCTGATCGGCAAAGGCAGCAACTTTACCGCCAGGATCGGCTACCTGGGCCAGGGCGAACAGCGCCTGGACATGAACTATGTAGCCCGCCACCGCGGCAAAAAGACCACCTGCGAGATGGATTCCACCGGCGTACTGGCCGGTAAGGCATTCAAGCTGTTCCGCGGCAGCATTGACCTGCTGCCCGGCGGTTCCGGCGCCAAGGGCCAGGAGCAGGAGAACGTTCTGCTGCTGGGCGACGGCGTGGTCAACCAGACCATTCCGCTGATTTTGTGCGGCGAAGAGGATGTGGAAGGCAACCACGGCGCAACCATCGGCCGCCTGGACGAAAAGATGCTGTTCTACCTCGCCAGCCGTGGCATTCCTGAAGAGGCTGCCCGCAGCCTGCTGGCCCGCGCCCGCATTGAGGCCGTAGTTGACCTGCTGCCGGAGGCACTGGCGGAAGAAGCACACAAATTCATGGAGGCGCACACCGATGAGCTTTGATTTTGTGGATTATAAAAAGGACTTTCCCCTGCTGATGCAGCAGGACGTCGCCTATCTGGACAGCGCCGCCACCGCGCAGCGCCCGGCCAGCGTTTTGCAGGCAGAGAAAGAATTTTACGAGCAGGCCAACGCCAACCCCCTGCGCGGCCTGTATGAACTGGGCGTGGAGGCGACTGACCGTTACGAGGCCGCCCGCGAGCGGGTACGCAAGTTCCTGAACGCACGCAGTGATGCCGAGATCATCTTTACCCGCAACACCACCGAAAGCATCAATCTGGTTGCTTACAGCTATGCGCTGAACAACATCCATGCCGGGGATGAGATCGTCATCACCATCATGGAGCACCACAGCAACATGCTGCCGTGGCAGATGGTTGCCCGCCAGACCGGTGCCAAGCTGGTTTACCTGGAATGTGAAAAAGACGGCAGCCTGCCGGATGAAAAGCTGGAAGCCGTCATCGGCCCCAAGGTAAAGCTGGCCGCCATTGGCCATGTTTCCAACGTGCTGGGCTGCGTAAACCCGGTAGAGAAAGTGATCGAGCTGGTACACCGCAACGGCGGTGTTGTGCTGGTCGATGCCGCCCAGAGTGCCCCCCACATGAAAGTGGATGTGCAGGCACTGGATGCTGACTTTGTCGCATTCTCCGGCCACAAGCTGATGGCCCCCATGGGTATTGGCGTTTTGTATGGCAAGGAGAAGCTGCTGGATGCCATGCCGCCGTTTTTGACCGGCGGCGAGATGATCGATTCCGTTACCCGCGATGGCGCTGTGTATGCCGAGCTGCCCCACAAATTTGAGGCCGGCACCGTGAATGCAGGCGGCGCGGTTGCGCTGGCTGCAGCGATTGATTATCTGGAATCCATTGGGCTGGAAAATGTCCACGCCCAGGAGCAGGCCCTGACCCGCTATGCCTATGAGGGCATGAAGAAGATCCCCGGTGTGAATATTCTGGGCAGCGATGACCCGGACAAGCACTGCGGCATTTTGAGCTTTACGGTGGATGGCGTACACCCGCACGACATTGCCACCATTCTGGACAGCTGCCATGTGGACGTGCGTGCCGGGCACCACTGTGCACAGCCGCTGCTGGCTTATCTGGGTGTGCGTTCCTGCGCACGCGCCAGCCTTGCATTTTATAACACCACCGCTGACATTGACCGCTTTCTGGCGGCGCTGGGCGGCGTAAGAAAGGAAATGGGTTATGCCGAGTAGTACGTTTTATAATGAGGTGCTGACCGACCACAACCTCTACCCCGCCCATAAAAAGCCGCTGCCCGGCGCCAACATGACGCTGGAGGGTGTGAACCCCAGCTGCGGCGATGACATTATTTTGCAGCTGAAAGTAGAAAACGGCAAGATTGAGGACGGCAGCTTTGTTGGTGACGGCTGCGCGATCTCCCAGGCTTCGGCAGATATCATGCTGGACATGATCATTGGCCGCAGCGTGGATGAAGCCAAAGACCTGGCCGAGACCTTTTTGAAGATGATTAAGGGCGAAGCTACCGATGCCGACATTGAAAAGTTGGAAGAAGCCGGTGCGCTGCAGGATATCTCCCACATGCCGGCCCGCGTAAAGTGCGCAGTGCTGGGCTGGCACACCATGGAAAAGCTGCTGGATCACAAGGACGAGCAGTGATTCCTGGCGGAGGGCTGATTCTTTCACGTTGGCCCTGAAAGTGATTTTATAAAATAAAGCCAGGCGTGTTTTGCAAAGTCGATTGCTTTGCAGGGGCACGCCTGGTTTATTTTTTTGCTCTTTTATTTGTTTTATTGCGGTTGGATAAACGCATCTGCGAACGCTTTATCCACGGCGGGAAAAGAGAGCCGGGAGCGTTTTGTACCAGATGTTTGCAATGCCGTTCAGGATGGCACACACCGGGGCGCTGGCGCACAGGGCCACCACCGCGGGGATGATAAAGCACAGCCAGGTAATAACGGCAGGCAGACCGTGGGAAGCACAGGCTTCGTAACAGCCAAGTTGAACCAGAAGCGCGTACAGCGGCATGTGCAGGATGTAGATGGGCAGGGTTCGCTGGCCCAGGCTGGCAAGCGGCTTGATGAGCCCCAGAATGGGGGTGATGGCCAGCACGGTGCCAAAGCCCAGCAGGTAGAACACTGCGCGATCCTGCATCAGGTAGCCGCCCACCGCATAGGCGTCGGACTGGAAGATGCGGGCTCCCTCATACACCGGGGTTTCGGCGGTGACGATGCGCTGGACGGTTACGGTATAAAACACCACGATGGCCGCCGCCAGCGGGCCCCAGGCATACCAGCGCTTTTGCCAGCTGCGGAACGGCTCTGCAAACAGCACACCGAACGCAAAGAACGGGAAAAAGGAAAACACACGGCCCAGATCAAACGGCCAGTTGACACAGCCGCCCAACAGGCCTATGGCAATGGCCGCGGCCATCCCTACGGTGCTGGCCAGCAGGCCGCGCCGCTGGATGGCGCGCAGCAAAGGCACAGTGAGCATCCAGAACATGAGGGCGTACAGATACCACATGTGCCGCCATGGCAGCAGTACATTTTGCAGCCAGCCGCCCTGATCCACAATGTTATCTTTCAGGGCAGCCGCACGGAACGCCGTGATGCCCGCCTGGCTGATAAGGTAGAGCCATAGCTGCTGCGTGACCAGCTTGCGCAGGCTGAACTTAGCCACCAGGCCGCTGGCTGTGCAAAAAATTGCCATATGGAACAGGTAAATGCAGGTAAACAGTGCGTTGATGCCCGGCGCGGTACCACGGTGATACTCGATAAAATGGCCAATGACAACGCACAGGATGCCAAAGCCTTTCATAGCGTCCACATAGGGTTGGCGCTGGGCGGCAGTTTTCTTGTTTGGCAAAGGTCGGCTCCTTTCTTGAAACGGCGCTGGCGTGGTTTATGGGTTCCAGTATTCATACACCAGCTGGCCAAGGGTCTGCATGGCCTGGGTGGGTTCTTCGGGGAAGTCTACATTTTCATCTCCCTGGTCTGTCATGCAAACAATCCAGTAGGGATGCTTGGCATACACAATGGCAACATCGTGATATGCGTAATCCCAGCTGCCATACTTTTTGGCGGCAGGCACGCCATCCGGCACATACAAAATATCATGGTCGGCGGCCAGCATACAGGTTTTCAGGTAGGCTGCGGCGGCGCTGCCTGAATCCAGATAATCATACACCGCGGACACAATGTTGGCAAACTCGCCAGCGGAAGCCATACCGATAATGCCGGTTTGCGGGGTAAGGCCGCAGGTTGCGGCATAGGCAAAGCCGTAATCCGCCAGGAACTGCTGGAAGCCGCTGGATTCATTGGCTGGCCAGTGGGTGGTCAACAGGGTGACGGCGTTGTTATCGCTGTGGGCGATCATAGCACGCATGGCGGCTTTGGCCGGGATGGTCTCGGCATCGTTATAGGCTTGCAGCGCCGTATCAGACAAACAGCCGCGGAACTGGTTGGGCAGTTCATCTTCCAGGTCCAGTGTTCCGGCATCGGCCTGGCCGCACAGCCAGAACGCATAGGGCAGCTTGAGCAGGCTGGCGGGGTAATACAGGGCATCCGTGTTATAAGTATAGCTTTCCCCCGTTGCCGGATTTTGCAGGTAAAGCGAAAAGCTGCCCGGCTGCGCGGCACAGAATTCATCCAGCGGCTCGTTCAAGTCTACGCTGGGGGCTGTTTCCCGCGTGGCGGCAAGGGCGGATTCCAGCTTTTGGGCTGTGGACCAGTATTCCAGCTCTTCCGCCGCAGTAGTATAAACGCTGCCATTGGGCACCCATTGCACGGCCATGGCGGTTTCGGCTGTGGCCTGTTCATTCAAATCCACCGTTGCGCCGCAGCCCGCCAGCAAAAGCGCGGCCAGTGCCGGGGCGATGCACGGTAAATACCAATGTTTTCTTTTCCCCATAGGATTGCTGTTATGTTTCCTTTCCCGATTGACCGCGGGCATGGGATTCTCCTTAATGCCACGGCAAAAATTCCGGTACTATTGTAACACATGTTCGGCAAATTGTGGCAAAAAATCCGAAATTTCTTTATTTCCGGATGGCTGGCTTTTTCGAAATTCCTGTGCTGCGTTCTGGAAGCATTCGGTTCGTCTCCCCTGTCACGCTGCTATGCTGCCGCACGGGCGTATCCATTCTTTCCATTTTCCTTTTCACCGGACCAATCCCAATGAAACAAAAATCCCGCTGTATGCGGCTTTTCAGGCTGCACACAGCGGGATTTGATTTTAACTCATTAGGGAACAGCTTCCCAAAGACTTACCAGAGGTTCACGACCTCATTGTACAGGCCCTCATAGCTCTTGGCGGAGTTGGACCAGCTGAAATCGCATTCCATGGCGCGCTTGACCAGCACGGGCCAGCCTTCCTTGTTCCAGTAGCCTTCCTTGGCACGCCAGCAGGCTTCGTACAGCTCGTGGGCGTTGTAATTGGCAAAGGTAAAGCCATTGCCATAGCCATCGCCGGAGTCGTGGATGGAGTCGCGCAGGCCGCCGGTCTCACGCACAACGGGGATGGTGCCATAACGGCAGGATACCATCTGGGCCAGGCCGCAGGGTTCGGAGCGGGACGGCATCAGGAAGATATCGGCACCGGCATAAATGCGCTGGGCCAGCTTGGCGTTAAAACCAATGTACACGCCAACGCGACCGGGGTTGCGGGCGCACAGCTCGTTGAAGAAGTTCTCGTACTGGGCTTCGCCGGAGCCGAGGATCACCAGCTCAATACCCTGCTGCAGCAGACCTTCGGCAATGCTGCGCACCAGGTCAACGCCCTTGTGACCGACCAGACGGGTGACCATGGCCATGACCGGGCTGCCATCCTTGTTCAGGCCGAACTCATCCTGCAAAGCTGCTTTGCAGACGGGCTTGCCCTGCTGAACCGTGTTGGCATCATAGTTCTGCGGGATATCCGGGTCGGTGGCGGGGTTGAAAACATCCACGTCAATACCGTTCAGGATACCGCACAGCTTATACTGCTTCTGGCGCAGCAGGCCATCCAGACCATGGCTGAACCACGGGTCCAGGATCTCCTGTGCATAGGTAGGGCTGACGGTGGTGACCTTATCAGCAGTCTCGATTGCGCCCTTCATAAAGTTGGCGCAACCATCATACTCCACAATGTGGGCATCGCGTGCGCCAATGCCGCAGGTATCCTCCAGGATATCCATGCCATACTTGCCCTGGTAGGCAATGTTATGGATGGTGAATACCGTCTTGATGTGGTTGAACTTATCCAAGTGGCGGTAGTACAGGTTGAGGTAAACCGGGGTAAGAGCGGTCTGCCAGTCGTTGCAGTTGATGATATCCGGCTCAAAGTCGGTATAGAACAGGGTTTCCAGAATGGCGCGGGAGAAGAAAGCAAAACGCTCACCGTCATCATAGAAGCCATACAGGCCGCTGCGCTTAAAGTAATATTCGTTGTCGATAAAGTAGAACGTCACGCCGTCATGCTCGGCCTTGAACAGGCCGCAGTACTGGCTGCGCCAGCCCACGGGCACGCTGAAATTGGTAACATAGGTCAGCGTATCCTTGAACTTGAGATCGCCGTACAGGGGCATGATAACGCGGCAGTCAATGCCGTCACGAACCAGAGCCTTGGGCAATGCACCGGCAACATCGGCCAGACCGCCGGATTTTGCATACGGTGCAGCCTCGCTGGCTGCATAGAGAATTTTCATGGGTACCTCCTTGCAGAGCCGCTGGAGCGGCTGTTTGCAACGCCTGCCGGGCAGGCTGTTATGATAAAATAAGGAAAGAGCGGAGAAGCGTGTTCACTCCCCCGCCCTTTCCTGCAAACTACCCGCCGGGGAGAGTTGGCGGGAAAGTTCAGGGCGTAATCAGGTTACACCGTGTGCCTTTTGGCAACAAACACCGGGAAAGAATCCGTGCCGATCAGCTTTTTATCTGCCGTGATGTGGACATTCTTGTCGGTAACCACATACTCAACGGAGCTGTTCTCCTCCACAACGGTATCCTGCATCAGCACACAGTTGCGCACAACAGCACCCTTCTTGATCTGGCAGCCACGGAACAGCACGCTGTTTTCAACGGTGCCTTCCACCACACAGCCGTCAGCCAGCAGGCTGTTCTTGACCTTGCTGCCTTCCAGGTAACGGGTGGGGTTGTCGTCACGAATCTTGGTGTAGATGGGGTTGCCTTCGTTAAAGAGCTTATCGACATTGCCAGCCTGCAGCAGGCGCATGTTCTCGTCAAAGTAGCTCTTCATATCGCTGATGCGGGCCACATAGCCGTCAAACTCATAAGCCTGAATATTCAGCAGGTTCAGGTTGCGGGCCAGGATATCGCGCTCAAAATAGACCAGACCGCGCACAGATGCATCGCGGACAAGCTGGATCAGGCTTTCGCGCTCGATGATGTACAGGTTCATGGACAGATTCTGGACGCCGGGACGATAATCGTTGGAAAGCAGCTCAGCCACACGGCCATTATCAATGCGGATGGTGTAGTTATCGGTGCGGGCGCCATCGGGGATTTCGCCGCGGTTGTATACCATGGTAACGTCTGCGCCGGACTTGACATGAGCTTCGATCAGCTTGTTAAAGTCGAAGTTCATGGCAATGTTGCTGTCAGACAGGATCACATAGCGCTCTTTCTGGTCTATCAGCCAGTTCAGAACGCTGGCCAGTGCATCCACACGGCCGCTGTACAGCTTGATGCTGCGCTCTGCAAAAGGCGGAACAATGTTCAGGCCTCCGCGCTTGCGGGTCAGGTCCCATTCACGGCCTGCGCCCAGGTGGTCCATCAGGGAATGATAGTTTTTACGGACGATGACCGAAACATTATCCACACCGGCGTTTGCCATGTTGGACAGAACAAAGTCGATCATGCGGTAACGCCCTGCGAACGGGATGGAGGCCATTGTGCGCTCCGCTACCAGTTCGGGGACAAGGTTATCATAAGAGTTTGCAAAAATGACGCCCAGTGCGTTTGCGTTGCTGCTTACCATTGTTCCTCACCATCCTTTACATCATTGGAAATCATTGCCTTGGGGCCAACCGTTGCGCCCTTGCCGATCTTGACACCGGAGCCAACCGTTGCAACATCGCCGGGTTCGGTAATATTCAGGCCGCTTTCCGGCATTTTGCCCACGGTAGCACCCTCTTCGATGGTGACATTTTCGGCCACGATGCAGTGTTCGACCTTTGCGCCAGCCTTGATGACAGTGCCGCCCATAACAACGGCTGCTTCAACAGTGGCGCCCTTTTCGACCACAACGCCGGGGAACAGGATGGAGTTTTTAACGGTGCCGTCAACCTGGCAGCCTTCGGTGATCATCGAGTTCACGATATCAGCGTCCGTACCAATGCGCTGGCAGGGGCGGCCGGAGTTGCGGGAGTAGATCTTCCAGTTTTCATCAAACAGGTTGATGCCGGAATGGGTCGGATCCAGAACCTCCATGTTGGCCTGCCACAGGCTGGAGATGGTTCCGACATCCTTCCAATAGCCGCTGAAACGGTAAGCGTACATGCGGCGGTTATCACGCAACAGTGCGGGAATGACATTCTTGCCGAAGTCGTTCTCACTGTTGGGATCGTTTTCGTCCTCGGTGAGGTACTTTTTCAGGATATCCCAGTTGAAGATATAAATGCCCATGGAAGCCAGGTTGCTCTTGGGGTTCTTCGGCTTTTCCTGGAATTCGCTGATGCGGTCATTCTCGTCCGTAACCATCAGACCAAAGCGCGGGGCTTCGCTCCAAGGCACTTCCATAACGGCAACCGAGAACTCGGCGTTCTTCTCTTTGTGGAAGCGCAGGAAATCAGCGTAATCCTGCTTGCAGATCTGGTCGCCGGACAGGATGATGACGTACTGCGGGTCATAACGGTCAATGAAGGAAATGTTTTGGTAAATTGCGTTGGCAGTGCCCTTGTACCAGTCAGAGCCGGTGGCCTGCTGGTAGGGCGGCAGCACATGGACGCCGCCATGCAGGCGGTCAAGGTCCCACGGCTGGCCGTTGCCGATGTATTCATTCAGGACCAGCGGCTGATACTGGGTCAGGATGCCAACGGTATCAATATCAGAGTTGACACAGTTGGACAGCGGAAAGTCGATGATACGGTACTTACCGCCGAACGGAACCGCCGGCTTAGCCAGCTTCTGGGTCAGCGCGTAGAGGCGCGAACCCTGGCCGCCAGCCAGGATCATTGCGATCATTTCTTTTGCCATAATTGTTCTCCCCTTAAACTTGTTTATCTCCACGGGCCGCACCTGCTGCGGGTTGCCGCCGGTACCGCCCTTACACACCAGACGTTTACGATTCCGTTACCGGTGTTTTGGGCTTGGTTGTTTTTGCCGCTCTGGGCTTTTTAGCAGCCGGTTTTGTTGCCACGGGTTTGGCTGTGCGCTTTTTGGGGGCGGCAGTTTTGGTGGCCGCAGGCTTGGCTGCCTTTTCGGGTTTGGCTGCTTCGGCAGTTTCTGCCTTGACGGGCTTTCCTGCCTTTTTGCGGGCAGCGGGAACGCTGAAATAGATGGTGGACAGCGGCGGCAGGGTTACCTCAATATGCTGGTCAAAGCCGTGCATCGGGCCCTTGACGCTCTTTACGCTGCCATTTTTGACACCGGCACCGCCATACTTGACGTCATCCGAGTTGATCAGCTCTTTGTATGTACCGGGGTTGGGCACGCCCATCGAGTAGCTTTCGCGCAGGACGGGGTTAAAGTTGCAGACAACCAGGAGCATCTTGCCCTTGGCGTCCCGGCGCAGGAACGCGATCACGCTCTGTTTGTTATCATCCGGCACGATCCACTGGAACCCTTCCCAGCTGTAATCGACCTGCCAGAGAGAGGCGGTCTCACGGTAGAAGTGGTTCAGATCCTTGACGTAGGTTTGCAGTTCATGGTGCTTATCATAGCCAAGAAGCATCCAATCCAGCTGCTTTTTCTCGTCCCATTCAATGAACTGGCCGAATTCCTGGCCCATGAACAGCAGTTTTTTGCCCGGATGAGCCATCATATAGCCATAGAAGGTGCGCAGGTTGGCGAACTTTGCTTCGTAATCACCGGGCATCTTATTGATCAGGCTGCACTTGCCGTGCACAACTTCATCGTGGCTGATGGGCAGGACAAAATTTTCACTGAACGCATAGAAGAAGCTGAACGTAACTTTGTTATGGTTGCCGGCACGGAACAGCGGGTCAGTCTTCATGTAGCTGAGCATATCGTTCATCCAGCCCATGTTCCATTTGAAGTTGAAGCCAAGGCCACCATCGGCTGCCGGTTTGGTAACCAGCGGCCATGCGGTGGATTCTTCGGCAATCATCATTTTATGCGGGTGGCGGCCCAGGATAGCCGTATTGCACTTTTGCAGGAACGCAATGGCTTCCAAGTTTTCCTTGCCGCCCTTTACGTTTTGTTCCCACTCGCCATCGCGGCGGTTGTAATCGAGATACAGCATGCTGGCCACTGCGTCCACACGCAGGCCGTCCACATGGTACTGCTCAATCCAGAACAGCGCACTGGATACCAGGAAGCTTTCCACTTCCGGCATACCAAAGTTGAACACCATGGTGCCCCACTCTTTATGCTCACCGCGGCGGGGGTTGGGGTCCTCATAGCAGGGGGCACCGTCAAACATGTACAGGCCGTAAGCATCCTTGGGGAAGTGGGCGGGCACCCAGTCCAGGATTACGCCGATACCGGCCGCATGCAGCTTATCCACAAACTCCATAAAGTCGTGCGGGGTACCGTAACGGCTGGTGGGGGCAAAGTAACCGCTGACCTGATAGCCCCAGCTGCCGTCAAACGGATATTCCGTAATGGGCAGCAGCTCCACATGGGTATAGCCCATATCTTTAATATAAGGCACAAGCTGATCCGCCAGTTCGGAATAATTATAGGGGACACCGTCCTCCTTCATTTTCCAGCTGCCGGCATGCAGCTCGTAGATGCTCATCGGGCCGTTGATCACATCATTTTTCTTCTGCGCATCTTCCCACGCGGCATCGTGCCAGTCAAAGCCGGAAATATCAAAAACTTTGCTGCCGTTGGACGGGCGGGTTTCGGCATGGAACGCATACGGGTCAGCCTTGTACACCAGCTCATCCGCCGGGGTGGTAATGCAGTATTTATAAACATCATAGGTTTTGATGCCGGGAATGAACAGCTCCCAAATGCCGTCTGACACCTTTTCCATCGGATGGCTGGTGGGCACCCAGCTGTTGAAATCGCCCACAACGGAAACTGCTTTGGCGTGTGGCGCCCACACGCGGAACACCGCGCCGGGCTGGCCGTCCTGCTCTTCCAGGTGGCTGCCAAAGTAGCGGTAAGCTTCAAAGTTATTGCCCTGATGGAAGAGGTAAACTGGCAAATCGGAAGGCTTCGCCGCTGACTGTGTTTGTTTCACCTTGTAATCTCCCCTTTTGGCATGCACCGCGCCGGTTTACCACCTACCGTGCCGCCCCTTTGATCATGTTCCCAGGGCAATACCGCATAATTCTAAGTGCCGATACGGCGAGCGAGGTGCGGCAG
>SAUS01000033.1 GCA_004000625.1 Candidatus Cibiobacter qucibialis | reverse complement strand
AAGAGATAAAGATAAGCATGATATTTCAATTCTTGAAAGTTTATCAAAATAACATTGCTGTAATTTCTAAGATAAATTCCACTTTATCGCTTTGAAATTTTAACTGAATAAGTATAGCACCAACCGCTGCTACATGGAAGCAAACACAACCATGCAACAGCGGTTTTTCTTTACCGTTTTTTCCTTTGACTGATAGGAGTTCCTGTTTTCTTTGATTTTTGTAGAATCCGAATGAGCCAGCGAAATTCTTCGTCTGACAGATTTTTATAGTTGATGCCGAGCTGCTTGCAGTAAAGGACAACCAGCTTTTCATCCCGACTGCCCTTGAAATTTTCAACCGCTTCCAAATTTTCTTTCAATTCATCGGCAACGGTGGTCTGGGGCGCACTCTCGCTGTCCTTTTTGTGGGCTTCCCGAATATCCCGGATAATGAGATTGAGGTCATCAAGAACCATGTGGCTGAAATATTCATCATCGCTGATATGGGCGGCTTGCAGCACTTTCAAATGCGGGTCGTCTTCGCCGGGGCGATACCGTTCAATGATTTCATGCCGGACAGTATCGACAAGGGCGTTGAGGTTTTGAATCTGCATGGTGGCAATCCCATCTACATAAATCTCAATGTCCGCAAGAAACTTGATAAAGTCCTTATGAGTGGCAAGCTCACAGAGCAGACGGTTGTTAATCCGACCGCCTTTCAGAAGTGCCACCATAAAGATCATCCGGTGCATCAGTGACCATACGTCCATCAATGGTTTCCATCATTTTGAGCATCGTGTTGAAATAGATGTTTTGAGTGTGTTCCCAGCTCAGCCCATTTTGCTTGGCTTTCTCGAATTGCCACTTGAGAAGCGGATTTAAGGCAGCGCCGAATTCGTAGGTGGGGTTTCCAGACATCAGTTCGACAGCGTTTTCGACAGGGAAGGTGCCAGGAGATGGATACGTAATCATGCACTGCGTAAGCGGTGGTAAAAAGTCAAGCGATTCGAAGAAGCTATTAATTCGTTCGAGTTTTTCATAAGTGTAGGGCGGGATAAGGACGGAATTGATGGTTAAACTCTTTCCGTGTTTAATGAAAGCCTTCGATAGAGTGTTCAGACCACGCATTGCATCTGCGAAGGTCGGCTTGTTGGCGGAATAAACACGGGCTGCATTTTGGACTTCTTCTGGACCGTCCAAGCTGACCACAACACTAAAACCCGGTGTTCTTGCCAAAAAGTCGGCAATTTCATCTGTTACCAATGTCAGATTTGTGGTCAAATTGAATGTCGGATGTTTGTCTTTATAATGCTCAAGTGTATATTCTGTTGCCCAACGGACGAGAGGGAAATTCGCAAGCGGCTCGCCGCCATAAAACGTAACGGCAAAGTGGGAGGAGCTGTGCTCTGCCAGATAATCAATGGCTTTCTGCGCAATTTCCTGAGACATCTTTGCTGTACCGAAGTCCCGATTTCCTTCATAATCCTCGTTATAGATACAGTACTTACACCTGAAATTGCAAGCCTCAGTAACCTCCAGAACAAGCTGTTGGAGATCTGAGTCTAACGCTTCGAGCCAGTTGTCATCAGAAGCTAAATGCATCGCGGTGACCGGCGGAGCACACAATAATTTTTCCGAGTCGATCGTGGTCAGAAACTTTTCCAAACGATCACCCGCCATTTGATGGCACCGCTTTTCAAAAGCATCAAGAGAAATGGTGGGATCAAAGAAAGCCTGCAACGCCTTGAACTCGTAATCCCCGATATGTAACACTTTTCCGGTGCCCGTATCGTAGAAATAGTTTTTGAACTGTGTCGAAAAGAGTAGCCCATAACGTCCGGCGTTGCCGGACTTTTTCAAATCGCACAGTCGCTGATAGACTGGATGGGAACGTGCTCCGATTTTCGCGCTCATTCTTAATCATCTCCTGCAATTTGTTTTTCATCTTGCCTGATGTTGTCTATGTTTTACACCATCAGCCCGGTAAGCACAACAAAAAAGGCATAACTCAAAAAACGCTATCAAAAACAATATGAAACCAAAAAGCGATATATTTCGTAAAAAATAATAAAATAAAAAGAATCATATAGGAAATGTCACACACATTTGGTAGCGAAAACGATAAAACAAGTCATTACCTCCGGCAAAGTTGGGGGCTTGTGTAAGCCCTAGAAGGGCATCGTACCTGCAAGTTTCTCAAGAGGCACTGAAAATCTGCCACTTGCATCACTTGCCCCTCAGCCCGTAAACGGACATTGCTTCCTTCGCTCGATTCTTGAATCTAAAGCCTTTTTATTTTTTCCACCCCAGCAGCGCTGGGGGCTTATACTGCTAAAGCATACAAAAAAAGAAGGGGATGACCATCAGGCCATCCCCTTTTCCTTTGCCAACCGTCCATACACGGTAATTGCATCTTCGATGTGCAACAGATCTTCATCATTATTACTGGGCGCTCCAGCAGTGACCAATATATACTCTTCACCACCACACTCGGCCAGACTGGCAAGGCATTGTCCTGCTAGATCAGTAAAGCCGGTTTTTCCGCCCAACAGCGTCACTCCGGGAATAACCCGATCTCCAAGCATGGAAAACATCCTGCTATACAACTGGATACCACCCGGATGGGCATCAGTAGAAGTGGTAGTATAACTGCGAGTTGTGAATATTTCTCGGAAAGTTGGATTTTCCAGAGCAGTGTTTAGCAACATAGCAATATCCCGCACGGTAGAAACGTGTTCCGGGTCATGCAAGCCAGTGGGATTGGTAAAGTGGGTATGTTGCATACCGATTTCCGCAGCACGGTTATAGCCAAAAATATTGTGATGCGATCGTCATCTGTGAATGGAAGCTTGATTTGATGGCAAAGATGATTTTTGACCAACTGTGGGGAGACCAAAGAGAAGCTGTTTTGAAGGCCTGTCAGATGATTGAATCTTGCATCCTTTCCACGACGTTACAAACTGATTCGGAAAAAGCGGAGAAACAAAAGAAAATCGAAAAATTGGAGCAACGTCTTCTGAATCTCGGTCAGATGCGAGCGGATGGTGAACTGACAAGAGAGCAATTTCAGAAGTTATATGCACAGACCACTACAGAATTGGACGCCTTGAAAACGCAACAGAATAGCGTTCCAGACTCAGCTGAGGAAGAAGTCAGCTTCGACCTGAACAAAATCAAAAAAGGGCTTTCTCAGATGGTGGACATTACGGCACCTCGTATTTCTGAAGAACTGATAAATGAATTTGTGGAGGCTGTTACCCCAGTCGAGAATCATCATTATCGCTGGAAAATGACCTTCGGAGAAATGAAGTCAGGACAAGAACGATATAACCTTATGGAGCCGGAAAATTCCCCTGTACTCTCATTTACGATTGACTTTGAGACTGCCCGCCAGTATCGTATGTCGAATGGGTTGCCCGCCCAATTCCGTCAGCGTGGCTGGACTGATCTGAACGTGGAAGTGTATTTGTAACCCCCATGTGCATTGCAAACAAAAACAGGCGCACCGCCAAAAGCGGTGCGCCTGTTCAATTAGTTAAAAGTTTTCGTCGCTATAAAGCGATTAGTCCTTCATCGCACGGGGTGCTTTAATAGCAGCCTGAGCAGCGGCCAAACGTGCGATGGGAACGCGGTACGGAGAGCAGGAAACGTAATCCAAGCCAACGTTGTGGCAGAACTCAACGCTGGAGGGGTCGCCACCGTGCTCGCCGCAGATGCCCAGACCCAAGTTGGGGTTGGTTGCGCGGCCGTCATGGGCAGCCATCTTAACCAGCTTGCCAACGCCGATCTGGTCCAGATGCTGGAACGGATCGCTCTCGTAGATCTTGGTATCATAGTAAGCGGTCAGGAACTTAGCAGCATCGTCGCGGCTGAAGCCGAAAGTCATCTGGGTCAGGTCGTTGGTACCGAAGCTGAAGAAGTCAGCTTCCTTAGCGATCTCACCTGCGGTCAGGGCGGCACGCGGGATCTCGATCATGGTGCCAACTTCGTACTTCATGTCAACGCCAGCGTCAGCGATCAGCTTGTCAGCAGTCTTGACGATGACGTCCTTGACGTACTTCAGCTCCTTCACTTCGCCAACCAGGGGCACCATGATGTGCGGGGTGATCATCTTGCCGGTCTCAGCAGAAACCTTGATGGCAGCCTTGATCACAGCATTGGTCTGCATCTCGGCAATTTCCGGATAGGTAACGGCCAGACGGCAGCCACGATGGCCCATCATGGGGTTGAACTCATGCAGGCTGACAACAACGTTGTTCAGCTCTTCGGTGGTCATGCCCATATCCTTTGCCAGGGCTTCGATATCCTCAGCCTTGGTGGGCAGGAACTCATGCAGAGGCGGGTCCAGATAACGGATGGTCATCGGACGATCGCCCATGATGCGGTACATAGCGGTAAAGTCAGCTTCCTGGAACGGCTCAACCTTAGCCAAGGCAACCTTGCGCTCTTCAACGGTACGTGCGCAGATCATCTCACGCACAGCAGCAATACGATCCTCAGCGAAGAACATATGCTCGGTACGGCACAGGCCAATGCCTTCAGCGCCCATATCGACAGCGTTCTGTGCATCGCGCGGGTTATCGGCGTTGGTCATAACCTTCATCTGGCGTGCTTCGTCAGCCCAGCTCATAAAGCGCTTGAAGTTAGCGTTCTCGGTGGAAGCGACGGTAGCGATCTGGCCTTCGTAGATGTTGCCGGTAGAGCCATCAATGCTCATCCAGTCACCCTCATGGAAGGTGTGGCCGTTAATGGTGATAACCTTTGCATCGTAATCGATAGCAACATCGTTATCATTGCCGCAGCCGGAAACACAGCAGGTACCCATGCCACGTGCAACAACAGCTGCGTGGCTGGTCATGCCGCCGCGGACGGTCAGGATGCCCTGAGAAACCTGCATGCCGACGATATCTTCGGGGCTGGTTTCCAGACGGACCAGAACGACCTTCTTCCAAGCTTCGTCCTTGACCTTCTCTTCAGCATCTTCAGCGCTGAAGACAACGCGACCGCAGGCAGATCCCGGAGAAGCGGCCAGGCCCTTGCCGATTGCTTCAGCAGCCTTCAGGGCAGCAGCGTCAAACTGCGGGTGCAGCAGGGTATCCAGCTGCTTGGGCTCAACGCGCAGTACAGCGGTGCGCTGATCGATAACGCCCTCATCAACGAGGTCGCAGGCGATCTGCAGAGCAGCCTGTGCGGTGCGCTTGCCGTTACGGGTCTGCAGCATAAAGAGCTTGCCATCTTCGATGGTGAACTCCATGTCCTGCATATCCTTGTAGTAGTTTTCCAGGCGGGTTGCGATCTCAACGAACTGATCGTAAACCTCAGGCATTTCCTCGTGCAGCTTGCTGATCGGGGAAGGAGTACGGATGCCGGCAACGACATCTTCGCCCTGAGCATTGATCAGGTACTCGCCCATCAGCTTCTTTTCGCCGGTAGCGGGGTTACGGGTGAAAGCAACACCGGTGCCGGAACGCATGCCGGAGTTACCGAAAGCCATCTGCTGAACGTTGACAGCAGTGCCCCACTCGTAGGGGATTTCGTTCATCTTGCGGTAAACGTTGGCGCGTGGGTTATCCCAAGAACGGAAGACGGCCTTGACAGCGCCGATCAGCTGTTCTTTCGGATCCTGCGGGAACTCTTCGCCCTGCTTCTCCAGGTAGATGGCCTTGAACTCCTTGACGAGTTCCTTCAGGTCCTCAGCGTCCAGCTCGATATCCTGCTTAACGCCCTTGCGCTCCTTCATAGCGTCGATACGCTCTTCAAAGAAGCTCTTGCCCAGCTCCATGACGACGTCAGAGTACATCTGGATGAAGCGGCGGTAGCAGTCATATGCAAAACGGGGGTTAGAAGTCTTCTTTGCCAGACCTTCAACAGCCTGGTCGTTCAGGCCCAGGTTCAGGATGGTATCCATCATGCCGGGCATAGACTGACGTGCACCGGAACGAACGGAAACCAGCAGCGGGTTCTCGATATCGCCGAACTTCTTGCCAGTCTGCTCTTCCAGGATTCCCATGTACTTGAAGATGTCAGCCTTGATCTCATCGTTGATCTCACGGTTGTCAGCATAGTACTGGGTGCAGGCTTCGGTGGTGATGGTGAAGCCCTGAGGAACCGGCATGCCGGCATGGGTCATTTCTGCCAGACCAGCGCCCTTGCCGCCCAGAATGTTCTTCATGGTCGTCTGGTCGCCGCCAAATGCGTCATGGCCCTCTTTGAACAAATACAAAAACTTCTTGCTCATAGGTTACCTCCAACAAAATTACGGTTTCTTCCCGGTGTGCCGCGCACACCCGCAAAATAAGAATCTTCTCTCTTGCAAAGTCCATTATAACAGACTCAACCCGGAATTTCCAGTACATTGTTAAATAAATGGCGAATATTTTCGCTGAAAATCTCACAAAGTTTTGGGGGCAGGCTCTTGCAATTTGACCAAAAATGCGGTAAATTATAATGGGTGAGAAGTTGGGAAACAATATTTTATTACATCCTGCAACACTTTTTTCAATTCATCCCGCCCCGGCAGGCTTCAGCCCTGTTCCGGGGCTTTTTTGTAGGGCCGTATACTCTTTTGGCCCAAAACAGAAAGGGGTATTTTTATGTCCGAAGCGAAAGCCAAATACCTTGCCGCCAAAGCGGCCTTTGAAGAAACTTTTGAAAAGCACCTGCAGAACGGTGTTGAGTTCATCAGCGACCAGGTTTTTATTGACCCCGAAGTTGAGATCGCACCCGGCGCAGTGATCCTGCCGGGCTGCATCCTGCGCGGCAAAACCGTCATCGGGGCAAACTGCGTCATCGGCCCCAATACCTTATTGGAGAACACCATTGTTGAGGCCGGTTCCACCGTGAACGCCAGCCAGTGTTATGACAGCCATCTGGGCCCCAACAACAAGATTGGCCCCTTTACCCATGTGCGCACCGGCACCGTGACGGATGAGGGCGTGCACCTGGGCGCTTATGTGGAAACCAAGAATGCCAACTTTGCCGAGGGCAACACTGTCAGCCACCTGACTTACATTGGCGATGCCGATGTGGGCAAGTACTGCAACTTTGGCTGCGGCACCGTAACCTGCAACTATGACGGCGAGGGCAAGTACCGCACCACCATCGGCGATTATGCGTTCATCGGCTGCAACACCAACCTGGTGGCGCCGGTCAAGGTGGGCAGCCGCGCCTTTACCGCTGCCGGTTCCACCATCGGCCACGATGTGCCGGACGGTGCCCTGGGCATTGAGCGCGCCAAGCAGGCCGAAGTTGCCGCCTGGGGCGCCAAGAAGCTGGAAAAATACGTTGCCAAAAAACAGAAGCTGGAAGCCGAAAAGAAAAACGACTGATGCCCCCTGACCTGCTGCAAGGAGGATTGCTGCCATGGCCATTTTGGAACGCACCTTGACCGGGGATTTTACCACCATCCTGACCGAGCTGGACGCTGTTGTAAAACAAAGTGTTTCGGCCACGCTGGAAGGTTCCAGTGATTTCAACTTCAGCACCGGCCGCTGTGCTGTACGGGTATACGAACGCTACAGTGCCATTGGCAATGGCCGTGTTACCATGAGCCTGACCCTGCTGGAAGCTGACGGGCAGATCCGGCTTTCCGCCATCACATCCGGCGGCAGCCAGGCTGTGTTTTTCAAGGTCAACACCTTAGGTGCAGAATCCTTCCTGGATACCATCCGGGACACAGTGGAACGCTTTGCCCCTGGTGCACACTAAAATCACAAAATTACATAAGGATTTTTACTATGGGACTATTTGGAGGTGGTTCCGGGGCAGACTGGCTGATTGCCGGTCTGGGCAACCCGGAGCCGAAATATGACGGCACCCGCCACAACACCGGTTTTGCCGCGCTGGATGCGTTGGCCGAAGCCTGGGGGTGCGAGATCAACAAAAGCAAATGGCAGGGCCTTTACGGCATTGCCCAGGTGGACGGCCGCAAAGTGATGCTGCTAAAGCCGCTGACCTACATGAACCTGAGCGGCCAGAGCATCGCCCCCGCCGCGGCATTTTACAAGATCCCGCGCAACCACATTATTGTGTTGTGCGATGACATTGCACAGGAGCCGGGGCACATCCGCATCCGGCCCTCCGGTTCTGCTGGCGGGCACAACGGGCTAAAGAGCATTATCGCTTCCACCGGCGGCGAGGATTTTTACCGCATCCGCATTGGCGTTGGCGCCAAGCCGCGCCCGGATTATGATCTGGCTGACTGGGTGCTGGGCAAGTTCCCGCCCGATGACGCCAAGCTTGTGACCGGCCGCCACACCGACGTGGAAGCCGCCTGCCGCCTGTTGATGGCCGGCAAGCTGGGCGAAGCGCAGAATAAATTCAACCGCTGAGCGCGGATAGGCGTTCCGTAGGGGCGCACAGTGTGCGCCCATTCCTGTTTTCTGTGTAAGATGCCCGCAAAAGAAGTGTTCTCACTTCAAATTTGCAATCCATCATTACACGGGATGTAGTTTAATGGAACACCTGCAGGGGTGTGCGCACTGTGGAAAACTTTGCCGATGGTGATAAACGCTGCACATGATTTGTAGGGGACGATGCTCGTCATCGTCCCGCATGACGGGTCTTGCCACATATTCCACCCTGCATACGGCCAACGTCCGCGGGCGAACAATGTTCGTCCTCACATTCTCTACAAGATAAAAGCACAGCTTTTCCAACCATACAAATGCCAAAGCGGGCGGCCCATCTGGGCCGCCCGCCATTTGTCGTTCCATGCAACGCTTCTCTCAAAATTCACTTTGCCGTTTTGCTGCAAATATAGTACAATGGTTACGCAAAGCGCTGCTCATACCGGCGCACAAAAAGCGTATACAGCGCATAGCACACCATCAGGCAGACGGCATATACCCCGGCGAAGCACAGCCACGCGGCTGCGCCGCCCATCGCGGTGTTGGGCAGCAGCTCCAGCACCAGCGGGTGGGCCAGGTACAGCCAAAAGCTGCCCGCCCCCACAAATTCCACGGCCTGGGCGAGCTTCTGATTTTCCGCCAGGCCAACGCCCTGCGGGTTCTGCACGGCCAATAGAACAAGCACCGTAAACACGCACTCGAACCCCGCCCGCTGGAAGTTGGTGAGCACTGCCAGCAGAATGCAGAATGCCCCGTATAAAAACTGCTTGTTCTCCCGCACTGCCGCAAACGCCGCCATGCCAAAGATAAAGCAGTACAGCGTCATGACCGGCGTTTTTGCGCTGAACTCGCTGATGTTGGCTTCTGCCGGGAAAGCCGCCAGACTGCTTT
Source organism: Candidatus Cibiobacter qucibialis (assembly GCA_004000625.1). GTDB lineage: Bacteria > Bacillota > Clostridia > Oscillospirales > Ruminococcaceae > Gemmiger > Gemmiger qucibialis. The sequence continues at coordinate 20,120 of SAUS01000033.1, read as the reverse complement.
CAATTAAGCCGCCGATCCTGCCCTTCACCGCAAGGCAGACCACCAGCAACGCCAGCGCACCCCAAAAGCGTTTGCACAGCCGGTACAGCCACGGGGCCAGCAGATAAAAGAACGCAAAGGCGCTCATCGTCCACAGCACGTTGCGGTTGTTCCACAGCATCCAGTTATCACTGGGCAGCCACATCTGCAAAAATACAAAGTACCGCAGGTAACCCGGCCCGCACGGCCCGCCGGGGCCAAACAGCTGGGCTGCACTGGCGCCCGCCGCCAGATAGCGTACCGCATCGAACAGCCAGCGCAGCACCAGCACCAGCCAGTACAGCGGCAGGATCCGCCGGATGCGGCGCTGGTAATACGGCAGCGGCTCCGGGTGGCGGCTCAGGCTGGCCGCGGCCAGGTACCCGCTGAGCACAAAAAACAGTTGTACCCCCTGCGCGCCAACCGCGGCGGCATCCCCCAGGCCAACTTTCTGCCCGGTATGCACGCCCAGCACCATCAGCGCCGCCAGAATACGCAGCTCATCCAGCGCTACATTTTTATGTTTTGTCATCTTTCTATATTCTGCTCCTTATTGCAGCATTATTTGATTTCTTTATTCTGCCGAACTTTTTCGATTTCTTCTTTTCAAAGAAGAGGCAAAAACTCTCGTATTACTCGTATCCTCAAAATTATACATCACCCGCCCTATCATGCGCAAGCGCAGGAGGCACCATGTTTGACGCATTGTTTACCACCACAACCGAATACAAAAAACTGAGCCACGCGCTTTCCGGCAAAGGTGCATGCGCCCTGTTTGGGCTGCCCGCATCCGGCCGCGCACAGGTGTATGCCGCGCTGTGCCGCCAGTTGGATAAGCCGCTATGCATTGTGACCCCCGGCGAGGCCGAAGCCACCCGCTTTGCTGCTGACCTGAACACGCTGGGCATTCCCGCTGCCGTGTTCCCGGCGCGGGACTATGTGCTGCGCCCCATTGAGGGCACCGCCCGCGAATACGAGTACCGCCGCCTGGCTGTGCTGGGCGAGCTGGTAGGCGGGCGGCTGCGCGCCGTGGCTGTGCCCGCGGAAGCCCTGACCCAGTTCACCACCCCAAAAGAGGATTTCTGCGCCAACACCCGCACCCTCCATGCGGGGGATACTCTGCTGCGGGATGACCTGCTGGCCGCTTTGTTTGGTGCCGGCTACACCCGCCGGGCCCAGGTGGATGGCCCCGGCCAGTTCTCTGTGCGCGGCGATATTGTGGATATTTTTGCTCCCGACCAGAAAATGCCGGTTCGTATGGAATTTTGGGGTGATGAGATCGATACCCTGCACACCTTTGACCTGACCACCCAGCGCCGCGAGGATGCCATTGATAAGTTTTACCTGAGCCCCGCGCGGGAAGTTCTGTTCGGCAAACCTGCCGATGCCGCCGAGCAGCTTCGGGCCTTTTTGGCCAAGCAGCGCGGCAAAAAGAAAACCGCCATGGCAGACTGTATGGCCGCCGATCTGGACCTGCTGGATGGCGGTGCCGTGCCGGTCAACATGGACAAATACCTGGCCGTGCGCTACCCCCATCCCGCCACCGTGCTGGATTATTTTGACGACCCGATCCTTGTGGCCGAAGAGCCTGCTTCCATCCGGGAAGCCGACCGCGCGACCGCCTACCGCCGGGGCGAGGAACTGAAATCCCTGATCCTGGACGGCGTCCTCTGCGCTGGGCTGGATAACCTGTACGCGGACCCAAGCTACCTGTGGTCCAAAACCGGATACTACCGCACCATCTGTGCCGAGAACTTTGCCCGCAGCATGCCGGATCAGCCGCTGAAAGATATCATCAACGCCCCGGCTCACACCCTGCCTGCCTGGAATGGCGAAGTCGCCGGGCTGCTGGAGGATTTGAAACCGCTGTGCGATGCCGGTTATACCGTTACCCTGCTGGCCGGCACCGACCGTGCCGCAGCCGGTCTGGCACGCGACCTGCGCGATAAAGGCATTCTGGTTACCACCGATGCTGCAGCAGCCCCCGCTGCCGGGCTGGTGCAGGTTCTGGCGGGGCACCTTTCCGCTGGGTGCGAATTTCCGTTTGCCAAGTATGCTTTGCTGACAGGCCGTGCTTTTGGCGAAACCAGCTCCCAGAAGAAAAAGCGTAAAAAGGCCAAAGATGCCCTGAACAGCCTGACCGAGATCACGCCGGGCGATCTGGTGGTGCACCAGAACCACGGTATTGGCCGGTATGCGGGCATCCAGCGAATGGCGGTTCAGGGCGTTACCAAAGACTACCTGCGCATTGAGTACGATAAAAAAGATGTGCTGTATGTTCCCGTCACCCAGCTGGACCTGCTTTCCCGCTACACCGCGCCGGGGGATTCGGAGAATGTCAAGCTCAGCCGCCTGGGCGGGGCCGAGTGGACCAAGACCCGCAAGAAGGTGCGCGCCGCTACCGAGCAGATGGCCAAGGAACTGATTGAGCTGTACGCCCGCCGCAAAAGGGCGCACGGTCATGCCTTCCCTCCAGATGATACCTGGCAGGGAGATTTTGAGCAGCGCTTTGCCTATGATGAAACGCCGGACCAGCTTTCCAGCGCGGCGGAGATCAAACATGATATGGAGCAGCCCTGGCCGATGGACCGCCTGCTGTGCGGCGATGTCGGCGTGGGCAAGACTGAGGTTGCCCTGCGCGCCGCGTTCAAATGCGTGATGGGCGGCAAGCAGTGCGCCATCCTGGCCCCCACCACCATTCTGGCGTGGCAGCATTTCAACACGGCCATCGCCCGCATGGAGGCCTTTCCCATCCGCATCGGGCTGCTCAGCCGTTACCGCAGCGCCAAAGAGCAGAAAGAGACCATCCGCGGCCTGAAAGACGGCACAGTGGACATTGTGGTGGGCACCCACCGCCTGCTTTCGGACGATGTAAAGTTCAAAGACCTGGGCCTTGTCATCATTGACGAGGAGCAGCGCTTTGGCGTAAAACACAAGGAAAAGCTGAAAGAGAACTTTATCGGGGTGGACATGCTGACCCTTTCGGCCACGCCGATCCCCCGCACGCTGAACATGGCACTGTCCGGCATCCGGGACATGAGCACCATTGAACAGCCGCCCTTTGAGCGCCAGCCCATTGAGACCTATGTGCTGGAATATGACGATGCCATTATTGCCGAAGCCATCCGGCGTGAGCTGGCCCGCGGCGGGCAGGTGTATTACCTGTACAATCGAGTCGAAACCATTGAGCAGTGCGCCGCCAAGGTGCAAAAGCTGGTGCCGGGTGCGCGGGTCGGCATCGCCCATGGCAAAATGACGGAGGAGCAGATTTCCTCGGTTTGGCAGCAGCTGTTGGACAACGAGATCGACGTGCTGGTCTGCACCACCCTGATTGAAACCGGCGTGGATGTGCGCAACTGCAACACCCTGATTATTGAGAATGCGGACCGCATGGGGCTTTCACAGCTGTACCAGATTCGCGGCCGTGTGGGGCGCTCCAACCGCAAGGCGTATGCCTATTTCACCTTCCAGCGCGACAAAGTGTTGACGGAAATTGCCTCCAAGCGGCTTTCAGCCATCCGGGAGTTTACCTCTTTTGGTTCCGGGTTCCGCATTGCGATGCGCGATTTACAGATCCGCGGCGCGGGCAACCTGCTTGGACACAGCCAGCACGGCCACATGGAAGCGGTTGGTTACGAGCTGTATGTAAAAATGCTGAACCAGGCCATTGCAGCCGCCCGCGGCGAGCCTGCTGCGCCGGACAAGAGTGATTGCCTTGTTGACATTACGGTGGATGCCTATCTGCCGGAAAGCTACATTCCCGATGCCGCCGGGCGGATCGAAGCCTACAAGAAGATTGCGGCCATCACCACCCGTGACGATGCCACGGATGTACTGGATGAGTTGATTGACCGTTACGGCGACCCGCCGCGCAGTGTGCAGGGGTTGGTGGACATCAGCCTGGTGCGCGTGACAGCCGCCCGCGCAGGCATTGTGGAGATCGTGCAGCGCAACGACAATCTGATTTTGTACACCGATGTTGTGACCCCGGCGCAGATGGGGGCCATGATGGATGCCATGCCGCACCGCGTGATCTACAACGCCGTAGGCCGCCCCTACATCAGCCTGCATGTCCTGCGCGGCGAGGACCCTCTCACCATCCTGCGCGATGCCGTTGCCCTGCTGCCGGGTGCGTGAGTGTTTTACGGGAGTTTTTGTTCCTTCTTTGAAAAGAAGGAACCGAAGAAACTTTAATCGTAATATAACAAAATAAATAAAAAATCAGGCAGCGGCCCTATTTTGTGGGCTGCTGCCTGTTGTCATGTGCTGCTTTCTATGTATTTTTGCTCTGTAGGGAACGGTCTTGACCGTTCCGAAACCCATGGACAATATTTCAACAAAAGGGAGATAAGGAAAACACCCGGAACGGTCAAGACCGTTCCCTACAAATCGTTTTAAATCGCGTTACAAACCTGTAAACTCTCGGTAGGGCGGCGTCCCCGACACCCCGGACGGGCATAAATCTTATTGTACAGATCGTGCGGCAAGGAAGCGAACAACAGATCTCTTCAAGCACTTCCGCCCCTTTTCAAATTTCTAATTTTATCATTTCCGGTCTGGGGCCAATCACACCCCCACCACGCTCCAATGCTTATCCACATGGTTCAGCACTTCGCAGCCGGTTTCGGTCACAATGACAAGGTCCTCCACGCGCACGCCAAACTTGCCCGGCAGGTATACGCCCGGCTCAATGGAGAAGATCATGCCCGGCTTTACGGTATCGGTGTTGGCGGCGCTCACATCGCCCTTTTCGTGATCAGTCTGACCGATAAAGTGGCCCAGGCGGTGGTTGAAGTACTCGCCATAGCCCGCTTTGGTGATCAGGTCACGGGCGGCGGCGTCAATATCGCACAGGCGCACGCCGGGGTGGATCATCGCCTCGGCGGCTTCGTTGGCCTGGCGCACCAGGTCATGGATGGCGGCATACTCCGGCTTCGGCTCCCCGCAGAAGAATGTGCGGGTCATATCGGAGCAGTAACGGTTCTTGCAGCAGCCCATATCGATCAGCACACACTCGCCTTTTTCCAGCACAGTATCGTCCGGCTCGTGGTGGGGGTCAGCGGCGTTTGCACCAAAGGATACGATGGTGGTAAATGCCACACTCTCGCAGCCGGCTTTCTTGTACTCGTTGTCAATGTACTCGGCAACCTGCTTTTCGGTCATGCCGGGCTTGACGTAGTCGCGCGCTTTCAGGATGGTTTCATCGTTGATGCGGGATGCTTCCTTCATCAGCATCTGTTCTTCGGCATCCTTCACGGCGCGGCAGGCATCCACGCAGTCGGAAGCCAGCACTACCGGCATACCGGGGCACAGCTCCATCAAAGGGATCAGGAACTTGGCAGGCCATTCCTTGTCGATGCCCAAAGTCTTGGTCTTGTCCACCACTTCGGCGATCTGCTCCACCGGCTTGTCCGAGTCAGTGTGCCACACTTCGCGGCAGGGGGCCTGCGGCACAAAGAACAGCTTGTTCAAAAAGATGACCGGCTCGCCCTGCACCGGCAGGTACAGCGCCATCAGGCGCTCATACGGCTCCACACTGGCACCAGTCAGGTACCAGATGCTTTTGGAGTCGCTGATGATCATTTGGGTCAGGCCGTGCGCCTGCATTTCGGCGCGCACGCGCGCTACACGCTGTTCGTTCATATTATAATCCTCACCTTTCAGGTAAATTCAACTAACTGCCCCAATCATAGCACGCTGCACCAAAATGTGCAAGTGTATTTGTGCAGTTCCACCGTACCAAAAAGCGCCGCTTTCCGGGCGGGAAAACGGCGCTGGTATCTGGGCTTGTTACAGGGCTTCGATCGCTGCGTTCAGGCGGCGCAGGGTCTCCTCCTTGCCCATCATGGCGGCTAGGTCGGTGCCGCCGCCGGGGGTGCGGGCCTTGCCGGACAGGGCAATGCCCAGCGGGAACAGCAGCCAGCCGTTCTTCTTTTCCATTGCCTCGGCTTTCTGCTTGCAGGCTTCAAAAATGGCGTCGCGGCTCCAGTCGGTCTGGGCTTCCAGCACGGGCAGCAGGGCGCTGAGCGCTTCCTTGGCAGATTCCGGCGTGGTTTTCTGCTTTTTGTTGCGGTACATTTCAGCATCAATGGGCAGAACTGCATCAAAGAAGTCCAGCTGCGGCGGAATATCCTCCAGCACCTCACAGCGGGGCTGCAGGTTCGCGCACAGCAGGTCGCGGTCGATCTGTACATGCACCGCCTGGTCAATGAATGGGTCCGCCAGCTTGCGGAACTCTTCTGCCGGCAGGGCGCGGATGTAAGCGGCGTTGATGGCACGCAGCTTGAGCGGGTCAAAGATAGCAGGAGACTTGGAGATGCGGGCAGGGTCCCAGATCTTGATCATCTCATCAAGGCTGAAGATTTCCTGTTCGCCTTCCGGTGCCCAGCCCAGCAGCAGCAGATAGTTCAGCACAGCGGCGGGCAGATAACCCTTTGCCACCAGGTCCTGATAGCTGGCATCGCCGTTGCGCTTGGAAAGCTTGTGCTGTGCGTCTTTCATGACCGGCGGGCAGTGGATGTAGGTGGGGACCTCCCAGCCGAACGCCTGGTACAGCAGGTTGTATTTCGGCGTGCTGGAAAGATACTCGCTGCCGCGGATGACATGGGTAATGCCCATCAGGTGGTCATCCACCACGTTGGCAAAGTTATAGGTCGGCATGCCGTCAGTCTTGATCAGAATCTGGTCATCCAGTTCGGAATTATTGACCTCAATGTGACCGTACACCACATCGTCAAAGCCGGTCACACCCTCGGCAGGGATCTTCTGGCGGATGACATAGGGCACACCGGCAGCCAGCTTGGCGTTGATCTTCTCCTGCGGCAGGTCACGGCAGTGGCCGTCGTAATGGCTCATTTCGCCGTTGGCTTTTTGCTGCTCATGCAGGTCGTTCAGGCGTTCCTCGGTGCAGAAGCAGTAGTAGGCTTTGCCCGCTTTGACCAGCTGCTCGGCATACTGTTTGAACATGCCCATGCGCTGGCTCTGGACATAGGGGCCGACGGGGCCGCCGATATCCGGGCCTTCGTCCCAAGTCAAGCCGGTGGCGCGCAGCGTGTTGTAAATAATATCGGTTGCGCCCTCCACCAGGCGGCCCTGATCGGTATCCTCAATGCGCAGGATAAAGGTGCCGCCGTTGTGGCGGGCCTGAAGATAAGTATACAGTGCGGTGCGCAGGTTGCCCACATGCATATAGCCCGTGGGGGACGGTGCAAACCGGGTGCGTACAGGATTAGCCATGGTAAAATTACCCCTACTTTCGTGATGATGTAACAGCATATGCAAACATATATAAGATAAGTTTACCCATGTTGCTCTTTCTTGTCAACGCCGTTTTTGCAAATTCATTGGTCAGCTTCTTTTGCACAGTTCCATCTTGCAAATTGTTTGTCCGCGTGATACAATACATGCTATAAACCAGTGATGCGAAAGTAAAACCGCCGGCGCACGCACAGAGAGCCTGGACAGCTGAGAACAGGCCGGAACGCGGGGCAGCACAATGGTTCGCAGAGGGCACGGGGAACGGCGCGAACGCCCAGTATCCGTTGACGGCAGCCACCGTTATCCGGCGGGGATGTTATTTGCATCCCGGTAAGCGGCCGCAGTTTGCGGCAAGCAAGGTGGCACCACAGGAAAAACTTTCCTGCCCTTGCACAGAGGCGCACCCGCTTCTCTGTGCGGGGGCAGTTTTCTTTATTGAAAGATGGAAAGGAAGTATTCACCATGGCAGAACAAATTGAAAAGCGCAAGCGCATTCTTTCGGGCATCCAGCCCACCGGCATCCCCACGTTGGGCAATTATATCGGTGCGGTGCGCAACTGGGCCCTGCTGCAGTCGGATTATGACTGCCTGTATATGGTTGCTGACCTGCACGCTTTGACCGTGCGCCAGACCCCCGCCAACCTGCGCCGTCAAACCCGCGAGATGGCCGCCCTGCTGCTGGCTGTGGGCATTGACCCGGAACAGCATGTGCTGTTTGTGCAGAGCCATGTTCCCGCCCACTGCGAGCTTTCCTGGGTTTTGGCCTGCAACACCCAGTTTGGCGAACTTTCCCGCATGACCCAGTTCAAGGATAAAAGCGCCAAGCACCCGGATAACGTCAACGGCGGTCTGTTCACCTACCCTGTTCTGATGGCGGCCGACATCCTGGTTTATAACGCGGATCTGGTGCCCGTTGGCCAGGACCAGACCCAGCACCTGGAAATTGCCCGCACGATTGCCAACCGTTTCAACGGCATTTACGGTGATACCTTTACCCTGCCCGCCGGTTACGTTCCCAAGGCAGGCGCCAAGATCATGAGCCTGGCCGAACCCACCAAAAAGATGAGCAAGTCCGACACCAACGCAAACGCCTTTGTGCTGATGACCGACGATAAGGACACCATTGTGCGCAAATTCAAGCGCGCCGTAACCGATTCTGACGGCGTTGTGCGGTTTGACGCCGAGAACAAGCCCGGTGTTTCCAATCTGATGACCATTTATTCCACCTTTACCGGCAAGGACCTGGCCGCTATTGAGGCTGAGTTTGCCGGCAAGGGTTACGGTGATTTCAAGCTGGCCGTTGCCGAAGTGACCGCCGACGCCCTGGCCCCCGTGCAGGCCGAGTATGGCCGCATTCTGGCTGACAAAGCCTATGTGGACAGCGTGCTGAAATCCGGTGCCGAGCGTGCCGCCCGCCTTGCCAACCGTACCGTCAGCAAGGTATACCGCAAGGTCGGTTTGATGCAGTTGGACAAATAATTTTTGGGCAATACCGCATAATTCTAAGTGCCGATACGGCGAGCGAGGTGCGGCAGCTGCTAGGCCAAAAGCGCAGATAATACTGGATGTCTTATCGAGCATTTTGGCAACGCAGATGCCGTGCCGCAGCTGCCGGAGCGGTGCTTAAGCCGCAAGGCGGGAATTGTGCGGTGTTGCCTTTGCTTTGTCATAAAAAACACAGCGGATGTTCCCGATGACGTGGGAGCATCCGCTGTTTTGGTTTTTGCGGTAAAACAAAAAGTAATGCGTGTTATGCGGGACAATGCAAGCATCGTCCCCTACAAATCAGGTTTCGTTTGCTACGGATTTGTGATGCGCAGTGCGGCAAATAAAATATTACGCCATCACATTTTGGGGGACACTCGTGTTATTTTTTATCTACGCCTATCACACCCATTCCTCATTGAACACGTATTTGTCCAGCCGTTCAAAGGCTTCCTGCACGCGGGTCAGGGGCAGTGCAAGGTTCATGCGGATGGCGCAGGGGCCGTGGAACATACGGCCATCCTGCCAGGCAACGCCCACATTCCAGCCGGCTTTTTCCACCTCGGCAATGGTTTTCCCGTGGGCTTTGCACCAATCCGTGCAATCCAGGAAGAGCATGTAGGTGCCCTCCGGCTTGCTGACCGAAACGCCTTCAAAATGCTGGGTGATATAATCACAGGCAAAGTTGACATTGCCGCTGATGGTCTCCCGCAGTTCCTCCACCCATTCGTACCCTTCCGGCTTATAAGCGCCGATCAGGGCGTGCATAGAAAGCACATTCATATCATTATAGTGCGGCTTGCTGCTTTTGGCACGCACGCGGTCCCGCAGGTAGGGGTTATAAATAATATGGTAACTACCCACCAGGCCCGCCAGGTTAAAGGTTTTGCTGGGGGCATACAGGGCAACGGTGCGGCTGTGGGCATCCTCGCTGACGGACTGGGTGGGGATGTGCTTGTGGCCGTTCAGAATGATATCCGACCAGATTTCGTCCGAAATGACAAGACAGTCATTGGCGCGGTAGACCTCCATCGCCTTTTCCAACTCCCAGCGCTCCCACACGCGGCCGCAGGGGTTGTGCGGGCTGCAGAAGATCGCCACATGGATGTGGTTCGCCTTGATCTTGGCATCCATATCCTCAAAGTCCATCCGCCACACACCGTTTTCATCCTTGACCAGTGGGCTGTGCACAATTTTATAGCCGTTGTTTTCCACACTGGCGGTAAAGCCGATGTAGGTGGGGCTGTGCAGCAGCACGGCATCGCCGGGGGCAGCAAAGCTGGTCAAAGCAGAGATCACGCCGCCCAGCACACCGTTTTCGTACCCGATGCACTCTTTGGTCAGGCCGGTTACACCGTTGCGGGTCTGGTGCCAGCGGATGATGGAATCATAATATTCATCGGTCGCACTAAAATAGCCAAAGGCCGGGTGCTGGGCGCGCTCGATAATGGCCTGCTGGATGGTGGGTACCGTGGGGAAATTCATATCCGCCACCCACATGGGGATCACATCAAAGCCAGGTTTGGGCGCTTCGGGCGCAAAGCCGTTCATCTGGCCGACGGAATCTACCGCAATGGCGTCCTTGCCATGGCGGTTCATGATGGAAGTAAAATCATATTTCATTGCAAAATGCTCCTTTGCTGTTTTCATCTCTTTCTCTGCTACCAGCATACCCCAAAATGCCGCCCCGCACAAGGTATGATTTTACGCTTTTATCTGACAAATCCACGCAAAACCGCCCCGCCGGGTGCAGCGCTGTACCTCGGCAGGGCGGTTCACTATCTTTATAATTTTGCCTTACAGCATGGCGGGAACCTGGGTTTCCACCTGCGGGGCGCCGCCCGCCAGTTCTTCTGCCGTAACGGGGGCAGGGTCAGCCTTGGTGGTCAGGCGCTCCTTGGCCACGGCCAGCATCAGCTTGATGCGGTTTTCCTGGTTGACGCGGGTGGCGCTGGGGTCATAGTCCACGGGGGTGATGTTGGCCTGCGGGTAACGGGCGCGGATCTGGTTGATCATGCCCTTGCCTACAATGTGGTTCGGCAGGCAGCCAAAGGGCTGAGCACAAACGATGTTTTCGTATCCGCCCTCCACCAGCTCGATCATTTCGGCGGTCAGCAGCCAGCCTTCGCCCATCTTGGCCCCCAGGGAGATAATGCCCTTGGGTTTTTCCATCAGTTCACGGAAAGAGCCGGGCGCATAGAAGCCGCTTTTGCGCATGGCATCGTTCATAGCGCAGCCGATGGAATCCATCCAGTCCAGCAGCTTATCCGTCGCCATTGCCTTGACCTTGCTGCCGCCGTACAGCTCCACGTCCAGCGTCATGTTGGCAACACAGTATTCCACAAAGCCCATCAGGCCGGGCAGGTTCACTTCGCAGTCCTGGCTTTCCAGGAATTTTTCCAGATCGTTGTTGCCCAGGGGCGAATACTTGACGTAAATTTCGCCCACAACGCCAACCTTGACTTTCGGCACGCGGGTAACAGGCACCGAAGCGTAAGAAGCGCAGATGACGGCGAACTGGCGTTTCATATCATGCACATTGTAGTTGATGCTCTTGTGCATCCAGCTCTGGATGGTGGCGATCCACTTTTCGGTCAGGGCATCAGCGGAGCCGGGCTTGTTCTCATAGGGCTTGGTCTGGCTGCGCAGGGCCACCAACAGGTCGCCGTAATAGATGCAGGCAATGACCTTGCGGATCAGCGGCAGGGTCAGCGGCAGGCCGCTGCCTTTTTCCAGGCCGGAAAAGTTCAGCGATGCCACCGGGATATTACCGTACCCGGCCTTGACCAGCGCTTTGCGCAGCAGCTTGATGTAGTTGGATGCACGGCAGCCGCCGCCCGTCTGGGTAATGAGCAGCGCGGTATGGTCTAGATCATACTTGCCGGAGTTCAGCGCGTCAATAAACTGACCGATGACCAGCAGCGCCGGGTAGCAGGTATCGTTGTGAACATATTTCAGGCCAAGCTGGGCGACCTCGCTGCCGCAGTTGCCCAGAACTTCCACATTATAGCCCTCGCACTCCAGCGCAGCCTGCAGCAGCCGGAACTGGGTAACGGCCATATTGGGGATCAAAATCTTGTGGGTCTTGACCATATCCTTGGTAAAATTGGGGGTCATGTATTCCATAAAGTGCCTCGCTTGTTTAGGTAGGGGTTAGGAAGTAGGAGTTAGGGCAATACCGCATAATTCTAAGTGCCGATACGGCGAGCGAGGTGCGGCAGATGCTAAGCCAAAAGCGCAGATAATACTGGATGTCTTATCGAGCATTTTGGCAACGCAGATGCCGTGCCGCAGCCGCCGGAGCGGTGCTTAAGCCGTAAGGCGGGAATTGTGCGGTGTTGCCTTAGGAGTTGACAGTATGGGAAAGCTGCGCTTAAGTGCTTTTGGCAGCCGCTCTTTTCAAGCGCTTTTCCCTGCTTACGCTATCAAATTTTGCCGCAGGCTTTGCGGCGTGCTTTAACTCCTACCTCCTAACTCATCATTGGTCTTCTTTCCGTTCTTCCAGTGCGGCAAACAGGCTGCGCAGGCGGATGTTGACGGCGCCAAGGTTGGTGATCTCGTCAATTTTCAGCTGGGTGTACAGCTTGCCGCCTTCCTGCAAAATTTCGCGGGTCTCGTCGGTGGTAATGGCATCCAGGCCGCAGCCGAAGGATACCAGCTGCACCAGGTCCATATCCGGCTGGGTGGTGCAGTACTTGGCGGCCGCATACAGGCGGCTGTGGTAAGTCCACTGGTTTAGCACGGCGGTATCAAACTTTTCTTCATAGCAGCTGACGGAATCTTCCGTTACCACGGCAGCGCCCTGGCGGATGATCAGCTTATCAATGCCATGGTTGACCTCCGGATCCACATGGTAGGGGCGGCCGGCCAGCACAATAATGTGGCGGTGCTCCGCGCGGGCGCGGGCAATGATCTCGGCTCCCTTGGCGCGCACCTGGGTCATGTGGTGCTCGTACTCATCATACGCGGCATCAATGGCGGCATGTACTTCCTTAACAGGGATGCCGGGGAAATACTGGTCCAGAATGGCCGGGAAGCGCTTGGTAAAGTCCTTGCGGCGGGCCAGGTTGATGTAATCATAAATGAACTTGGTATTTTCCAGTTCCGGGCAGTTGCCGACCAGAACTTCGGGATAATAAGCAACCACGGGGCAGTTATAATGGTTATCGCCCAGGTGTTCGTCCACATTGTAGCTCATGCAGGGGTAGAACACAGCGTCCACGCCCATCTTGCACAGTTCGGCAATATGGCCGTGGCTGAGCTTTGCAGGGAAGCAGGCGGTATCGCTGGGGATGGTGGCCTGGCCTTCCTGGTACAGCTTGCGGCTGGAAACCGGGCTGACCTTGACGGTAAAGCCCAGCTTGGTAAAGAAGGTATGCCAGAACGGCAGCAGCTCATACATGTTCAGGCAGAGCGGAATGCCGATGACCCCGCGGGAATTGCCCTCGTTTTCCGGCTTATAATCCAGCAGCAGCTTGAGCTTGTAGGCGTACAGGTTCAGATCATCGTTGGTTGCCTTGCCGGTCACCGGCTTGTCGCAGCGGTTGCCGGAAATATAGCGCTTGCCATCGGCAAACACATTGATGGTCAGCTGGCAGTGGTTGCCGCAGCCGCCGCACTGGACGGTGCTGACCTTCTGTTCAAAGTGTTCCAGCTCGTCCTGGGTCAGCACGGTGCTCATCTGGCCCGCTGCGGCGCGGGCTTTGCCGTACAGCGCAGCGCCGTAAGCGCCCATCAGGCCCGCAATGTCCGGGCGGATAACATTGACGCCCATCTCTTTTTCAAAGGCGCGCAGAACCGCTTCATTATAGAACGTACCGCCCTGCACCACAATGTTGCGGCCCAGTTCTTCCGGGCTGGAGGCACGGATTACCTTATACAGTGCGTTCTTGACCACCGAGATGGACAGGCCAGCGCTGATGTTTTCAATGGAAGCGCCGTCCTTCTGGGCCTGCTTGACACTGGAGTTCATGAACACCGTGCAGCGGCTGCCAAGGTCAACGGGCTTATCGGCAAACAGGCCAAGGGCGGCAAACTCCTTGACATCATAGCCCAGTGCCTGGGCAAAGGTCTGCAAAAAGCTGCCGCAGCCAGAGGAACAGGCTTCGTTCAGGAAGATATTGCTGATGGCCCCGTCCTCGATCTTAAAGCACTTCATATCCTGGCCACCGATATCAATGATGAAATCAACGTTGGGCATAAAGTGCTTGGCGGCAGTAAAGTGGGCCACAGTTTCTACCAGGCCGCGGTCACAATGGAACGCATTCTTGACCAGCTCTTCGCCGTAACCGGTGGTGGTCACGCTGGCGATCTGCAAACCGGGGTGCCGCTGGTACAGTTTCAGCAGCGTTTCCCGCACCAAGGGCAGCGGGTTGCCCAGGTTGGGCTGGTAGCTGGTGAACAGAATATTATCATTCTGGTCGATCACCACCAGCTTGATGGTGGTGGAACCGGAGTCAATACCGATATGCACCGGGCCGCAGCCCGCGCCAAAAGGCACGCAAGGCACCGAGGCTTTCAGGTGGCGGGCATGGAAGTCCTCATATTCCTGCTTATCCTTGAACAGGGGCGGCAGGCTGATGTAAGTTGCAGTGGCGCTGTATTCATCCAGGCGGCTGGCAACCTCATTCAGATCAAACTCCTGGTCTGCATAGAACGCAGCTCCCAGCGCCACGTACAGCAGGCTGTTTTCCGGGCAGGTACCGGTCACATGCAGGGTTTCGTCAAAGCTTTTGCGCAGCACGGTGGAGAAAGTCAGCGGCCCGCCCAGGTACAAAATATTGCCCTTGATGGGGCGGCCCTGTGCCAGGCCGGCAATGGTCTGGTTGACCACAGCCTGATAAATGGAAGCCGCAATATCCCCCGCCTGTGCGCCCTGGTTGATCAGGGGCTGGATGTCGCTTTTGGCAAACACACCGCAGCGGGATGCAATGGTGTAAGTACGGGTGGATTTCTGCGCCGCCTTATCCATCTCATCTGCGCTCATCTTCAGCAGGGTGGCCATCTGGTCAATAAATGCGCCGGTGCCGCCTGCGCAGCTGCCGTTCATGCGCACTTCGGTACCGTTGGTCAGGAACAAGATCTTGGCATCCTCGCCGCCCAGCTCAATGATGCAGTCGGTACCCGGCGCCAGCTTGTTGGCGGCCACGCGGGTGGCAAACACTTCCTGCACAAAGGGCACCTTGCAGCTGTCGGCAAGGCCCATACCGGCGGAACCGGAGATTGCCAGCTTTGCTCTGCCATCCGGCAGATAGTTCTGCGCGGCGCGGTGCAGCAGCTCCTTGCCTTTTTCCAGAATATGGCTGTAGTGGCGCTCATAGGTGGAATATACGATCTGCTCTGCATCGTTCAGCACGACACATTTAATGGTAGTTGAACCGATGTCCAAACCAACTCTCATGGGGTTGACCTCCTAGGGGTATGAAAACGTTCTCCGTTTTTGAACTCTGAAAGCGGCATTCTGCACGCGGGGCTACGCCTTTTTGGAACAAGGCGAAATTCATATTATTGTACCGCTTTTCGGCAAATGATGCAAGATGAAATGCTCCCTTTGCCCTGTATTCTGGATGCAAGAATGCAGTATATAAAATAAAGATATCATAAAGTTTTGAACGTTTTTTGAACAAATTCTTTTTGTAAACGGCATTTCTTGACTTTTTCATGGTATAATGCTGTCAAAACCATCTCTGATTATTTTCAAAAGGAGTATCAATCCATGGCATCTTTGCTTTTGCCAATCATTTATCTGGCGTTTATCAGCCTTGGTCTGCCGGACGCCCTGCTGGGCGCGGCATGGCCCACCATGTACCCGCAGCTGGGGGCGCAGGTTTCCTGGGCGGGCGGCGTTTCGATGATCATTTCCGCCTGCACCATTCTTTCCGCCCTGGCGAGCGACCGCCTGAACGAGCGCCTTGGCACCGGGCGGGTCACCGCCATCAGCGTTGCCACCACGGCAGCGGCGCTGTTCGGGTTTTCCTTCTGCCATGCGTTCTGGCAGCTCTGCCTGTGGGCTATCCCCTATGGGCTGGGCGCGGGCAGCGTGGATGCAGCCTTAAACAACTATGTTGCCCTGCACTACAAAAGCCGCCATATGAGCTGGCTGCACTGCATGTGGGGTGTGGGTGCCAGCCTTGGCCCCGTTATTATGGGGCAGGCACTGGCCGGTTCCGGCTGGCAGGGCGGCTACCGCATCATTGGCATTTTGCAGGTGGTGCTGACAGTGGTGCTGCTGTTCAGCCTGCCGCTGTGGAAGCTGCCGCAGGACCCTATGGGTGGCGAGCCGTTCACCCCGCAGCACCGCAGCTTTCCGGAGCTGCTGAAAATCACCGGTGTGCCGGAAGTTCTGGTCTGCTTTTTGTGTTACTGCGCACTGGAATCCACCGCCGGGATGTGGGCCTCCAGCTACTGCACCCTGGTGCGCGGTTTGGATGCCCAGACCGCTGCCAGCTGGGCCAGCCTGTTCTATTTGGGCATTACCGCCGGGCGGTTTGTTTCCGGCTTTTTGACGATGAAGATGAGCGACCGCAACATGATCCGGCTGGGGCAGGTGTTAATCGCCCTGGGCATTCTGCTGGTTCTGCTGCCTGCCGGGAACAACGTGCTGTTTGTGGGCCTGATTTTGATCGGCTTGGGCTGCGCCCCTGTTTACCCCTGCATCATCCACGAAACGCCGGTCAATTTTGGCCGGGAGCTGAGCATGTCGATGACGGGGTTACAGATGGCCTTTGCTTATGTGGGCTCCTGCCTGGCCCCGCCGCTGTTCGGCCTGCTGGCACAGAACGTTACCCCCAGGCTGTACCCCTGGTACCTAGCCGTTGGGCTGGTGGTCATGGTCATCATGTCTGAAAGTCTGCACGCCAAAAAGGCCGCCGAGCACCGTTAAGCATGCTTAGCGCAGCAAAACCGCATAAACTGTCGCAAAACGCTGCGCAGACCCTTGCCTTTTGCTTTGCCGGGATTGTATAATAAAAACAAAGCTATTGTCGTTTTTTGTGTGATACCAGAACTGAACAGGAGGGCTGTTTTATGCGTTGCTCCATCTGCGGCGGCCATCTGACCAACCAGCGCTGTGATGACTGCGGAATGATTTTTCCCCCTGAGGACCGCTATACTCTGCACCATACCGAGGATCCCAACTGCCCCTCCCACGTTGAGCCGGGGCAGAAAGCCCGTCCGGTCTCGCTGGCGGTGGATTACGCCCGCCACCGGGCCGAAAGCGCACCGCGCCCCCAGCCGTCCCAGCGGCCTACCAAGCCAACTTACCAGAACAGCAATTCCGGCAGGCGCAAGGGCTCCCAGATTCCCGGCCTGATTATTGCGCTGGTCTGGGTCGTGATCTGTTTGATGATCAGCTTCGCCAATATGAGATAAACTGGTTTCATTGTCTCCTATCTCTGCTTTTTAGTGAAGTGCGCTCCCACGGAATGTCTTTGAAAATTCAAAGGCAACACCGCACAATTCCCGCCTTGCGGCTTAAGCACCGCTCCGGCAGCTGCGGCACGGCATCTGCGTTGCCAAAATGCTCGATAAGACATCCAGTATTATCTGCGCTTTTGGCTTGGCATCTGCCGCACCTCGCTCGCCGTATCGGCACTTAGAATTATGCGGTATTGCCTCAAGTCTGCTTTTTTATTTTCTGCCAACGAAACCAAAAGCCCGCCGAGCACCATAAAAAATGCTCTGCGGGCTTTCGCTATATCTTTATATACCGGATTTTTTTCTCAATTTAACGTCTTCCCAAAGAACTCCAGCTCCGGGCGGATGGTGGCCATCAGGTCATCGAACTGGTCCGGGGTCAGGCTCTGGGCTCCATCGCTCTTGGCTCGGGCGGGGTCGTTGTGCACCTCGATCATCAAGCCGTCTGCACCGACTGCCACCGCAGCTTTGGCCAGGCTGGGCACCATAAAGGCGATGCCCGCGGCGTGGCTGGGGTCAATCACAACCGGCAGATGGGTCATCTTTTTCAGCATGGGCACGGCGGAAATATCCAGCGTGTTGCGCATGCTGGTTTCAAAGGTGCGGATGCCGCGCTCGCACAGCACAACATTGGGGTTGCCCTCTGCCATAATATACTCGGCGCTCATCACCAGCTCTTCCAGCGTGGCGGAAAGGCCGCGCTTGAGTAGAACGGGGATGTTGGTGCGGCCAACAGCCTTGAGCAGTTCAAAGTTCTGCATGTTACGCGCGCCGATCTGGATCATATCCACGCCGGTTTCCTCAAACAGGGGGATATGCTCGCTGTTCATCAGTTCGGTCACAATGGGCTGGCCGGTCTGGCTGCGGGCATGGGCCAGCAGTTCCAGACCCTCGGCACGCAGCCCCTGGAAGCTGTAGGGGCTGGTGCGCGGCTTGAATGCGCCGCCGCGCAGGATGCTGGCCCCCGCGGCCTGCACACGCTGCGCCACAAAGGTGATCTGCTCCTTGCTTTCCACGCTGCAGGGACCCGCCATCACGGCAAAATGGCCGCCGCCAACCTTGATTTTCTTATCACCCACTTCCACCACGGTATCGTCCGGGTGGAACTTGCGGTTTGCCTTTTTGTAAGGCTCCGAAACACGGCGGCAGGTTTCCACCACCGGGTTTGCCAGCACCCAGCTTTCGCTCAGCGCCTTGGTATCACCAATCAGGCCCAGAATGTGGGTATCGCTGCCCATAGAATCGTTGATCTGGTACCCCATCGTCTGCAGTTCGTTGCAGAAAGCTTTGACCTTTTCATCCGGGGCATGCTGTTTTAATACGATGATCATGACATATTCTCCTCTATTTCTTATCCGCTTTACGGTAATTCTTTTATCCTTTAACGCTGTATAGTTTAGCACGTTAAAGCGCTAAAGTCAACCCCTGTTTTGACATTATTTTGCCCGCGGCGTATAATAAGGCTGTATTTGCAACGTGTTCCGTAAAATAATCGGAGCACCGTATTTTCCGGCACATACAGAGAAAGAGGTATTTTTACCATGGGTAAAGAAGCAAAAACCAACGCCATGCGCATGCTGGAGCGTGCCAAGGTGAATTATACATCGCACGAATATCCCCACGAGGAAGGCCAGGCTGTGGACGGTGCCCATGTGGCGCAGCTTACCGGCCAGGACCCTGCCAAGGTGTTTAAGACCCTTGTCACCCAGGGGGCAGACCGCAACTATTACGTGTTTGTTGTGCCTGTTCTGGCGGAACTGGATCTGAAGAAAGCCGCCAAGAGCGTGGGCGTGAAAAGCGTTGCCATGATTCATGTGGCAGACATCAACAAGGTAACCGGCTACATCCGCGGCGGGTGCAGTCCCGTTGGCATGAAAAAGCAGTTTGCCACCGTGTTTGACGAAAGCTGCCTGGCCCAGCCCACCATCCTGGTTTCCGGCGGGCGGATCGGCACCCAGATCGAATGCGTCCCGGCAGACCTTGTTAAAGTAACCCGCGGCAAAACCGCCGCCATCACCGCGGAGAACGCCTGATGATGCGGCTGGATAAATACCTGTCCGAGCGGCTGGGTATCCCCCGCGGGGAAAGCCGTAAGCTGGCCGCCAAGGGCCGCGTGACGGTGAACGGCGTGCTGACCAAAAAGGCTGATACTCAGATCGAGGAAGCCACTGCCGAGGTTGCCGTGGACGGCAGACCGTTGGCCGGGGCTTACCAGAAATACGTTTACCTGATGCTGAACAAACCGGAGGGCGTTGTGAGCGCCGCGCAGGACAAACGCGATACCACCGTGGTGGATCTGGTAAAAGATGCGTTCCCCCGCCGACAGCTATTTCCCGCCGGGCGGCTGGACAAAACCAGCACCGGCTTTGTGCTGCTGACGGATGACGGCACGCTGGCGCATGACATCCTAGCGCCGGGCCGCCATGTGCCCAAGCAGTACCTTGTTACGCTGGATACCCCGCTGACCAACGCGATGCGGGTTGGCTTTGCCGCCGGGGTCACATTGGCAGACGGCCAGACGCTGGCCCCTGCCGAGGTGAAGCCCGCTGGAGCTGACCCCTGTGTGGTGCGGGTCACGCTGCACCAGGGGGTCTACCACCAGATCAAGCGGATGTTCGGCGTGTTTGACGCCGGGGTGAACGCCCTGCACCGGGAAGTCATCGGCCCCGTTGCGCTGGATGCTGCCCTTGTTCCCGGCCAGTGGCGGGAGCTGACTGCAGAAGAAGTAAACGCCCTGCGCGCCGCCGCCAAACCGAAAAATTGAATTTCATTTTATTATCAGCTCACAAACACAACCCGGCCCCGTGCGCGTCTTGCACCGGGCCGGGTTTATTTTTAAGGCAATACCGCATAATTCTAAGTGCCGATACGGCGAGCGAGGTACGGCAGCTGCTAAGCCAAAAGCGCAGATAATACTGGATGCTGCAAAGGTGAGCGCCGCCAGT
>SAUS01000032.1 GCA_004000625.1 Candidatus Cibiobacter qucibialis | reverse complement strand
CCTGTTTCCCACCTTGCCACAGCCTGCCGTGTTACGCCCAATTTTTCTGCCAGCATTTCCTGGGTCATGCCTTTTTCTTTCCGGGCGGATGCAATTCTCTCTCCCAATGTCATGGTGCTATCCCCCTTTCTTTGGGGCCAGCATAGCACAGCTGTACTACTATTTTCAAGCAACTTTGTATCACTTTTCTGCCACTTTTCCGCAATAAGCAGTTTCATTCCCCGCAAAGCAGCATAAAAAATCCCCCACAGTACCCTTTCCGTTCGCAGTTGCCCGTGCGGAGAATACTGTGGGGGATGTTAAGTTTTATTGTCAGGCTAAGCTTATCAGATAAGAAAAGTCTTACTTTTCAGCGTGGTCGTAAGCGCTGCCTTCGGCATCGCGGATTTCCTCGGCGCGAGCCAGCTCTTCTTCAACCTCCGGCAAACCGGTTCCGGCGGGGATCAGCTTACCGATGATGACGTTCTCCTTCAGACCGGCCAGCGGGTCAACCTTGCCCTTGATGGCGGCTTCGGTCAGAACGCGGGTGGTTTCCTGGAAGGATGCAGCGGACAGGAAGCTGTCGGTTGCCAGGCTGGACTTGGTGATACCAAGCAGGATCTGACTGGCCTGGACCAGCTTCAGGTCGGTTTCGCCTGCATCAATGCGTTCCTGAATCTTCTCGTTCTCGATCATCACATCGCGGCGGTTGACAACGCTGCCCATGATGAACTCGCTGGAACCTGCATCGTCAATGCGCACCTTACGCATCATCTGGCGGACGATAACTTCGATATGCTTATCGTTGATTTCAACGCCCTGCAGACGGTAAACCTTCTGGACTTCGCTGATCAGGTAGTTCTGGGTAGCAATGCGGCCCTTGACAGCCAGGATATCCTGCGGATAAGCATGGCCTTCGGTCAACAGTGCGCCCTTGACGAGCACATCGCCCTCCATCACCTTCAGGCGGTGGCCGAACGGGATCAGGTAGCTCTTGGTAACCGGTGCGCCGTTATCGTCAACACCGGTCACTTCAACGTGGCGGCTCTTCTTGGTATCGTCAATATGGACGGTACCGGCGATCTCGGACATGATAGCCATTGCCTTCGGGCGGCGGCTCTCGAACAGTTCTTCAACACGCGGAAGACCCTGAGTAATATCTTCAGCAGATGCGATACCGCCAGTATGGAAGGTACGCATGGTCAGCTGAGTACCGGGTTCGCCGATGGACTGTGCCGCAATGATACCGACGGATTCACCGACCTTAACGCACTGGCCGTTGGACATGTTGGAGCCGTAGCAGCGGGCACAGACGCCAACGTGAGCACGGCAGGTCATCACGCTGCGGATCTCCAGCTCGGTAATACCGGCAGCTTTGATCTTTTCAGCGTCGAACATATCCATCATCTTGTCCTTGGACACAATGAGTTCGCCGGTCTTGGGATCCTTCACGTCATGCAGAGCATAACGGCCAATCAGACGCTCGGAGAAGCTTTCGATGGTAGCGTTGCCTTCGCTGATCTCGCTGACGAGGATACCCTCGGTAGCGTGGCAGTCTTCCTCGCGGATGATGACTTCCTGAGAAACGTCAACCAGACGGCGGGTCAGGTAGCCAGAGTCAGCAGTACGCAGTGCGGTATCGGTCAAGCCTTTACGAGCGCCTCGAGAAGAGATGAAGTACTCCAAGATGTTCAGGCCTTCGCGGTAGTTTGCACGGATAGGCATTTCCAGGGTTTTACCTGCGGTGTTAGCCAGCAGGCCGCGCATGCCGGCCAGCTGCTTGATCTGGTCCATAGAACCACGAGCACCAGAGTCGGACATCATATAGATGGGGTTGCGCTGGTGGTTGGTCTTCAGGTTGGTAGACAGAGCGTTGGAAACTTCCTCGGTAGCTGCCTGCCAGATCTCAACGGTGTTCTTATAGCGCTCTTCATCAGAGATAAGACCACGGTTGAAGTTCTTCATGACCTTTTCAACCTTCTTGTCAGCTGCAGCCAGGATCTCTGGCTTCTCTTCGGGGATGATAGCGTCAGGCACGGCAACGGTGATGGCGGAAAGGGTGGAATACTTATAGCCCTGTGCCTTGATGTGGTCCAGCATGATAGCGCAGCGCTTGGTGCCATGCTTTGTCAGGCAGCGGCTGATGATGTCGGGCAGCTTCTTCTTGGTGACCTGGAAATCGACTTCGTAATCGAACTTATGTTCGGGGTCGGTGCGATCCACATAGCCCAGATCCTGCGGGATGGGGGTGTTGAAGATGATCTTGCCGACAGTGGTGGTGACAAGGGCGGTTTCGGGGCCGTTGCCAAAGTCCATGGTGCGGCGCACCTTAACGGGAGCCTGCAGGGTGACGATATGCTCGGCGTAAGCCATCAGGGCTTCGTCCTCATCGCGGAATACCTTGTCATGGCCGGGGTCTTCGGGGTTGACCATGGTCAGGTAGTAAGAGCCCAGGATCATATCCTGCGTGGGCACGGTGACGGGTTCGCCGTCAGACGGCTTCAGCAGGTTGCCGGAAGCCAGCATCAGCATCTTGGCTTCGCGCTGTGCTTCGGTGGACAGCGGCAGATGGACAGCCATCTGGTCACCGTCGAAGTCAGCGTTGAAGGGGGTGCAGACCAGCGGGTGCAGCTTGATGGCGTGGCCTTCGACCAGAACGGGCTCAAATGCCTGAATGCCCAGGCGGTGCAGGGTAGGTGCACGGTTCAGCAGAACGGGATGGCCCTTGATGACGGTTTCGAGAGAGTCCCACACCTCGGTGGAAGCGCGCTCGACCTTTTTGCGGGCAGCCTTGATGTTGGAGGCAATGCCCTTCTGGACCAGGTCCTTCATAACGAAGGGCTTGAACAGCTCCAGAGCCATCTCTTTGGGCAGACCGCACTGGTACATCTTCAGCTCAGGGCCGACAACGATAACGGAACGGCCAGAGTAGTCAACACGTTTGCCCAGCAGGTTCTGGCGGAAGCGGCCCTGCTTGCCCTTCAGCATATCGGAAAGGCTCTTGAGGGCGCGGTTGTTGGGGCCAGTGACCGGGCGGCCGCGGCGGCCGTTATCGATCAGGGCGTCAACTGCTTCCTGCAGCATGCGCTTTTCGTTGCGCACGATGATGTCGGGAGCGCCCAGCTCCAGCAGGCGCTTCAGACGGTTGTTGCGGTTGATCACGCGACGGTACAGATCGTTCAGGTCGGAAGTCGCAAAGCGGCCGCCATCCAGCTGGACCATGGGGCGGATATCCGGCGGAATGACCGGAACAACGTTCAGGATCATCCACTCCGGGCGCTGGCCGGACAGGCGGAATGCATCAACGCACTCCAGGCGTTTCAACAGGCGGACGCGCTTCTGGCCGGTAGCCTTTTCCAGTTCCTCATGCAGCTCTGCGGACAGAGCTTCCAGGTCGATCTCAGCCAGCAGCTTCTGGACGGCTTCGGCGCCCATGCCGGCTTCAAAGGTATCCTCGTACTTTTCCCGCATCTCCTTGTACTCGCGTTCGGTCAGGAGCTGCTTTTTCTCCAGCGGAGTAAAACCGGGATCGGTAACGATATAGTTTGCAAAGTAGAGCACCTTGTCCAGCTGGCGGGGGCCGATGTCCAGCATCAGGCCAATGCGGCTGGGAATGCCCTTGAAATACCAGATGTGCGAAACGGGTGCAGCCAGCTCAATGTGGCCCATGCGCTCGCGGCGGACCTTAGCACGGGTAACTTCGACACCGCACTTATCGCAGATCTTGCCCTTATAGCGGATGCGCTTATACTTGCCGCAGTGGCATTCCCAGTCCTTGGTAGGTCCAAAAATGCGCTCGCAGAACAGGCCGTCGCGCTCCGGCTTCAGGGTGCGGTAGTTGATGGTTTCAGGTTTCTTGACCTCGCCATAGCTCCAGGCACGGATCTGGTCGGGAGAAGCAAGGCCGATCTTGATAGAATCGAACTCTTTATTTTCCATTCAGCGAACCCTCTCATTTAATCGTGACGTAAACAGCATTCCGATCATTCACCGTCGAACAGGTCGTCGCCATTGTCGGCTTCGATCTGTGCCAGAGAAGCTTCATCCGGCTCCTCATCGCCCAGGTCGTCGTCAAAGCCTTCATCGGCATCCTTGACACTGTAATCATCCTGCAGCTCGCTTTCCAGCAGAACGTTATCACCGATATCGCTGTTGTCAAAGTTGGCATCGTCATCGTCATATTCCTGACGCATATCAACAGCGTTGCCTTCCTTATCCTGAACAACAATATCCAGGCCAAGGCTCTGCAGTTCTTTCAGCATAACACGGAAGCTTTCGGGGATGCCCGGATTCGGCACATCTTCGCCCTTGACGATTGCTTCGTAGGTCTTGACACGGCCCACAACGTCGTCAGACTTGACAGTCAGGATCTCCTGCAGGGTGTAAGCCGCGCCATAAGCTTCCAGAGCCCAAACTTCCATTTCGCCGAAACGCTGGCCGCCGAACTGGGCCTTGCCGCCCAAAGGCTGCTGGGTAACCAGAGAGTACGGGCCGGTGGAACGGGCATGGATCTTATCATCAACCAGGTGATGCAGCTTGAGGTAGTACATATAACCGACAGTAACCTTGGAGGGGAACTTTTCGCCGGTACGGCCATCGTAAACGGTGGTCTTGCCATCATCGGTCAGGTCGATCTTGCTGAAATCAATGATGTGGCCCTTATCGCCCATCAGGCGGGGCAGCTTGGTGGGATATTCCGGTGCATGGTCGCCATGCCACTTATCGCGGGCTTCGGCCAGGCAGTCACGGATATCGGATTCGTGTGCGCCATCGAACACGGGGGTCTGCACATGCCAGCCAAGGGCCTTGGCAACATAGCCAAGGTTGACTTCCAGCACCTGACCGATGTTCATACGGGAAGGAACGCCCAGGGGGTTCAGCACGATGTCCAGCGGGGTGCCGTCGGGCAGGAAGGGCATATCCTCCTGCGGCAGAATGCGGGAAACAACACCCTTGTTGCCGTGACGGCCTGCCATCTTATCGCCAACGCTGATCTTACGCTTCTGGGCGATATAGACGCGCACACAGGTGCGCACGCCGGGCTGCAGCTCGTCAGAGTTTTCGGGGGTAAAGACCTTAACATCCACAACAATGCCGTAAGCACCGTGGGGAACGCGCAGGGAGGTATCACGTACTTCCCGTGCCTTTTCGCCAAAGATGGCGCGCAGCAGGCGCTCTTCGGCGGTCAGTTCGGTTTCACCCTTCGGGGTAACCTTACCAACCAGAATATCGCCGGTCTTGACTTCGGCGCCGATGCGGATAATGCCGCGGTCGTCCAGATCCTTCAGGGAATCATCGCCGACGTTGGGGATATCACGGGTCACCTCTTCAGGTCCCAGCTTGGTATCGCGGGCTTCGCTCTCGTACTCCTCAATGTGGATAGAGGTGTAGATATCCTCGCGGACCAGCTTTTCGTTCAGCAGAACAGCGTCCTCATAGTTGTAGCCTTCCCAGGTCATGAAGCCGATCAGAGCGTTCTTGCCCAGAGAGATCTCGCCGTCCTTGGTGGCGGGGCCGTCAGCCAGAACGTCGCCCTTCTTGACAACATCGCCCACATAGACGGCGGGGCGCTGGTTGACGCAGGTTCCCTGGTTGGAGCGCATAAACTTAATCAGTTCATAGGTATCGGCGGAGCCATCTTCCAGACGGACAACGACCTTATCTGCGTCAACGCTTTCAACGGTGCCGTCATGGGCAGCCAGCACGCAGACACCGGAGTCAGTAGCAGCCTTGTATTCCATGCCGGTAGCAACCAGAGAGCGCTGGGTAACCATCAGAGGCACAGCCTGACGCTGCATGTTGGAGCCCATCAGAGCACGGTTACAGTCATCGTTTTCCAGGAAGGGAATGCAGGCGGTAGCCACAGAAACCATCATTCGCGGAGAGACATCCATGAAATCGACCTGTTCACGGGCAAATTCCTGAATGTCGTTGCGATGACGGCCGGAAACGCGGGGACGGACAAAGCAGTTGTTCTCGTCTAGCGGTTCGTTGGCCTGTGCCACGATGTATTCATCTTCAACGTCGGCGGGCATATAAACAACTTCATCGGTAACAACGCCGGTTTCCTTATTCACGCGGCGGTAAGGTGCCTCAATGAAGCCGTACTTGTTGATCTTGGCGAAAGATGCCAGATAGGAGATCAGACCGATGTTGGAACCTTCGGGCGTCTCAATCGGGCACAGACGGCCATAGTGGGTATAATGAACGTCGCGGACTTCGAAGCCTGCGCGGTCACGGGACAGACCGCCGGGGCCCAAAGCGGACAGACGGCGCTTATGGGTCAGCTCAGACAGCGGGTTGTTCTGGTCCATGAACTGAGACAGTGGGCTGGAACCGATGAACTCACGGATGGCAGCCACGACCGGGCGGATGTTGACCAGGCTCTGTGGGGTGATCTCGCCGGATTCCTGGTTCTGCAGGGTCATGCGCTCGCGCACAACGCGCTCCATACGGGCAAAGCCGATGCGGAACTGGTTCTGCAGCAATTCGCCAACGCTGCGCACGCGGCGGTTGCCCAAGTGGTCGATTTCATCGGTCACGCCGATGCCATGGTCAAGGCCCAGCAGGTAGTTGACGGAAGCAAAGATATCGTCAACGGTAACGGTGCGGCTGATGAGCTTATCATGATTCTTGGTCAGCAGTTCCTTCTGCTCTTCCGGATCGGAGGTAGCATCCAGAATCTTACGGATTTCGGCGAAGGAAGCGCGCTCGTTGATGCCGCATTCCTTCACGTCAAAGCTGAAGAAACTCTGGGCATCGACACAGCCGTTGGAGAACACGATCACATTGATCGGATCCTGGCCCTTGCGCTCCACGATAACAGTAACGCGGGAAACACCGGCGTTATCAATTTCAACAGCCTTTTCGTGGCTGATGCGCTCGCCCTTGGCGGCCAGCAGTTCGCCGGTCAGCGGGGCAATGATGTCCTCGGCAGTCTTATAGCCCGCAATACGACGGGACAGGCACAGCTTGTTGTTCATCTTGAAGCGGCCAAAACGAGCCAGGTCGTAACGGCGCGGATCAAAGAACAGCAGGTTGATGTGGCTGCGGGAGCTTTCCACCGTCGGCGGCTCGCCGGGGCGCAGCTTGCGGTAGCACTCCAGCAGGGCTTCCTCTGTGGAATGGGTGATATCCTTTTCCAGGGTGGCGTTGATTTTGGGTTCAGAATCGCCGAAGTACTGGCGGATCTGCTCATCGGTGCCAAGCCCCAGTGCGCGCAGGAAGGTAGTAACCGGCAGCTTGCGGTTTTTATCAATGCGCACATAATATACATCGGAAGAATCGGTTTCGTATTCCAGCCATGCGCCGCGGTTGGGGTTCATGGTTGCGGTGAAAAGGTCCTTGCCGGTACGGTCCTTGCTGGAAGCATAGAACACGCCGGGCGAACGAACCAGCTGGCTGACGATAACACGTTCTGCACCGTTGGAGATGAAAGTGCCGGAATCCGTCATGAGCGGGAAATCGCCCATGAAAATTTCCTGTTCCTTCACTTCGCCGGTGCTTTTGTTCAACAGGCGCGCAGTGACATAAAGCGGCGCAGCATACGTTGCGTCACGCTCTTTACATTCTTTAATGGTATATTTGGGGTGCTTGTCCAGACGGTAATCGACAAATTCCAGCGAGAGATTCCCGGTGTAATCCTCGATCGCGTCAATGTCGTGGAACACTTCGCGCAGGCCCTCGTCCAGGAACCAGTTATAAGAGTTTTTCTGGATCTCGATGAGGTTGGGCATGCCAATCACTTCGTTGATGCGGGAAAAGCTCATTCTGGAGGTTCGACCGTTTTGTACGGGCTTGACCTTTACCATAAAATGCGACCACTCCTATTCCGTTCAGATTTGTTTTTGGCAAAAGCGCTCCGCCGAAGCAATGATTTTCTTGGAACATTCGTCGTTTTTAACAAAGTTTGAAAAAACGCGAAAAAATCAAAATTCCTTTAGGGCGCTCTATTCCATTTTGTGATACTATGCCAGTATACCAGCCAAAAAGCTGATTGTCAAGGGCTCTTTTGGCATTTTGCGTGTTTTTTTATTAGGCAATTGAACGCCCGGCTGCGTGTCACATTTCTTTTGGCAAAGTGCTATTTTTGCATTTCTTCTGCCACTTGACAAATCCTTGAAATGCCGCTAATTGGCACAATGCCCAATTACCTTGTGTGTTTTTTGTATGGGTTGCAGCCTGCGTTTTTTTCTGCATTTTCCCGGTTTTTACGCTTTGCAAACAAAAAGTGCCCTTCCCGCCGTTATCCGTGTGCAGGGTGGGCACTCGTCTGTTTTTGGTGTTATGCGTTTGATGCCGGGCCCGCCACACGGGTATTTACACCAGCTCCACCCGGTATTTTTGCAGCCAGTAATTCAGCTGCACAAACCAGGCAATGGTCTGCGGGGTGGTCATCAGCTGGCCATACCAGGGGGTCGCAGTCTCGGCAGCGGTCAACAGCTGTTCCAGCGCTGCCCTCTTGGCAATACGCAGCAGCGGGGCATCCGGGTCCTGCATCGCACTGCGCAGCATGGCGCTGACAGCGTTCAAATACGCCGGGTTCCATGTTTTAGGGTAGGGGCTCTTTTTTCGCCACAACACTTCCGTGGGCAGCACGCCCTGCATTGCCTGGCGCAGCAGGCCTTTTTCGTGGCCCTCGTAATCCTTATATTCCCACGGCACGCTGTACAGGTATTCCGCAATGCGGTAATCGCAGAACGGCACGCGCACTTCCAGTCCGCTGTACATACTCATTCGATCCTTGCGGTCCAAAAGGGTCTGCATAAACCAGTTAAAGTTCAGGGCAAACATCTGGCGCATCCGTTGTTCCAGGGGATCCAGACCGGGGCGGATGGAAGTTTGCTCCAGCGTGGTGCGGTAGCCTTCATCAATATACGCCGCCGGGTCAATGCCGCCGAACACCTCCGACTTAAAAAAGCTGACCCTGTATGCCGTGCTCTGCGCCCAAGGAAAGCCATACCGCTCCCGCACGGTCTTATCCCTGTACCAGGGGTAACCGCCAAATATCTCGTCCGCGCACTCGCCGGAAAGTGCCACGGTGGCTGTTTTACGGATCTCACGGCAGAACAGCAGCAGCGAGGAGTCCACATCCGCCATACCGGGCAGGTCGCGGGCGTCCACCGCTTCCAGCAGGGCGGCGGCCAGTGCTTCGCTGTCCAGCGTTACCCAGGTATGCTGCGCGTTCAAGAACTGGTTCATGGTGCGGATATACGGCGCATCCGGGCTGGGCTGGAAATGGGTGGCGTGGAAGTACTTTTTGTTATCCTGATAACCGACCGAGAAAGTCTGCAGCGTTTTGCCCCGCGCCGTAAAGCGGGAATCCGCGATTGCCGAAATCAGGCTGGAATCCAGCCCGCCGGAAAGGAAGGTTGCCACCGGCACATCCGATACCAGCTGCCGCGTGACGGCATCCATCACCAGGTCCCGCACTTTGGCTGCGGTGTGGGTAAAATCATCGGGGTGTTCGTGGTCGGTCAGCTGCCAGTAGCGGCGCACGGTGAGGCGCGGCGCACCAACCTGTGGCACAGTGTATTCTGCGCAGCAGCCGGGCTTCAATTCCTGCACATTGCGGAACACCCCGCACCCCGGCGTGCGGCCGGGGCCGAGCAGCAGCACATCGGCCAGCCCATGGGCATCCACCTGCGGCGGGATCTCCGGGTGGCAGAGCAGCGTTTTCAGCTCGGAAGCAAAGATCAGGCTGTCCCCGCGCAGGGCATAGAACAGCGGCTTGACCCCGATGCGGTCCCGCGCCAGAAAGAGCTTTTGCGCCCGCTGCTGCCACACAGCAAATGCAAAAATACCGTTCAGCTTTTCCAGACAGTCCGACCCCCACTGGGCAAAAGCATGTAACAAAACCTCAGTATCGGAATGGCTTACAAAGCGATGGCCCAGAGCCGCAAGCTGGGCGTGCAGCTCCGGCGTGTTGTACAGCTCGCCGTTGTACACCAGAATGTATTTCTCCCCGCCCTGATCCAGCACCATGGGCTGGCAGCCGTTTTCCAGATCCACCACAGCCAGCCGCGCATGGATCAGCGCCGCATGGCCGTGCAGGTATATTCCCCGCTGGTCCGGCCCGCGGCGTGCAAGGCTTTTCTGCATTCGGCAGTAAGCTGGGTAGTTGGCTGCAATCTTATTTGGGTCCGCGCTGATCTGTCCGGCAATTCCACACATCGTTATCCCCTCCCCTATATCATCAGGGTAATCGTATGCTGTGGCTTTGTCATTTATGCCTGCTGCACACAAAAATACACCCGCACCGCCGGGCAAACAGCAGTACGGGTGCAGATGATTTTAATTTGCTATTTCTATTCTATATAAGAATCACGGCATCAATCCAGGAAGTCGCGCAGCTTTTTGCTGCGGCTGGGGTGGCGCAGCTTGCGCAGGGCTTTTGCTTCGATCTGGCGGATACGTTCACGGGTAACGTTGAACTCCTTGCCCACCTCTTCCAGCGTGCGGGGGCGGCCATCTTCCAGGCCAAAGCGCAGGCGCAGGACCTTTTCTTCACGCGGGGTCAGGGTTTTCAGCACATCGGCCAGCTGCTCTTTCAACAGGGTCTGGCTGGCGGCTTCGGCGGGAACGGGGGCTTCCTCATCGGGGATAAAGTCGCCCAAGTGGCTATCTTCCTCCTCACCGATGGGGGTTTCGAGGCTGACGGGTTCCTGTGCCACGCGCATAATCTCGCGCACTTTGTCCACCGGCATATCCAGGCGCTCGGCAATTTCTTCGGCGCTGGGCTCATGGCCGTTTTCGTGCAGCAGTTGGCTGGAAACCTTTTTGACCTTGTTGATGGTTTCCACCATATGCACAGGGATACGGATGGTGCGGGCCTGATCCGCAATGGCGCGGGTGATGGCCTGGCGGATCCACCACGTTGCATAGGTGGAGAACTTGAAGCCCTTGGTATGGTCAAACTTTTCAACCGCTTTGATCAGACCCAGGTTACCTTCCTGGATCAGGTCCAGGAACTGCATGCCGCGGCCCACATAGCGCTTTGCAATGGAAACCACCAGACGCAGGTTGGCTTCGCTCAGGCGCTGCTTGGCGCGTTCGCCGTCCTTGCCGCCTTTCTGGATATCCAGGGCCAGCTGCACTTCCTCATCGGGGGTCAGCAGGGGCACGCGGCCGATCTCTTTCAGGTAAACCTTAACGGGGTCATCGATGGTAATGCCGTCCGAGGTAACGGTATCCTCAAAGTCATCCATCCCTTCCTCGCCCATATCGGCCACAGCGGACATATCAGTGGCGTCATCATCCACCACTTCAATGCCGTTGCTTTCCAGCTCTTCATACAGCTTTTCCATCTGCTCCGCGTCAATAACACGGCTGCTTTCTTCCATAGCGTCACTGATTTCGGTGCTGGTCAATTTGCCTGCACGGCGGCCCTGTTCAATCAGGTTGCGAATCGAATCTTTCTTTTCTGCCATAAGTAGTTTCTCCTTTGGTTTTTATTCTGCCCATCTTACTGGAACGGGATAAAACAACATGGTTTTGGCCGGGTGGAAATTATTCTTCCGGCGGGCGTTCGCCCACTTTTTTGCGGGCAAGGGCGGCAAATTTCTGCCGGAATTCATCGTCTGTGGTGCCTGCCACCTGGGCGCTTTCGGGGTTTGCGGTCTGCAAACGATCCAGCAGCATATCAATATCCCGGCGGGTCAGGCGGGTATCGGCGTTTTGGGCCTGGGCCAGCATCACCTGGCTGTAAGCTTTTTCCTCCAACAAGGGGGAAAGGGTCGTGGCGTTGGCGGGCTGGCCGCGGGCGGCGCAGTCGTAAATCGCCTTGATTGCCTGCTGCATTTCCGGCAGCACCACCATGCCAAGGTTCAGCCGCTCCCGGATGTAGGGGATGGTGCCGGCATCCTGCAGCATAGCCGCTACAAGCTGGCGGGCGGCGCTTGCGGCCCCCAGGGCAGCTTCGCCCCCGCGGTCATAGGGCACGCGGATATCCGCCGCAATCCCTTGGCGGGAAAGTTCGTTCTGCTCTTTGCGGCGCGCCCTGCGCCCGGCCCCGCGCACGGCGCTTTCCAACTGGACCAACACAGCCTTTTTATCAATGCCGGTCTGCTCCGCAATGCGCCCGGCATACACATCCCGCGCCGTGGGGCTGACCGCGCTGCCTGCCAGAATGCCGATGGCTTCATCCACATATTGCAGGCGCTGGGCATCGTTGCGCAGGTCATATTTTTTCACTGCCTTAGCCAGCTTGAACTCCAGCGGGGTTGCGGTGCCTTCCAGCACGGCTTCAAACCGGTCGCGGCCATAGGTGCGGATAAATTCATCCGGGTCCTTGGCACCGGGGATGTTCAGCACCCGCACCTGCAAATTGGTACCGGAAAACAGCGCCAAACTGCGCTCCGTTGCCTTCTGGCCTGCTTCGTCCGAGTCATAGCTCAGCACCACTTCGTCGGCGTATTCCGTCAGCAGCTTGACCTGCTCCGGCGTCAAAGCCGTGCCGCAGGCACAGACAGCGGTATCAAACCCGGCTTCGTGCATCGAGATGACGTCCATATACCCTTCGCAGAGGATATACCGCTTGGACGTTGATTTTTTTGCCACATTCAGCGCAAACAGCGTGCGGGATTTGTGGTAGACCATCGTTTCGGGCGAGTTGATGTATTTCGGCTTGGAATCATCCATCACGCGCCCGCCGAACGCAATGATATTGCCCCGCACATCAATGATGGGCACCATCACGCGGTGGCGGAAGATATCATACAGATTGCCCTTGGCGCTACGCTTGACAAGGCCGGAGGATTCCAATTCCGGCTCGGTAAAGCCGCGGTGGCGCAGGTAGTGCAGAAGGCCGACAAAATCTTCCGGTGCATAGCCCAGGCCAAACCGGCGGATGGCCGCATCCGAAAGGCCGCGTTTTTCGCGCCAGTAGCGGCGGGCCATGGCGGCTTCCGGCGTTGGGGCGTTGAGCTGGTCATAAAAATAGCGCGCGGCGTTGCGGTTGATCTCCAACAGGCGGGAGCGGGAACGGCTTTCCTGGTCGTCCTCCTCCGGCATGGGCATCCCGGCGCGGCCCGCCAGCTGTTTAACAGCCTCCACATAGCCCAGGTTGGAAATTTTGCGCACAAAGTTAATCACATCCCCCGCCGCACCGCAGCCAAAGCAGTAAAAACTTTGGGTATCCGGGTAGACGGTAAACGAAGGGGTTTTCTCGTTATGGAAAGGGCACAGCCCGGTATAGGTCCGCCCGCGATGACGCAGCTGCACATATTGGCCGATTACTTCGGTAATATCATTGCGTGCAACCACTTCCTGTATGTATTCCTGTGGGATCAATGGGGCTCCGGGCCTCCTTTCGCGTATATATCGTAATAATTTATAGGGCAACACCGCACAATTCCCGCCTTGCGGCTTAAGCACCGCTCCGGCAGCTGCGGCACGGCATCTGCGTTGCCAAAATGCTCGATAAGACATCCAGTATTATCTGCGCTTTTGGCTTGGCATCTGCCGCACCTCGCTCGCCGTATCGGCACTTAGAATTATGCGGTATTGCCATAGGTTAGCGGGCGCACAATGTGCGCCCCTTCGGGGCGGGCGGCAGTGCTCTAACATACTGCCAATTTTATAGCACCTGCCACTTTTGCGGCACAAACAGCTCCTCAAACAGGCGGGTAGCAAATTCATCGCTCATGCCGGAAATATAATCCGCCACGGCACGGTCCATTCCCTGGTGATATGCCACCTGCATATAAAAATTAGGCATCAGCGTGGGGTCCGCGCAAAGGCGCTCATACAGCGCTTCGATCATCTTGTCCACTTTTTTCTCTTCGCGCTTGGCATCCTTGTCCACATACACCGTGCTGTACATAAAGTCTTTCAGCACACCGTATGCCTCCTCCACTTCGGGGGAAAACTGCATTTTCCCATTTTTGCAGTTTGCGCTGTTTGCCACAAGGTCGGTGATCATTGTGGTGATGCGCCGGGATTTGGTATCTCCCAGCACCTGCACGGCATCCCGCGGCAGGGCGGTGGGGTTCAGCACACCGGCGGCCACGGCATCCTCAATATCATGGTTCAAAAAGGCAATGTGGTCCGCATAGCGCACGGTACAGCCTTCCATCGTGCGGGCCCAGGCGCCTTTGGTGTGGGTAATAATCCCGTTGCGCACCTCCCAGCAAAGGTTCAGGCCCTTGCCGTCCTTTTCCAGGTAGTCCACCACCCGCAGGCTTTGGCGGTAGTGGGTAAACCCGCCGGGGCACAGCCGGTTCAGTGCGCGCTCCCCCGCGTGGCCGTATGGGGTGTGGCCAAGATCATGCCCCAGGGCAATGGCTTCGGTCAGGTCCTCATTCAGCCGCAGGGCGCGGGCAATGGTTCGGGCAATCTGGCTGACTTCCAGCGTGTGGGTCAGCCGGGTGCGGTAGTGGTCGCCCTCCGGCGAAAGAAACACCTGTGTTTTCTGCTTCAACCGCCGGAAACTTTTACAGTGCAAAATTCTGTCCCTGTCACGCTGGTAGCAGGTCCGCAGGTCATCTTCCGGTTCCGGGGTGCGG
This sequence comes from Candidatus Cibiobacter qucibialis, assembly GCA_004000625.1. GTDB lineage: Bacteria > Bacillota > Clostridia > Oscillospirales > Ruminococcaceae > Gemmiger > Gemmiger qucibialis. Next base: position 15,362 of record SAUS01000032.1, on the reverse strand, counting down.
CGGCCAAAGCTCTGCTCACTTAAAGCGGCATAGGGGCTTAAGGTCAGGCGTTCAATTGTCTGGGTCTCTTCCCGCACAGTCACGGCGCAGCCTCCTTTCCCCTATCCGGTTCCCCGTTGGGCATATCATGCCCAAAAACAGCTCTCTATATTATAAATACGATAAAAAGCCGCCAAACACTTGTATGAAATGTAAAAATTTCATGGGAAATTCTGCTTTCTTGCCAGAAATGACTGCGCAGCATCAAAAAGCTGCGTAAAGTGGTTTGCTGATCGTCACTTCGGCACTGCCGCGGGTCAGCTCGCTCAGGTCATGGCACAGGGCTTCTTCGGTTCCGGCAGGCATGCGCCAGCGCAGGGTCACAGCGTCGGCATACTCCGGTTCCTGCAGTTTGGCCCCGGCGGCTGCGATCATCCGCTGGGCCTGTTCAAACTTGGGGTATGGCACGGTCACGGCGCAATCCGTCACCAGCCGCATGCTGACAATTTCCGCCTGCTGCAAGGCTCCGGATGCCGCCGCGGTGTAGGCCCGCACCAGCCCGCCGGTACCCAGCAGAACTCCGCCAAAGTACCGCGTAACCACCACGATCACATCCGAAAGCCCCGCATGGCCGATGGCTTCCAGCACAGGGGTACCGGCGGTTTTGGCGGGTTCGCCGTCATCACTGTAGCGGGTGCGGCCGCCCTCGCGCAGAACATAGGCATACACATTATGCCGCGCGGTGCGGTTGGCCGCTTTGATGCGGTTCAGGTGGGCAAGGGCAGCTTCCTCGGTATCGGCAAACGCAGCGGAAGCAATAAAGCGGGAGCGCTTTTCTTCATATTCAAAGGTGGAAATACCGCGGATCGTTTGATAGTCCGGCATAGGGGTTCTCCTTTGAGATGCAAGATGATGTATTTGAAAAAAATACCGCAGATGTTGCCATCTGCGGTATACAAAACCTTAATGCAATTACTTGCCAGCCTTGTTGGCGTAGCGGCGCTTAAAGCGCTCAACACGTCCGCCGGTGTCAACCAGCTTCTGCTTGCCGGTGTAGAAGGGATGGCACTTGCTGCAAACTTCAACGCGGATCTCCGGCTTGGTATCGCGGGTATGGATCACGTTGCCGCATGCGCAGGTAATGGTGCAATCCACATAGTTGGGATGAATACCCTGCTTCATTTTCATTTCACCTCTTTCTCGATCATGACTAAAGGGAGCCATACTTGATATATGTGCTCATCACAATCTTCGAATTTCGGCTACCAGCAGACGCCATCCTGTGCGTGTGGAGCAGCCCTCTGAACGATTGCTAGAGTATTTTACCAGAGTTTTTGTGTTTTGTCAAGTAGTGCGGGCAATCTTTTGCGGCAGCAAATTGCCAGCAAAAGTGCAATCATTTATATGCCCATCCGGGACGTTGCGGACGCCGTCTCCTACTGTGGGGCAAAGTACATCACACGTTTTTTGTATCTGCTCCGGTAAGTTTCCGGCGGAGTCGGGTACCCCCGCCCTACTGGGTGTTTGTGGGTTGACCGCACACAATAAAATGCTCTGTAGGGAACGGTCTTGACCGTTCCGGGGCCTTGTAGCAGATGCCGCAACAATTTTCCGCAAAGCCTTTGGCTCCCCTTCGAGGGGAGCTGTCGCCGAAGGTGACGGAGGGGTGATTCCCCAAGCGGAGCCTGAAAATGCGCGTTATTTCCTCACTGCGGCGGCTAGGGGGCTGCATACAAAAAAGGCCGTCTGCGTATTACAGCAGGCGGCCCAAAAGCGCCAAACCTATGGAATCACATTATGCCAGCAGCGGCTTAACGGCAGCGGCCAGTTCTTCTTTCTTGGCTTCGGCTTCGGCCAGGTCTTTGCCCTTGGTGGTAAAGTAGGTCTTGATCTTCGGCTCGGTGCCGGAGGGGCGCACCACAACGGTGCAGCCGGATGCCAGGGTGTAGATCAGCACGTTGGCAGCGGGCAGACCAGTCTCTTCAGGCTTTTTATAGTCCACAACCTTTACAACGGCGTCACCGCCAAAGTCCTTGGGCGGGTTCTCGCGCAGGCCGGACATAATGCCCGCCATCTTGTCCATGCCGGACAGGCCCGGGAACTCAAAGCTGTCAACCTTGTTCAGGTAGCGGCCATACTCGGTGTAAATGCGCTCCAGCTCTTCCTTGATGGAACTGCCCTTTGCGCGGTAATAAGCAGCCATTTCGCAAATCAGCATAGAGCCGATGATGGCATCCTTATCGCGGACGTAAGGACCAGCCAGGTAGCCATAGCTTTCCTCAAAGCCAAAGATGAAGCGGTCAACCTGACCAGCAGCTTCCAGCTTGGCGATCTGATCGCCGATCCACTTAAAGCCGGTCAGCACATTGCGGCACTCAACACCGTAATGCTCGGCCACCTTGTCCGCCAGCGGGGTGGACACGATGGACTTGCACATGACGGGGTCTTTGGGCATGGTCCCCTGCTCAATGCGGCCCGCGCAGATGTAATCCAGCAGCAGAACGCCGACTTCGTTGCCGGAAAGCAGCTCATAGCTGCCATCCTTGCACTTAACGGCAATGCCAACGCGGTCAGCATCGGGGTCAGTGGCCAGCATCAGGTCTGCACCAGACTTTTCGGCCAGTTCCAGGCCAAGGCGCAGAGCCTCGAAAATTTCGGGGTTGGGGTACGGGCAGGTGGGGAAATTGCCGTCCGGCTTTTCCTGTTCCGGCACAACGGTGATATCGGTAATGCCGATGTCATGCAGAACATGGGTGACCGGAACCAGGCCGGAGCCATTCAGCGGGCTGTAAACCAGCTTCAGGCCGGCGGTCTTGCAGATACCGGGACGGATGGAGCGGGCTTCGATTGCTTCGTACAGGGCGTTGATGCAGTCATCGCCAACGTATTCGATGATGCCCTTTTCCAGCCCCTCGGCAAACGGCATGGTTTTGGCGCCGGTCAGGATGTCGGTCTTCTGGATTTCGGCGTACACGATGTCAGCGGCCTCATCGGTCATCTGGCAGCCATCGGGGCCGTAGGCCTTATAGCCGTTGTACTTGGCCGGGTTGTGGGATGCCGTTACCATGATACCGGCGTTGCAGTTATAATACCGGGTAGCAAAGCTCAGTGCGGGAACCGGCATCAGGGCGCTGTAAATGCGCACCTTTACGCCGTTGGCGGCCAGAACTTCGGCAGCAGCCTTGGCAAACACATCGCTCTTGATGCGGCTGTCATAGCTGATAGCAACGGTCTGGGTGCCGCCCTGGGTCTTGACCCAGTTGGCAAGGCCCTGGGTAGCCTGGCGCACAACATACACGTTCATGCGGTTGGTACCGGCGCCGATCACACCGCGCAGACCGGCAGTGCCGAACTTAAGGGCAACGGCAAAACGATCCTGAATGGCAGCGTCATCGTTCTGAATCGATTCCAGCTCCGGCTTCAGGTCGGGGTCATCCAGGTTGGCAACAAGCCAACGGCTGTACATTTCTTTATACATTTTGGACACCATCACTTTCTTACCCTGTAAAAGTTTTGGGTAAATTTACTTGTTCAAATTAAATATATCAATTTTAGTTTGCGTTGTCAATCAAAAAAAGCTGGAATTCCGGCCTTTTGCCGGGGCTTTGCTTGTTTTTTACCCTACAGCGTCAAGGCAGATTTTGGGCACAAAAAATATGCTTGCCGCCGCGGGCGGAACAGGATATACTGAAAATAATCAAAGTACGCAATTTGTTGAAAAAAAGGAGTTGGCTGCGCCATGTATGCACACGTTGTCAGCCTGGGGGTAACGGGGCTGGATGGCTACCCCGTTACCGTGGAAACCCACATCAGCGGCGGTCTGCCCAAATTTGCCATGGTGGGCCTGCCGGATTCCGCCGTGAAGGAAAGCAGTGAGCGGGTGCGCAGCGCCATCAAAAACCTGAACTGCCCCTGGCCCGCCAGCCATGTTACCGTCAACCTGGCCCCCGCCGATGTGCGCAAGACCGGCAGTTTGTATGACCTGCCGGTGTTCATCGGCATTTTGGCGGCGCAGCAGTACATCCCACAGCCAGAGCCGCACCAGGCATTTTTGGGTGAGCTTGGGCTGGATGGCACACTGCGCCCCATTGCCGGTGCCCTGCCCATGGCCCTTGCCGCCCAAAAGGCGGGCGTGACCGAGCTGTTTGTTCCTGCCGAAAACGCCGCCGAAGCCGCCGTGGCCGAGCAGCTGACAGTTTACCCCGCCCGCAGCGCTGCGGATGTGATCCGCCACCTGGCGGGGCAGGCAAAGCTCAGCCCCGCCAGCCGCACAGGATACGATGCCGCCGGGCAGTGGCTTGGCCCCGATTTTGCGGATGTGCGCGGCCAGGCGGAAGCCCGCCGCGCGCTGGAAGTTGCCGCTGCGGGTGGGCACAACCTGTTGATGGTGGGCCCGCCGGGCACCGGCAAAAGCATGCTGGCCAAGCGCCTGCCGGGCATCCTGCCGCCGCTCAGTTATGAGGAAGCGCTGGAAACCACCGCGATTTATTCCGTTGCCGGGCTGGTGCAGGCCGGGACCGGATTATTGCAGCAGCGACCGTTCCGCAGCCCCCACCACAGTGTCAGCGCCGCAGCCATTGCGGGCGGCGGCACAGTGCCCCGCCCCGGCGAGGTCAGCCTGGCCCACAACGGCGTACTGTTTTTGGACGAGCTGCCAGAGTTCAGCCGCGAAGCGCTGGAGGTGCTGCGCCAGCCAATCGAGGACGGGTGCATCTCCGTGAGCCGGGTACACGGCACCGCCACCTACCCATGCCGTTTTATGCTGGTTGCCGCCATGAACCCCTGCAAGTGCGGGTATTATGGTTCCGGCGTGCGGGAATGCAGCTGCACGCCCAGTGCGATTGAGCGCTACCGGCAGCGGATTTCCGGTCCGCTGCTGGACCGCATTGACCTGCATGTGGAGGCCCGCCCCGTGGAGTACGACGCCCTTGCCGCAAAAACCGGCGGCGAGCCGAGCGCTGACATCCGCACGCGAGTGGCCGCGGTACGCGCCATTCAGGCCCAGCGCTACAAGAGCCTTGGCTTTACCTGCAACGCCCAGCTGCCCAGCGGCATGCTGCGGCGCTACTGTCCGCTTGCGCCCGCCGCCGAAAAGCTGCTGCGCGGTGCGTTTGAACGCATGGGCTACAGCGCCCGCGCCTATGACCGCATCCTGCGCGTTGCCCGCACCATTGCCGACATGAACGGTGTGGAACAGATCGGCGCCGCAGAGCTGATGGAAGCGCTGCAATACCGGAGAATGGACAGGGCGGTAGGCAAATGAATATTTGCCAAATGAATAAGTAATAAAGAATAATTAAAAATGCAGGTGGACCGCGTTGTGCCAGCAACGCGGTCCACCTGCATTTTTCTTTATTCTTTTTTCATTATTCTTTCTATTTCACCCGTTCCTTTTCGGAACGGGCGAAATAGAACATCCACTGCTGCAAAATTCCGGCGTTGCCATAGGCTGGGAATGGGTTCTGCCCGGCGTAATGCTGGTCGATCACACGCTGGATCCACACATCCACAGGGGCACACTCCATGCGGCCATAGGCAAACAGGGCCACGCAGTTGGCCACCTTGATGCCCACGCCGTGCTGCTGCATCAGAGCTTCCAGCAGCCGGGCATCGGGCAGGGTTTCCAGCGCGGCAAGGTCCAGTGTTCTCGCTGCAACTGCCTGGGCGGCAGCCAGAACATACGGGGCGCGGTAGCCCAGCGCGCAGTCCCGCAATGCTTGCTCCCCTGCCGCAGCGAGCGCCCGCGCCGTTGGGAACGCATACAGCACATTCCCGCCCGGCTGCAGCAGCGGCGCACCGTACCGGGTACACAGCGTTTCCACGCAAGCCTGAATGGCCGGGATATTTTTGCGCTGGCTGATGATAAAGGTAACCAGCATCTCCCAGGCGTCCTGGCGCAGAATGCGGATGCCCGCCCCGGCCCGGGCCGCTGCGCAAAGGTAGCCATCCTGTTTGGGCACCGCGGCGCGGATGGCCGCATAATTGCGGTTCAAATCAAAATAGCGGTGCCAGAAGCCCTGCCATTCTTCCGGGGTACAGCTAGCTGTATACGTATCACCGCTGCCGGGCTGCAGGTACAAAAGCTTATCCCCGGCCAAAAACCGCCAGCCCTGCGGCGTTTGCGCAATGCGGAACGCCTGGCCGCTGGCGGCTATTTTTTGCAGATCAAAATCACCCGGTATCGTTACGGTCATGGCTCGCGCAGCACCTCCAGCATGCGGCGGGCGCTGCCTTCCCACGAGTATTTTTGCAGTACGGCGGCGGCATCCCGGCCGGGGGTTACATGGTCCACACTGCCGTGGTTGGCGGAAAGGTCAATGTAATCAGCGTGGGAGCCGTAAATTTCCCGCATGCAGGGGGTATTGCTCACCATCACGCGTGGAGCACCGCAGGCAATGGCTTCCAGCGGGGGGATGCCGAACCCCTCATACAGCGTGGGGAACAAAAACGCCTTGCAGTTTTCCATCAGGCTTTTGGCTTCGCCGTCCGTCACATAGCCAAGGTACATCACGTTGTTCAGGTGGTCCAACCCCAGGGCAGCGGCCTCTTTGGCAAGGCTGCCGCCGCCCGCAATTGCAAACATAACCTGGGGTTTGCTCTGCGCAGCGCGCAGCACCCAGGGAAAGTTCTTATTTTTAAGCAGGTTGGACATTGAGAAATAATACTCGCCCTTTTTCAGCTGCGGCCACTTGCTGTACTCACCAAACAGCATGGGGTCAGGGCGCACGCGCTGCATATGCTGCCAGGCGTTATACACCACGGTGATCTTTTCGGGGTTCACATGGTAATATTTCACGATCTCGCTTTTGGAAAATTCCGAGACCGTCACGATTTTTCTGGCCTTTTTGGCAATGGCCGCATACTGCATGCAGTGCCAGACAGCGCTGGTGCGGCCGCGCAGGTCGGTATAAAAATCCGGGCGTGCTTTATAGCACACATCATGCACCACGGCAATGCCCTCGTTCCCACGGTGGAACATGGGAATAACGTTGCACATGCCCAGCCAGCAGCGCCCGCTTTGTGCCAGATATCGGCCATACACCCGCTGCCAGCCCAAAATGCCGCTGGACTGCGGCAGGGTGACCACCTTGATATTGCGGTATTCGGGAACGATACAATCCGGCGGAACCGCCACTTCCAGCTCGCCGGGTTCCAGCATGGGATCCATGGCAGCGAGTATTTCCCGCGCATAGCGCTGGATGCCGGAAATCTGCTGCACAAAAAACGAACCGTCTACTGTATACTTGGGCATTTTCATTCTCCTTATAAACGGCACCGCGTTACTGCGTCAGGATGCCGTATTGGTATTTGCACTGCAAAATGCGCTGCACGCTTTCGTCCAGTCTCTGCTGGGGGATGGTACCATCCTGCATAGCTTCCAGCACGGCGGTATAGGCATCGGCAAGGCCGTTGGGCATCAGCAGCAGGTCTGCACCGGCCTGCAGCGCCTTGACCGCCGCCTGACCGGGGGTATACACATCGGTGATGGCCTGCATCGCCAGCGAATCCGTCACGATCAAGCCCTGATAGCCCAACTCCCCGCGCAAAAGATCGGTCAGCATGACGCTGGAAAGGGAGGCCGGGGAATCGTCCCCTGTTACCTGCGGCACGGTAATGTGGGCCGCCATAATCAGCGGAGCATTGTTCACATTTTGGGCAAAGGGCACCAGCTCACAGCTGCGCAGGTCATCCAGCGTTTTGTTCAGCGTTACGGTGCCAACGTGGGTATCCTCGCTGGTATCGCCATGGCCGGGGAAATGCTTGAGGGTGCAGGCAATGCCCGCATCGGCAAACCCGGCGCACGCCCCGCCCACAAGGTCGGCGGCGGTCTGCGGTTCACTGCTGAACGCGCGGGTACCGATGACCGGGTTATCGGGGTTGGTGTTCACATCGGCCACAGGGGCAAAATCCAGGTTAAAGCCGTATTCTTTTAAGTAGCCGCCAATGGTACGGCCCATGGCGCGGGCATCTTCCGGGTTACCGGATGTTCCCACCGCCGCAGCGCTTTCGTATTGGGGCAGGTCAAACGCGGCATTGTTGGCAAGGCGCGCCACCAGGCCGCCCTCCTCATCAATGGCAGTAAAGAGCGGCGTATCGCTCGCCTGCTGCAAATCGTCCAGGAATTGGGTGATCTGCTGCGGGCTTTCCAGATTTTTGCCAAAGATCACCACGCCGCCCACCGGGTACTCCGCCAAAGTCTGGCGCATGGCATCCGTCAGTTCGGTCACACCGTCCGCCTTGGCATCGTTGATCTGGTCCTGCGTTTGGCTCAAGTCCAGGGAATCGGGTCGAACAAGAAAGAGCTGCCCCACCTTTTGTTCCAGCGTCATCTCCTCCAGCAGCTGCTGCACGGGGTCCGGCTCCGGGGTGGGCTGTTCCGTGGGTGCTGCCTGCGTGGTTTGGGCTTGCTGTGTTGGTGCTTCGGTCGGCTGGGCCGCCTTATTGGGGAGTACATCTTTTGGGGCAGCAGAACAGGCGCACAAGACTGCCGCCAAAACGGTTGACACAAATGCCGCGAATCTTTTTTTCATGCTTACCGTCCCCTGCTGTTTGTCTAAGGCAACACCGCACAATTCCCGCCTTGCGGCTTAAGCACCGCTCCGGCAGCTGCGGCACGGCATCTGCGTTGCCAAAATGCTCGATAATGTCGGGTTGCGGTACCCGCATCGTACATCGGGGACAAAAGCCCCTCGCACTCTGCGACCGCTGCCCCTGCTTCGGTTCACTGTTTCCGCCACTGGCGGCGCTCACCTTTGCAGCATCCAGTATTATCTGCGCTTTTGGCTTAGCAGCTGTCGCACCTCGCTCGCCGTATCGGCACTTAGAATTATGCGGTATTGCCCTAGGGTGTATCCTCTAATAAGATAAACGAAGAAGTCATCCAAATTGTTACATAAAAGGCATTTTTCCTATCCATATTTTCACAGGGAAATATCTTTGCCTTAAGTTGGCGGGCGCACAATGTGCGCCCCTGCGGTCACTATAGGGAAATGCCATTTTCCCCGCACAACGCGCCCTGCTGCATATGCTGGCCTTGCGGCGTGTTTTATTATATTTTGATTATACCATGCCTCGCGGCAGAATGGAATGGAATTTACAGGAATCAAGTGGTAAAATCCCGCATTACTCTGCAAAAAGCCCTCGGCACAGTGGTTTGGCACCGTGCCGGGGGCTTTGCATTGGTTCAGGCTTTGCTGCCGGACCGATTATTCATCATCAACGGTATTGTCATTGCCAACCGGGTCTTCGGCGGCAACATCGGCGGTTTCGGGGGTGGCTTCCTCCTCGGCTTCCAGCGCTGCCTTGTCATAGGCAAAGGCGTTCAGGGCGTCAGTGCTCACTTCATACACAACGCCTGCTGCGCCGGAGCTGCGCAGGTAGCACAGGGTATCGTCCTCGGCGTCGTTGCCGCCAAAGCTGCACTGGATGCTGGTGCCATCCGATGCAATCAGGGTAACGATGGCATTGGGGGTATCCAGACCATACACGGCATCGGCCTGCGGTTCGGTCACGCTCCACTTGGTTTTCAGATCGCAGATGGTGCTCGCCATCTTTTTGACGATATCCTGATTCAGGTTATACTCCGCATCATCCGTCAGCGTCCAGGTGCTGTCATTCTGGGCAAAGCTCAGGGTTCCGCCGTTGGCGGTCTGCACCACCATCTTGGTCACATCGTCCACATCTATGTCCGTAATGCTCTGGGCGGCATACAGCTGCTTTGCGGTTTTGCAGATGCCGCTCAGGGCCGAACTGTCCAGCGTATACACCGGGCCGTCTGCGCTCAGGCGGGCATACCAGTTGTTTGTGATGGAGTTCTTGCTGCCAACGGTCAGCGTCCATTCGGTATCTGCCGTTTTCAGGCTCAGCTCATAAGTCGGGGTATCAAAGCCCATGCTGGCAACGTCGGCGTCATCGCTCAGTTCGCGCAGCGCGGTCAGCGCGGTCATGCTGTCGGCAACGCCTTGGGCCTTACTCTGGTCAAGGGGCAGCGCGGGGTCAGAATCCAGTGTCCAGGTATCATCCGTTTTGGTCAGGGCGGATTCCAACGTTGCGCCATCGCTGGCGTCTTTGTAGGCAATCGCGGTCACACTGTCAGCATCCAGGCTGCACAGTGCAATGCTGGTATCCTCTTCCTCGGTGTCTGCATGGTTCAGCACGCCAAGGGCAACGCCCAGCACAACCACCACGGGAACCAGCACAAAAAGGGGCAACATTTTCTTTGTGTTCATTGGCTGTTATCTCCTAAGGTTTCTGCGGCACTGGAAATATCAACGGCGGCGGCGCACCAAAGTGATGGCAATACCGGCCACGATAAAGGCCAGCGGCACCACAATGGTAAACAGCAGGCCAAGCAGCTTAATCGATCTGCCCGGCACCATCAGGGTTTCGGCACTCATGCTCTTGCTGTCGATCACCACACCCTCGCCGGTCATCCAGTTCACGGCGCTGGTCAACAGCTGGGCATTGCCGCCGGAAACCGCGCTGTTCATCTTGCTGTTCAGCATGTTGGGGCAGTTCACCCACACCACTTTGGCGCCGGTAGCGCTGTTGCTTGCGGCAACGGCAATGTTAAAGGGGCCGTTGGGATCATTTGCCCCCTGCTCGGCGGTGGTAGCCTCGGCGTAATCCTGCATGGAGTATGCCGTGCTGCTGGTGCTCAGCAGGGTGGTCAGGGTCAGGTCATCGGTGCTGTCGCCTTTCACAATGCCCTGTGCCACGGGGGTAAAAACATGCATGCCGTCAGTTATGCCCGCGGTGATATCGTTGGAGCTCAGGCTCGGCAGCAGGTAGGTCTGCGGGTAGCGGTAAGCGTAATAGCTGCTGTCATTTTCAATCACAAGGCCTTCCTGGCGGGTCATGCCGTACTCTGCCAGCAGGGCATCCAGGTTGGGGGTGCTCACCGTCAGATCGGTGGTCACAAACAGGTGGCCGCCGTTTTCCAGATAGGTCTTGATGGCAGCGGCATCCAGGGTGGAAAGGTCCGCCTGCGGGTCGTTGATCAGCAGGGCTGCGGCATCTTCGGGCACTGTATCGGTGGTCAGCAGGTTCAGGTCCTGCATGGTAACGCCGGAATTATCCAGCGTTTCGGTAAAATCGCTTTCCAGGCTGGATTCGCCGTGGCCGGTCAGCTGGTACAGCACATAGCTGTTCTCCCGCGTGACCTTGGCAATGCCGGAGGACAGCGCTTTCTCAGCGGAGAAGCTCATTGTGTAACTGCCGGTGGTATAATAGCTGGAATAATCCGCCGTATACATATCATTGTAGTCCACCACGGTGTGGTTATCCCCGCATACAAGGATCACGCTGGAGGAGCTTGCGTTCTGCGCGTCATACTGCTGTGCAAAGGTGGGGTACAGCGCGGGGTCGCGCTGCTGCCAGGTAAAATGGCTGCTTTCGCCCGCATAGCGGTCCAGAATTCGCGTAATGTTGGAATCCTCGTTGCCGGTTTCCGCCAGGTAATAGGCGGTCACATCGGTGTTCAGTTCCTGCAGCATGGTTTTGGTGGTATCGCTCAGGGTGAACATTTTGCCGGTGGAAATATCAAACTGGGTAAACTTGGTGGGCACCGCACCCACCACAAGGTTGAGCAGAATTACCAGCACCAGCACCACAACGGCCAGCACGCTGGCGTAAGCACCGCTGCGCAGGCTGCGGCGGCGCGCTGCCTGCTGTGCCTGGTTAGGGGCAGGGGCATTGGCCGCGTTCTTTTTCTTAAAGTTCATCGTCGGACCCCCCTCTTTAATTCCAGCGGCGGCGTTCCAGTGCCTGACCCGTCAGGAAGAGGAACAGTCCCGCCACCGATAGATAATACACAATGCCGGTCACGCTGAACATGCCGCCCACAAAATCCGTAAACGGCTGGAACAGTGCCAGCGCGCCAAGCACGCTGTTAAAGCCGGTCAGCAGCCAGGCCGGGCGCAGCTTAAACAGCAGCACCAGCACCACGGCACCGCCGCAGAACACCGCGCTGCCCACCGTGACATTTTTGCAGGCCAGACCGACCAGCAGAGCCACAACCGCCAGCACCACGCAGAACACGATGAATGCCAGCGTGTTGCCGCTGGTGAACAGGCTTTTGATGCCGTTCATCAGGTAGCAGATCAGCAGCGCACCAAAAGTAGCCAGGTACGCAATGATCTGGTTTTCCGTCAGGGCGGAGACAAAGGTGCCGATGGCAATGCAGGCAGCGCCCATCAAAAAGTACGCCAGCCAGGTGGCGTAAGCGCTGGTAAGGGAGATGGTGCCAAAGGCCGTGAGCACCAGCGGCATGATGGCCGCTGCCGCCATGGGCACGGCAAACACCGCCAGCTGGGCAAAATACTTACCCATCACGATAGAAGGAATACCCACCGGGCTGGTGAGCAGCAGCTGGTCGGTTTTATTGCGGCGTTCATCCGCAAAGCTGCGCATGGTCAGCGCCGGCAGCAAAAACAGCATGACCAGCGTGGTAGAATACAAAACGGTTGAAAAATCCGACGTGCCATACACCAGGCAGTTGGCGGAGTAATATAACCCGGTAAACGCCAGCATAACACCAATGACAACATAGCCGACCAGGCTGGTGAAATAGCTGCGCAGTTCCCGCTTAAAAATGGCAAACATGGCTCACTCTTCCTCCTTTTGGTCGTTTTCGGCTTCCGGTTGTTCCGGAGTATCATCCGCCGGGGCCTGCGGTTCGGCAGGCTCAGCAGACTGTTCCGGCTGTGCGGCAGCCGCTTCCGGAGCCGGTTCTTCGGTTTCTTCCGGCTGGGCTTCCTCCGGTGCAGTCTCGGTGATCTGTAGGAAGATATCCTCCAAACTCATCGTATCGCTTGTCAGGGACACAACCGGGCAGCCAGCTTCGGCCAGCGCCTTGGACAGGGCCGCGCGCAGGTCTGCACCGGCGGTGCTGGTGGCGGTAAAGCTGACTTCATCGCCCTTTTCTGCGGTCACGCGCAGGTCGGTCAGGCCCTCCACCTTGGCGGCAGCGGCCAGAATCTGTTCTTTGGTGCCAAGTGCCGTGGCGGCAATCATGCCGCGGGCAGCCAGCTGGGCGGCCAGCTCTTCCGGCGTGCCCTGGGCGGCCACTTTACCGTGCGCAATAATCAGCACGCGGTCACAGATCGTCTGCACTTCGCTCAGGATATGGCTGGAAAGGATGACGGTGTGGGTCTCTCCCAGGTCATGGATGAGGTTGCGGATCTCGATCATCTGGGCGGGGTCCAGGCCAACGGTGGGTTCGTCCAGAATGATCACCTTGGGGCTGCCCAGCAGTGCAGCGGCAATGCCAACGCGCTGGCGGTAGCCTTTGGAAAGGTTGCGGATCAGCCGTTTTTCCATCTCCTGCAGCCCAGCGCGCTGCACGGCCTGCGCTACATCCTGCACGCGGTCCGCTTTTTTCTTTTTGCCTTTCAGCTCGCTGACAAACAGCAGGTATTCCTGCACGGTCATATCGGTATACAGCGGCGGAATTTCCGGCAGGTAGCCGATGCAGGCTTTGGCCTCCTTGGGCTCTTCCTGAACATCATGGCCGTCAATGGCAACGGTGCCGCCCGTGGGCGCAAGATACCCGGTGATCATGTTCATTGTGGTGGATTTGCCGGCGCCGTTGGGCCCCAGCAGGCCGTAAATACAGCCGTCCTGCACAGTGAAGCTGATATCATCGACCGCGGTGTGTTTTCCGTAACGCTTGGTCAAATGCTTGACTTCGATCAATGGATGCACTCCCCTTTTCTTGGGGGGCCGCCCGCCGCAGGGCAGGCGTACCCCTGAACTATCCAGAAGTATACTGCCTATTTGTGAAAATTGTGCGTCGTTTTTTTGCCAGGATGTGAAAATTGTGTGCACATGCAAAAGCACCCCTGCGCGGCTGCAGGGGTGCCAAATCAGCTTATTCTTTTGCTGCTTCGTTTCTTTTGCGGGGGGCAGCTTTACTTTTTCTGTTTTCTCCGCTTTGCTTCCACAATGACGTCCGCAATGTGCATGGCAACATCATCCTTGCTTTGCAGCGGCAGCGCGGTGGAAATTCTTTCGGTAATCAGGGTTACAACGTTGGTATCCACGCCAAAACCGGCGCCGGGCACCTTGACATTGTTGGCCACAATCATATCCATGTTTTTCTTGTGCAGCTTGGCAGTAGAATTTTCGATCAGATCTTTCGTTTCCATCGAAAAGCCGCAGACAAACAACTGCTCCGGCTTGTGCTCGCCGACCCAGCCCAGAATGTCATCCGTGCGTTCCAGCTCAATTGAAAGTTCACCATCGTGCTTTTTGATCTTATCCTGCGCCACCTGGGCCGGGCGGTAGTCCGCCACAGCGGCGGCCATCACCAGGGCATCCGCATCCATGGCGTTGGCCTTGACAGCTTCAAACAGTTCTGCCGCGGTGGCAAAAGGCACCATTTTGACAAACGGAACCGGCGGCAAGTCGGAAGATGTCAGCAGCGTCACATCCGCGCCGCGCAGCATACAGGCGCGGGCCACGGCATAGCCCATTTTGCCGGTGGAATGGTTTGTCAGGTAGCGCACCGGGTCCATCGGTTCGCGGGTGCCGCCAGCGGAAACCACCACTTTCATGCCCTGCATGTCTTTTTCGTGTTCCAGCTCCCGTGCCACATAGTCCACCAGAACGCCCTCATCGGGCAGGCGGCCGGAGCCCGTATCGCCGCAGGCCAACAGGCCGGAACCGGAGGGAATGACGGTGAAACCGTAATGTTCCAGCGTTTTCAGGTTATCCTGGGTGATGGGGTTTTCCAGCATATGGGTGTTCATGGCGGGGGCCACCAGCTTGGGGCAGCGGGCCGCCAGGGTAACGGTGGTCAGCATGTCATCCGCCAGGCCGTGGGCCAGCTTGGCGATCACATTTGCGGTTGCCGGGGCGATCAGCATCAAATCCGCCGCGTTGGCCAGCGAAACATGGGCCACATCATACTGAAAGTTGCGGTCAAAGGTATCCACAATGCAGCGGTTGTTGGTCAGGGTTTCAAACACCAGCGGGGTGATAAACTCCGTGGCGTTTTTGGTCATCAGCACATGCACATTGGCGCCGGCTTTGGCCAGGGCATGGGCCACATTAGGCATTTTATAAGCAGCAATCCCGCCGGTAATGCCCAGCACAATGGTTTTGCCTTTCAGGTTCATGATAACACATCCTTATATTTGGCCGGGCTTCTGGCTGCCCGTATTGTTCTGCTTTTAAGTATATCCTGCCGGGGGGCAAAAGTAAAGGCAATACCACATAATTCTAAGTGCCGATACGGCGAGCGAGGTGCGGCAGATGCTAAGCCAAAAGCGCAGATAATACTTTGTGTATTATCGAGCATTTTGGCAACGCAGATGCCGTGCCGCAGCTGCCGGAGCGGTGCTTAAGCCGCAAGGCGGGAATTGTGCGGTGTTGCCTAAAGG